>CAYQVI010000395.1:0-2656 GCA_964420725.1 uncultured Gemmatimonadaceae bacterium | reverse complement strand
TCCCCCACCACCCGCCGGGGGGTGAAGCGCTCGGGCATCTCCACGATCCCCAGGTAGCGCCCCTCCGCGTCGAAGACGTCCCAGGCGGGGCTTCCCACCTGGAGGTTCTGGAGATCCTCGAAGGCGGCGGGGTCGATGGCGGTTTCGGGGTCCACCCGCTGCACCCAGAGCGTCCCCTCCGGTCCGGCCAGAAGGGCCGCCAGCGCCGGCCACGTCTCCTCGAACTCCACCACCTGCTCCATCTGCGCGGCCATCGCCGGGGGCATCCCCGCGTTCTCCCAGGCGGAGCGCATGGCCCCCCGGAAGCTCTCCTTCTCCGACTCGGAGACGGGCCGTCGGGTGGAGGCGCGCCGGAGGATGGTCGTGAGCTGGCCCTGGGGATTCCGGATGTCCAGCGAATAGGTGGAGTTCTTCCCGGACACGAGCTCGCCGTCCCCGAGTACGGTCCACAGGTTCTCGGGGGCAAAGATCCGGATGGAGGGCGCCCCCCCGCCGAAGGAGAAACTCTCCCCCGGGGTCATCCGGGCCAGGGTATCCGCCACGGAGCCATCATTCCCCAGCACGAAGAGGAGGTCCACGGGCCCCCCCTCCACCTCGGCCATCCCCGGCAGCGTCATGCGCCGGACCTGCTGGTACAGCCGACCCTGGGGGCCGGCCGCAAAAAGAATGGGGATGCCGGCCGTGAAGTCCAGCGGAACGCTCCCCGAGGCCTCACCCTCGCGGGTGAAGCGGGTGATCCTCTGGTTCATCATGTCCGGGACCAGGAGCGTGCCCTCTCCGGAGAGGAAGAGGCCGGCCGGGGCCTGGGAGAGCTCCCCGGGCCCCTGGCCGGCCTGTCCGAAGGCCCGCAACAGGGTCCCGTCGGCGTCGAACACCCGGACCCGGGAGGCCTGGGAGTCCAGGACGTAGATCTCTCCCCCGGGTGTGGCATCGATCCCGTTGATCGCGCCGAACTGCAACTCCGGGTCGCCGTCCATGACCCCGATCTGCAGCTCCTCCTCCACCGTCCACGTGTCTCCGGCGCTCCAGATCCCCTCATCGGGGTTTTCCACGATCTGGATCCCTGCGCTGTCCCGGACCGACCCGCCCCAGGACGGTTCGGCGGAATCTCCCCCGCAGGCGGCCAGGAGCAGTACCGAGGTGAGGGCAAGCAGGGAGAGGGCGTGTCCGGGGGTGTGGACGGCCGGGGACGGGGTCTGCGGGGCCATGGCGGAATCGCGCATGTGGGTTTCCATGCTCTGGGTTGGATCCGGCGCCATGCACCGGAGGAGGGCGGCCCCATGCGGAAGCCGCGGGTCGTTCAGCCCCTCCTACGTGCCCCACCCGGTGTCCCTTCATGCGCCCCCGGGGGGGGACCATTTCCGTCGCTGGCCTTGACCCCACGGGCGCCGGGGGTCCACCCTCACCACGAGGGTCGTCATTCTTGCGCCCGTTCCTCGCCCCGGTCGACCGATGCCCACACCCGATTTCCATCCCCTGATCTGGCGGGAACTCCCCCCGGAGGAGATGCGGAATCGCGCCCGGGACTTCCGGGACGAGCTCCGTCGGCGCCGGACGGTCCGGGAGTTCTCCCCCCGGCCGGTCCCCCGGGAGATCATCGACGCCTGCATCATGGGGGCGGCCTCGGCTCCCAGCGGGGCCAACCGGCAGCCCTGGCACTTCGTGGCGGTGGGGGACCCGGAGGTGAAGCGGCAGATCCGGCAGGCCGCCGAGGAGGAGGAGCGGGCCTTCTACGGGGGCCGGGCCCCCGACGACTGGCTGGAGGCGCTGGCCCCCTTCGGCACCGACGCCCGGAAGCCGTTCCTGGAGACGGCGCCCTGGATCATCGTGATCTTTGCGGAGACGGTGGGGGTGGCGGATGACGGGTCCCCCCGGAAGAACTACTATGTTACCGAATCGGTAGGGATCGCCACGGGAATGCTCATCGCGTCGCTGCATCACGCGGGGCTGGCCACGCTGACCCACACACCCAGCCCCATGAAGTTCCTGAACGGGATCCTGGGGCGACCGGAGCGGGAGCGGGCCTTCCTGGTCCTGGTGGCGGGGTATCCGGCGGAAGGGGCGAAGGTGCCGGCCATCACGAAGAAGGAGCCCGACACCGTGCGGACGATCCTGGCGGAGGACGAATGGTCGAGCGGACCGAGCTGACGAGGTCCCGTATCCTCCTGGTGGACGACGAGCCCGGCAACGTCCGGGTCCTCACCCGCCTGCTGGAGATCTCCGGGTACGTGGACATCATCTCCACCACGGACCCCCGGGAGGTGGCGGCCCTCTTCGACCTCCACGCCCCGGACCTGGTGCTCCTGGACCTCCACATGCCCCACATGGACGGCTTCCAGGTGATGGAGCAGCTCCGTCCCCGGATCCCCACCGGGGTCTACCTCCCCATCCTGGTGCTCACCGGCGACCTCTCCCCGGAGGTCCGGGAGCGGGCGCTGTCGGCGGGGGCCCGGGACTTCGTCACCAAGCCCTTCGAGGCCGGCGAGGCGCTGCAGCGGATCCGGAACCTGCTGGAGACCCGGTACCTGCACCGGGCGTTGGCGGCCCACAACGCCACGCTGGAGGAGCGGGTGCGGGGGCGGACCCGGGAGCTGGCGGAGGCGCAGGTGGAGATCCTCTACCGGCTGGCGCTGGCGGCGGAGTACCGGGACGACGT
>CAYQVI010000394.1:0-2657 GCA_964420725.1 uncultured Gemmatimonadaceae bacterium | reverse complement strand
AGTCGCTGTACGAGATCGCCTGTGAGGGCCGGCACCGGGAGGTGCGGGAGGCGGTGACGACGATGTTCGACCTCCGACGGGTTCAGCCCTGAAACGGCCCCGCACGGCGAAACCCCGGACCGGAAGTCACCTTTACCCGTCGAGGTTCGCTAGCTCCCCCATCCGTTTCAGCGTCCGGGCCGCCAGCCCCGGAGTCCGCTCGGCGTCGGGCAACGCACCCTGGACCGCATAGCCCGCATCGGCCTCAGCAAGGAACTCCCGTGCCTGCCGGGCCAGGTAGTTGCGGAGAGGTTGTGGCGAGGCCGCCACTTCGGTCACTACTGCTGCGCGACCGGCCAGGACGCTGATCACGTCCTCCAGGTCATGGCTGGCGAGTAGGTCCCGGTTCCCACGGTTCGCGAAGGCCTCCCACTTGGTTGCCAGGAACACCGGTGCACTGGGGATCAGGATCACCAGTCCCTCCCCCAGGTCGAAGGGTGCCGCATGAGCGAGAGCGGCCCCATACCAGGGATTCGCGAATCCCAGGACTTCACTGCTGTCGGGCATCACGTCCAACACGAAGTCTTCTGGTGTGATCCAGCGACAGATCGGCGCTCCCTCCCGCACATCATTCTTCAGACCCAGTCGACTCAGCCTGTCTTCGACTTCCCTGTACCTGAGCCGGGTTGATGCCCTGACGACGATGTCGACGTCTGTGGTCGGTCGGACCCGGGTGACTCCCCGAGAGGTGACCAGAAGCTCCGTGACCTGCCCTCCCACGAAGACCACATCTTCCAGAAGGGGCTTGATCCGTCGTGCCACCGTCAGGAGCACGGTCCGATTGACCGAGGCAGCATCACGCACCGGTCCCTCCCTGCCGGATCTCCCGGCGGAGAATCTCATCGGCAAGCCTACGCTCACGGGCTCGTCCGACTCGCAGGGCATCCACGAGGGTGAGCCACCGATAGAGATCCTGATTGCGCCTGGCCAGATCAGGAGCCGAGGCACACAGGGGAACCAGGGACTGTCCCCGCACCTCGCCATCGATATGGGGCCAGACCGTGGCATCGACGCTGGAAATCTGATCGGCCAGCGCGGGACCGGAATGCGCGGTGGGGACTCCCTGGGTGTCCGGCCCGAGCTGACCAGGGAAGACGTACGGAACCCCGTGGACGAGCAACTCCAGGAGTGCCGGGACGTGTACCTTTCCGAGATCGGCGATGAAGAGACGGGCCTGCTGCAGGCGCTTCACCGAGTTGTGCGCCTCGCCCAGGCTCAGGCCCACATCTCGAGCCAGATCCCGATAGGAGAATTCGGGCGTCAGCACCAGTTGGAGTGCAACGCAGATGTCGTGGGGCCGAAGGGAAACCTGAGAGAAGCTCATCGAATCGCGGAGGGTTCAAGGTTCACGAACCATGAACATAGCTCAACAGTGAGCTCGACGCCATGTGTGAAGGGGCCTCGTACGCCCAAGGTGCCGTTCTGGAGGACGTCCCCCTGGAACACGGCCATGAGCGACGAAGCGTATTCGAAGAAGCACTTCTGTGGATCCCGACGTGTCCCCCCCGACCCCCCTCCAGTCTGGCGGGTCCCGGCATGAGCCGGGCATGTTGGTTGACCATCACCAAGCATCCACCTCCTGAGGAACGGACCATGCCCGCCACCGAATCCCCTGGAAGCCCCGTCCTCGCCGTGCTGGCACTGGCGCTGGCCCCGTTCCTGACGGCCTGCGCCCCTGCTGCGGAGTCCGGGGAGGGGAGTGCCCGGGGCTCCGCCGGCACGGCAGAGGCAACCGGACGGAGTCTGCAGTCACCCCCGGACCTGCAGCCAGGGGAATGGTGGACGGTGGAGGTGGATCCGACGCTGGTGGGTGTGGTGATCCCCACCACCCTGGTGGTCACGGAGCGGTCAGGGGACCGGGCGGTGATCGGGATTCCCCCGGACGAGTTCACCGATGACTTCCTGCTGGTCCACATCCCGCCTCTGGGTGACCTGGACCTGGCCACCTTCGCCTGGCGGGTCATGTGGGACGACTTCGAGGCCCTCCGGTTCCCCCTGGAGCTCGGGCGCACCTGGTCGGCGGACTTCCATGGTCGGGTCGTGGAGGCCGAGGTGATCCGGGTGGAGGGGAACCGCGCCTGGGTGGTCATGACCGGGGAGCGGGAGCGCATCGAGCTCACCTACGATGCCGACATGGGCATGATCACGGAGTTCAGGGAAGACGCCCTCAGACTGAACTTCCGGGTGACGGGACACGGGTTCGACTATCCCGGGGAGGTCCTGTCCTTCTCAGGGATCCGGTTGGGGATGATGGAGTCACCGCCCCAGGGAGCAGCGCACCACGAGGTGGGCTCTGCGGCGCCCACGAACGTCGTCGAGGTGGACACCCCTGGACGTCACGGAAGCCTCTCTCTCGTCCTCTGGAACGTGGGATTCCAGGACGAACCCGGAGAGTACAGCATCACCGCCACCGCCCCCGACGGCACGGTGTTCCGGAAGGACTTCACCCCCGCTCCGGGCGAAGCCCCGGTCCAGCTCCAGTCCTTCAGCCACGGTGCGGTCAACGGCACCTGGGAGGTCGACTTCCACCGCGATGGGCCCGGGGGGCTCCTGGTGGAGCTCTTCACCTACGATCGGGTCAGGGTGCGGCCGGGAGTGGCGGCGGGGGGACGGTAGCG
>CAYQVI010000393.1:0-2660 GCA_964420725.1 uncultured Gemmatimonadaceae bacterium | reverse complement strand
CCATGTGGGACACTACACGGGGCTCATCCACCTGGGGCGGGAGATCATCGGCGCCAGGGGGGTCCCGGTGTACGCCATGCCCCGGATGGAGCAGTTCCTCCGGGAGAACGGACCCTGGGACCAGCTCGTGGCTCTGGAGAACATCGAGCTCCGTCCACTGGCGGCAGGGCTCCCCACCCGACTGAACGAGCGGATCCAGGTGACCCCGATCCTGGTCCCCCACCGGGACGAGTACTCGGAGACGGTGGGCTTCAGGATCAGCGGCCCGCAGCGCTCGGTGTTCTTCCTCCCGGACATCGACAAGTGGGAGGCGTGGGATGCGTTGGGGACACGCATCGAGGACGTCATTGCCGGGGTGGATGCGGCCTACCTGGACGCCACCTTCTTCGGAGATGGCGAGATCCCCGGGCGCGCCATGTCGGAGATCCCCCACCCCTTTGTGGAGGAGAGCCTGGACCGCTTCGGTCCCCTCCCCCTCTCCGAGCGTCGGAAGGTCCGGTTCATCCACCTCAATCGCACGAACCCCGTGGGGTGGCCCGGGACCCCGGAGTGGAATCGTGTTGTAGACACAGGTATGCGGATCGCACTGCGTGGAGAGAGGGTGGGGCTTTGAGCGAAGACACCCACGTCACCCCCTTCGAGTTGATCGGGGGAGAGGAGGGGGTCCGCCGCCTGGTGGACCGGTTCTACGATCTCATGGACACCGCCCCGGAGGCCGCCGAGATCCGGGCCATGCACGCCCGGAGCCTCAAGGTCTCCCGGGAAAAGCTCTTCCTGTTCCTCACCGGGTGGATGGGGGGGCCGCCCCTCTACGTGGAGCGGTACGGACACCCCATGCTCCGGGCCCGCCACCTCCCCTTCCCCATTGCCGGTCCCCAGCGGGACCAGTGGATGTGGTGCATGGAGCGGGCCCTGGACGAGCAGGAGATGCCGGAGATGCTCCGGGAGTACCTCAGGGACCGCTTCCGGGGTGTGGCGGAGCACATGCGCAACCGGGAGGACCCGCCCTCCGGGGAGGATCCGCCCGACCCCTGATCTCCCGCCTCCGGTCTCAGTCCCTCTCCCAGAACGGCGGCGGCTCGATCCCCAGCGCACGGAGGTAGACGTACCCCTGCCCCCGGTGGTGGATCTCGTTGTCCACCCCGTACAGGATCAGCTCGTTGGTGGGGCCGGTGTACTGCCCGAAGGCCGTGATGACCTCGTGGAACCGGGCGGCCGGGATGTCCTTCCAGATCTCGTCCATCCCCAGGGTGCTCTCGTCCCAGCGCCGCAGGACCTCCTCCTTCGAGGTGGCCGCCTCCGCCGCGCCCCCGGCCTCCCACGTGTCCGTGGCCACCCCCCGGACCATGGGTAGCGCCATCTGGAGGAGTTCATTGGCGATCTCCCCGAACGGCCGCATGGACGCCAGCGAGAAGGAGAAGAGCTGGTCGTCGGGGAAGGCTTCGATGACCCGCCTGGTGAGACGGCGGTGCCCCTGCCAGTGCTCCAGGAGGGCGCTGGTGGAGATGAACGGGGGGGATGTGGCGTCGGTCATGGGGGCCTCCTGGGTTGGCGGAGATTCGGTGTTTGTTCGGTGTTCTCACTACTCTAGCCTTCCCGGCCGGAGGGCGCAAGGATGGTGTGCAGCCGGCGGAGGCCGGTTCCAACTCCCCCCCGATGGAACGTCCATGACCCTTCCCCGCATGTACGACGAATTCGCCCACTGGTGGCCCGTGCTCTCGGCTCCGGAGGACTACGAGGAGGAGGCAGGGCACTACCACGCGGCACTGCTGGAGAGCGGTGCCGCCCCCCTCCGCACGCTCCTGGAGTTGGGAAGCGGCGGTGGAAACAATGCCTCCCACCTCCGGGCCTGGTTCGAGATGACCCTGGTGGACCTGGCACCCCGGATGCTGGACGTGAGCCGGACCCTGAACCCGGGATGCGAGCACGTCCAGGGAGACATGCGTTCCGTGCGGCTAGGTCGCCTCTTCGACGCCGTGTTCGTCCACGACGCCATCGGCTACATGACCACGGAGGAGGATCTGCGGAGTGTGTTCCAGACGGCCTTCTCCCACCTCAGACCGGGGGGTGTAGCCCTCTTCGCCCCGGACTTCGTCGCGGAGACCTTCGAGGAGGGCACCGACCACGGCGGACAGGATGGGGAGGGCCGGGCCTTCCGCTTCCTGGAGTGGGCGTGGGACCCCGACCCCTCCGACTGCACGTACATCACCGACTATGTCTATGTCCTCCGGGAGGGGGACGGCCCGGTGCGGGTGGAGTCGGAGCGGCACCTGGAGGGGGTGTTCCCCCGGGAAACCTGGATCCGGCTGCTGGGGGAGGTGGGATTCCAGCCTCGACATCGCACGGTCCGCCACTCGGAGGTGGACCACGACCTCGACCTGTTCCTGGGGATCCGTCCCGGGGAAAAGGGGGAGGCGACCCTCGACGTTCCGCCCCCGGGAGCTTAGGCTCCTGCCATGCGGATTCCTGGCAGGCGGGCTGCGGCCCTGGCGGTGTTCCTCCCCCTCTCGTGGGGCCTTGTGGGGTGTGCCGGTGGAGCGGCGGCCACGCCCTCCCCTGCCACCCCGGTGGCGGCAGGGCCCAGGGCTACTCCGGCGGCCCCTGTGGACACCACCCGGGACGAGGGCTTCATCACCACGCTCCGGGTGGGGGATGAGCTC
>CAYQVI010000392.1:0-2672 GCA_964420725.1 uncultured Gemmatimonadaceae bacterium | reverse complement strand
CACCCACCGCCTTCAACTGCGGCGGGGCCCGGAAGACCCCCAGGCTGGCGTCCCACCGGAGCTCCAGTTGGTCCAGCGTCAACTCCCCCCCCACCGTCACCATGGGGCGCCGGATCCGCACGAAGCGAGGGTCATAGATGGGGGCTGGGCGCAGGAGTTCCGACTCGGAGCGGGGGGGCTCGGGGTCCACCGGCTCGTGCACCGAGGGATCGAAGAGCTGGATGACCTGCCCCCCCACCAGGATGGCCCGGGGGATGAACACGTCCCCGGGGTAGGCCCGGGCGATCCGCTCCGCCATGGCCGTCTTCCCGTTGCCGGCGTCGCCGTGGAGGAAGATGGACCGGCCGGCGTTGATGGCGGGCCCCAGCCTCCGGATCAGGGTGGGATCCACCACCAGGTCGGCGAACCCCCGGGCCACCTCCGCAGCCCCCACCCGGACCTTCCGGAGGGTCTGCCGCTCCATCCAGTCGCTGTAGACGCTCATGGGGACGGGGGCGGGGCCCACATAGGGGATCGCCGGAAGCACCTCCCGGACCCGCTGTCGCCCCTCCGCCGTGAGATCGAAGAGGTAGCCCCGGCGGCCGTGCATCCCCGTGCCCCGCACCTCCACGATCCGCCGCTGCTGGTACCCCAGAAGCTCGGTGTCCAGCGCCCAGAACGGCAGGTTCAGGGCATCCGCCAGTCCGTCGCCGGTCATGGCCCCCCGGCGATAGAGCATCTTGAGGATCAGGTCCTCGACGAAGCGGTGGGGAAGCCCGATCTCCCCCCAGGTCTGGGGGGGGAGGGGGACCGCCTCCGGAGCCGCCGGGGGAATCCGGCTGCTCTCTCCCGGAGTCTTCCGCGCCCGGGTGCGGGGGCTGTCGGTCACGGGGTCCATGTCAGCTCGTCCCCTGGAACGGTGCCGGTGCGGCCGATGGTCCCCACCGGCACCTCCAGGGCATGACGGGCTCCCCGGAGCATCCCCGTGGTGCGCCCCGGGGCCAGCTCCTGGAAGCAGGCCAGCACCCGCCCCCGGGCATCTGCCAGAACCACATCCAGCGCGTAGCGCATCCCCACCATGTGCACCCCCCGGCAGGGGGTGAGGAGGAGCCCTTCCCCTTCCCCGGGGGCCGGATGTCCCAGGAGCCCACGGAGGCGAGGCCACCAGCGATCGGCCACGCGGATCCGGTCCCCCAGGAGCGCGCCGTCCCGGGTCCGGTTCCGGACCTCCACGTGTCGGGGGCTCACCGGAGCACCTCCATCATGGCCATCACCGCAGGGGCCAGCACCACCACGAACATGGCGGGGAAGACGAAGAGCACCATGGGGATGAGCATCTTCACGGTGAGCTTCGCCGCGGCCTCCTCGGCCCGCTGGCGGCGCTTCGTCCGCATGGTGTCCGAGTGCACCCGGAGGGAGTCGGCGATGGAGGTCCCGAAGCGGTCGGTCTGGATCATGGCTCCCACCCAGGCCCGGACATCCTCCAGCCCGGTGCGCTCCGCCAGGTTCCGGAGCGCCTCCTCCCGGGGGGTCCCCGCCCGCATCTCCAGCGTCACCATGGTGAGCTCGTCGCTCATCTCAGGGGAGATCCGGTCCATCTCCTCCGCCACCCGGAGGAGCGACTGGTTCAGCCCCAGTCCCGCCTCCACGCAGACCACCATGAGGTCCAGCCCGTCCGCCAGCCCCCTCTGGAGGGAGCGGGCCCGCTGGTTCACCTTCCGCTTCAGGTACAGGAAGGGGAGCATCCAGCCACCGAGGGCCAGGTACACCACCGCCACCACCCTCCCGAAGGGACCCAGGGGGAGGACCGTGGCCAGGGGGATGGAGAGGAGGGCGAAGCCCACCGTGAACACCACCCGGATCCCGAAGTAGATGGCCACCGCGCCGGGGGCCCGGTATCCCGCCTGCACCAACTGCTTGCGGATCCCCCGGATCCGCAACGAGTCCCGGGTGACCCGCTGCCCCAGGAGCTCCATGAAGGTCTGGAGCGACTCCCGCCGGGCCTGCCGCCGCCGCCGGGCCTCCGCCTCCCGGCTGACCCCACCGTCCCGGATCTGGTTCAGCCGGACCCGCACGGCCCTCTCCTGTCCCTGCAGCACCACGTTGGCCAGCCCCAGGACGAGGCAGGCCACGGAGGCGGCGGTGAGGAGGACGATGACGTAGATCATGGCCGGCTCAGAACTCCACCGTGGTCATGCTGCGGATCACCAGGAAGCCCAGGATCTGGAGCCCGAAGGCCGCCAGGAGCAGGTACTGCCCCACGGTCTGGGTGAAGAGGGGACGCACGTACTCCGGGTTGGCAAGCTGGAACCCCGCCAGGGTGGCCACCGGGGCGATGGCCAGCACCAGCCCGGTCATCCGCCCGTGGGCCGTCCGGGTCTGCACGTCCCTGCGGAACTTGAAGCGCTCCCGGATCACCCGGGCCAACCCCTCCAGGTTCTCCGCCAGGTTCCCCCCGGTCTCCCGGTGGATGAGCACCGAGGTGACGAACATCCGCACGTCCAGGATGTTCACCCGGTCCACCAGCCCCAGGAGCGATTCCGCCACGGGGAGTCCGAACTTCTGCTCGTCGAAGACCTGCTGGAACTCCCCCGCCACCGGGTCGGGGGCCTCCTCCGCCACCACCTTCAGCGCGCCGGGGAGGGCGTGCCCTGCCCGCACCGAGCGCACCAGGAGGTCGATGGCCTCCGGGA
>CAYQVI010000391.1:0-2755 GCA_964420725.1 uncultured Gemmatimonadaceae bacterium | reverse complement strand
CTCACGGGGCAGACCATCCAGTGGGCGTCCGGGGACACGACGGTGGTCCGGGTGAACTCCGCCGGTGTGGCCACGGGGATCGCTCCGGGCACGGCCGTTGTCATCCGCGCCACGGTGGCGGGGGTGTCCGGGGAGGCCCGGGTGAACGTCGTCCCCCTGGTGCAGGCGGTGGAGCTGACACCTTCGTCCCTGGAGCTGTCGGAGGGAGACACCTCCCGGGTGGAGGCCCGGGTCCTGAACCACCGGGGTGAGCCGGTAACGGGGCAGACGCTGCAGTGGAGCAGCGATGCGCCGGGGGTCGCCTCCGTGGAGCCGTCCGGGGTGATCACCGGTCGGGTCCCGGGGAGCACCGTGGTGCGGGCGCTGGCCGCCGGGGGGATCGAGGGCACGGCCACGGTGACCGTGGTGGGACGGACGGTGGCTTCGGGGGTGGTGCACCGCTGGACCTTCAGCGAGAGCGGGGTCGGCGGGACGATCCTCCGGGACGACGTCGGGGGGGCGGAGGCGCGCCTGGTGGGGACGGGTGCCCTCCAGGGCAGGGTGGCCGGCGGGCGGGTCACACTCCCCGGCGGCCCCTGGGGCACCGCCCCCTACGTGGACCTTCCTCCCCGGCTGCTGAGCCGCTTCCAGGATGCCACCATCGAGATCTGGGCCTCCCAGCTCGAGGTCCGGAACTGGGCTCGCATCTTCGACATCGGCAACGGGCCGGCCAACAACCTCTTCATCAGTTGGTCCCAGGGCACCAACGCCAACTCCAATCGGAGTGCCGTGAACATCGGGGGGACCGAGTACCGACGGGATGACACCATGGCCCCGTTCGTCCTGGGCTACCCGCACCACGTGGTCATGACCATCGCGTCAGGGGCAGGGCAGGGGGGCACCACCCGGGTGTCCCTCTACCTGGACGGTGAACCCCGGGGGTTCTTCGACGCACCCCTCGCCCTCCGGGACTTCCCCGATGCCAGCGCCTGGCTTGGGCGCTCCTCCTACCCTTCCGACGAATCGGCCAGCGCTTCGTACGACGAACTGCGCATCCACGATCGATCCTATTCCGCCCCCCAGGTCCGGCAGCTCTTTGAGCAGGGGGGCGTGCCCTCCACCGGCCTGCGCTCCCTGGAGATCCTCGCTCCTCCTGGAGCGGGGAACCGGATCCGGGGGGTTGACGTGGAGTTCCGCCTACGGGCCCTGGGGCGGGGAGACGCGGGCCATTCCGTGGTCCCTGGGAACGTGACCTGGACCAGTACGGACCCCGGTGTCCTCAGCGTCGCCCCCGACGGTACAGCCCGGTCGCACCGGGAGGGACGGGTCACCCTGAACGCCGCCGCAGGGGGGATCTCGGCCTCCTGGGAGGTGGAGGTGGTGCGCTCACTCCGGGTTCCGGTGAGCCCGGAGGTGGCCACGCCTGCCCCCGGAGCGCAGTGGGAGATCCCGGTGATCCTGGTGGGCTACATCCCCACCGCCGATGGGGTGAACGGGGACATCCGGAAGGCCCCGGACTTCTGGTGGCTCAACCCCCTTTCCCTGGACACCATCCAGACCCGCTGCCTCGAATTCACCCGCCGCCGGAAGATGATGGCCGAGGAGGGGAGCCGCTTCCGGGGGTACAAGGACCCTGCGGCGCTCCCCGCACTGGGATACCGGATCGTGGAGCAACTCTTCGTCTACGAGCACGCTCCGGCTTCGACGAAGCGAGCGAGCAGCGGGGGCTGGTTCGTGGACTACGACCGGATTCTCAGGAGCGATGGGATCCTGGACCGCATCCGGAACGAAGGGGTCCGGGAGGTCTGGTACTGCGATAGCGGCTTCGATTCCAGCTTCCCCTCCTTCGATCCAGCCATCCACGCCGCCGCCGACGCCCGGGCGGGCTGGGAATCCAACATGGCCAGCCCCACCACGGGGGACATCTCCAATAGCGACCGGGACCCCAATGACCTCCCCATCGTCGACCACACCTACATCGTGTACGGGATCGCCTACCGCCGCAGCCAGGCGGAAGCCATGCACAACGTGGGGCATCAGATGGAGGCCATGTTCTCCTGGGTGAACCAGCGACAGGACGGCAACTCCCGGCTCTTCTGGCGGAGTTTTGTGGGCCAGAACAGCTCCAACCAGTTCGTCACGGGTCGGGTGGGGTGGACCCACATGCCGCCCAACACCGTGGAGCACTACGACTACCACAACACCGCCTCCGTTCCGGCCGATATCGAGGACTGGAGGCCCGACGGCAACGGCGAGAAGAAGCTGATCACCCGGAGCACCTGGTACGACCTGGTCTACCCGTGGCCCGGGGCGCAGGACTTCCATCAGCGAGAGGAGTCCCAGTGGTACACCTACTGGATGCAGAACTTCCCGGGACGGGGGAATCGCATTCCGCATCCCAGTGGCTGGATGACCAACTGGTGGGCCTTTGTGGGTGACTGGGACGCTGCTGTGCGGTCCGGACTGGGGCTCCACGGCTCGCAGCCGGCGGCGGTGCAGGGACAGGCCGGGGAAGGCGCACCGGCGATGAGCGCGCCCTGGATGGTCCAGGACAACGACGCCCGCTGGCCCGTGCGGGAGGATCCCGCCCGGGGCCGTACCCGTCCACGCCCCGGCGGCTGAGGAGGCGGCGAACTCAACGCCTTCGTCCTGCGGGAGCTCCGGCGGGAGCTCCTGGTCCTGAACTCCGAGATCGTGGGCCCGGACCGGCCGCGATGCTGACCCCGTGGACGCGGGTGCGCACCGGATCGCTCCCGGTGGCACCCGCACCCTCCGG
>CAYQVI010000390.1:0-2767 GCA_964420725.1 uncultured Gemmatimonadaceae bacterium | reverse complement strand
CCCGGAACTCCAGGTCGTCCCCCACGATGACAGGAAGCGCCCGGGTGAGCCCCAGCTCCCGGAGGAGGTCGTCCACCGGGCCGGTGGCGATCTCTCCCCGGAGGCCGGCGAAGAGGGGCACGGCGGAACCCGGGGCCTGTCGGGCCACCTCCCGGAAGAGGGGGCGGAGATGTCCCGCCACCGCCTCGCCGGCGTCCAGGAGGGCCTGGGGGTGGACCGCTTCCAGGAGTGCCTTCATCGCGGCCCGGGCCCGCCGCTTCTCCTCCACCAGGCCGATCACCGCGGGGATTCCACCCCCGCCCCCAGCCGCCCCGCCGTCCGCTCCCCTGCCCGGCGGAGCGCCACCCCCACCGCCAGCCCGTAGACGTCGTTCCACCAGGCCACTTCCGGCGACGAGGAGGCCTCCCCCAGCGCCGCCTGCAGGAGCGAGTCGGAGACCGGCTCCAACTCCCTCAGGTGGGAGAGGAAGGCTCCCGCGGCCAGTCGCTCCCGGAGATCCAGGAGCTCCAGCTCACCCAGCGACTCGTACGGCACCCCCGCCTGGAGCCCGGCGTTCAGCACGGCATGGGCGGCCCTGCGGGCCGACTCCCCCACCAGGAGGTGGAAGTCCACCGTTCCCTGGGCTTCGGTCCACTGGAGGACCAGATCCAACCGGTCCCGGGGCGGCCGGTTGTCCTGGAGGCGCCGGGTGAAGTCGTCGAAGGAGCCCTCCAGCACCTGTTCCCCGCCGAGGCGTCGAACCTCCGCCGTGGCTCCCCTCTCCAGGTGCGACCAGAGGGCCTGGGCCTCCCCTTCCCCCCCCTCGGACTCCAGCACCTGCATCACATCCCCGTAGAGGTGCTGCAGGGTGAACTCCTCCCGGACGGCATCCATGATCCGGGCCTCCTCCGGGGCCGGGAGGGTGGCCGCCACCTCGGAGACCCGGGCCCAGACCTGGGCACCGGCCCCCGCCAGGATGGTCCGGACCCCGAAGTGGGCCAGGACCTTCTCCAGCGCGACGTCCTGCGACGACCGCTCCTGGGCCTGGACCGGGGATACCCCGCCGGGGAGCAGGAGAAGGAGGAGAACCAGGACGACCTTCCCGCGACAGCACCTCATGGATCCTCTCCCCCCTGGAGGCGGGGCCGGAGCAGCTCCGGCCATGTGGATTCACCGAAGAGCAGCAGGCCCTCGGACAGGATGTTCCGGGCCAGCCCCTTCCCCACCCCGGCCGGCGTCGCGAGATCCACCCGCCGCTCCAGCCGGTCCTGGAGATCGAGCTGCAGCGCCACCAGATCCATCAGGCTACGGCCGGCCTCGAAGGCCACCAGGAGATCCAGGTCGCTCCCTGGGTGGTCCTCCCCCCGGGCCGTGGATCCGTGGACCAGCGCGGTGGTGACACCGTGTCCCCGCATGCACTCCTCCACCTCCTCCCGGAGGGTCCGCACCAGGAGGTAGCGGCGATCCGCAGGGGCCAGGGGAAGTCCCCGGCTCTCCAGCGAGGTCACCCATTCCAGCGCCAGGTGTTCGATGCACCGGGGCTCTCCCCGGATCGCCACCGGGACGAACTCGATGACGAAGGGGGATCCCGCATCCCGGATCCGCCACTCCACCGGACCCACGGAGGCCACCTCCACATCCAGCTCCTCCCGGAGTTCCCGGGCCACGGCGGTGGACTCATCCTCCCCGGGGTCCATCTTCCCTCCTGGAAACTCCCAGAGGCCTCCATGCCTCTTCTCAAGGGGACGGCGGCAGAGGAGGAAGCGCTCCCCCCTCCGGACCACGGCGGCCAGGACCCGCACCGATCCGGTGGATGGTCCGGTCATCGGAGGGTCCATTGAAGGGTCGCCGGGGGGGGGGCGTATCCTTGAGAGGACACCGGCAGGCGCGGCTCCACCCTCCACCCTTCCACGCCATGGACACGCATCGCCACCCCCCGCTCTTCCGCGAGACGCAGCGATTCCGGCAGCCCCTGCTCTGGATTCCGCTTCTGGGAGCCGTGGGGTTCGCCCTGACGACACTGCTGCAGAGCGGACCAGGCTCCGACCCGGCCACGCTCCGGGGACTGGTGGTGGGGGGAGGGGTCCTCCTCCTGGTGATGGCCTCCTTCTGGTGGCTCAGGCTGGAGACCCGGGTGGACGAGGATGGGGTCCATTTCCGATTCTTCCCCATCCATCGCCACGAGCGCAGCATCCCCTGGACCGAGGTGGAGCGGGCCTGGGTCCGGAGCCATCGCCCGATCCGGGAGTTCGGCGGGTGGGGGATCCGGGTGGGGCGCGGGGGACGGGCCTACACGGTGGCGGGGAGCACGGGACTCCAGCTGGTCCTCCGAGACGGAAGCCGGATCCTGCTGGGAACGAGCCGGGGGTCCCAGTTGAAGGTGGCCCTCTCGGGCCTCACCGGGCGAGGGATCGTGGCCCCGGGGGGGGCGGACGGGGGCTGAGACGCCCGGGGCCGTCATCCTTTCTCCTCCAACTCCGAACCCTCTACCGGGGAAGGAGCCAGCCCCACCAACGCCACCAGCGCCGACACAAGCAGGAAGGCCGCCCCGGCCATGACCGGAATGGACACGAAGCCGTAGACGTGGAGATACCGGGCTGTGCACGGGGCCTCGGCCGAGCAACTCACCACCCCCAGGGTGGGCTGATACTGGATGGTCACGTGGTAGATGGAGATGGCCAGCCCCGTCAACGAGAGGGGAAGCACGTACCTCCAGATCCGCCGATCCCCCACCAGCGCCGCCACTCCCAGCAGTAGCACCAACGGGTACATGGCGATGCGCTGGTAC
>CAYQVI010000389.1:0-2769 GCA_964420725.1 uncultured Gemmatimonadaceae bacterium | reverse complement strand
CCCGGCGGAGTTCCCCGGCGGCCACCGGGTCGGACAGGGTGCGCCGGAGGGCGGAGGGGAAGGACTCCCCCTCCTGCCGGGCCAGCGCCCAACCGGGGATGAGGACGGTGTTTCCGTCGGAGCCCGACGTAGCGTAGGGATACTGGTCCGCCCAGATCCGCACCCCCTCCGCCCGGGCGGCCTCGATCATCCGGATGGCCCCCGTGCTGGAGCCCCAGTAGTGCTCCCCCTTCGCCTTGATGTGCGAGGCGACCACGCGGGCTCCGGTCCGGCGCCCGATCTCGATGGTCTCCTCCACCGCGTCCAGGAGGGTGGGGGGGGAGGGCTCGTCCCGGCTGGGCCAGAACCACATGGGGTCCGCCCCCTCACTCCGCTCGTGGGAGATGTAGACGCCGTCCCAGGGGAGGAGCTCCTCCACCAGCGCCGCCACCTCGTCGGTGGTGGACCAACGACCCGGGGCGTATTCCAGCCCCGCCGACAGCCCCACGGCCCCTTCCTGCAATGCCTGGCGCACCAGTTCACGCATGCGATCCACCTCCTGCGGGGTGGCCGGGCGGCGGTGGTCGTCTCCCATCACACGTCTACGGACTTCTCCATGGCCCACCATGAGGAGTACATTCGGTCCCACACCCTCACGCTCCAGCGTCGATCTCTGGTCCCGGATGGGCCACGGGGACCGTCCGTCGTGGTTCACCACCACCGTGGTGATCCCCTGTGCCACCAGGTTGGGAGCGGCCTTCCGACGCAGATCCGGATCCCGGATGTTGGGGGCGCGGGTGTTGTCGTCCGCATGGGAATGGATATCGATGAAGCCGGGGGTGATGGTGCGACCAGTGACATCCTCCACACGATCGGCCGTGGCCCCGGGGAGGAGCCCCACCGCCGCAATGCGACCATTCCGGATCCCCACATCGGCCCTGAACCAGGGCGTTCCCGTCCCGTCCAGCACCCTGCCGCCGCGGAGGAGCAGATCGAAGTGAGACGATCCCTCCTGGGCCCCGACGGGTCCGGCGATTCCCACCGCCAGCACCAGCAGGGCGAGGAGGGGTCCGGTTCCCGGAGGGAGGGGGAGCGGGGAGCGGCGCATGGCGATGGGTCCGGCGCGGGGAGGGGTGGACTGGCTCCGGTGCTGCAGCCGGTGCCTCCGGGGTTCGCGGAGCGGCCGGCGGCGGGGAGGATAGGGGCCCCGGTGGAGGGGGGGCAAGACGGGGACCCCCCACCCCCGGACGGAAGCAGCTGGCACCCCCTGGACGAGGGGGAGCTCTACCGCCTCTGGCGGGATGCCACCGACGACTCCATCGGGGCGGATCTGACCCGGGTCCGGGCGCTGGCTACCGTGACCCATCCATCGCATCGACCCCTGCTCCAGTTCTGGATCCAGGCCATGGAGCAGCTGGAGCACTGGCTCCGGGATCGCTGAATCCCATCCTCCGGCACACTGCTATATTCCACCCTCCGGGGCGTCCCGCCCCGCACCCTCCTTCGAACGGGATTCGGCACCGATGCAGGACCTGGAAGAGATCCTCCAGCAGGCGTTGGAGCTGGGTGAGTCCGAGGAGTGGGAGGCCATGGCCACCCTCCTCCATGAAGCGCTGGAAGGCCACCCGGACAACGCGGAGTTCCTCTGCTGGGCGGGGATCGCGGAGCGGGAGATGGGGGAGGAGGGGATCGCCTATGATCTGTTCCGGCGTTCCCTGGAAGCCGCCCCGGAGGATCCCCTCATCCTGGCGCTGGCCGGCAACGGGGTGGCGGCCTTCGACGATCCCGCCGCCGAGCCCGCGCTCCGCTCCGCCGCCCTGATGGCCCCCACCCTCCCCGAGGCCCGCCTTTTCTACGGCGCCTATCTGGCCCGGGAGGGGATGAGCGAGGAGGCCATGCGGGAGCTGGACGCGGCCAAGGAGCTGGACCCCGAGGACCCTGCGGTGGCGCTGGAGCGGGGTGTGGCGCTGGCGCTGAAGGGGGATCCGGAGGCCGAGATGGAGTTCGAGCGGGCGGTGTCGCTGGATCCCGAGGATGGGTGGGCCCGGGTGCTCCTGGGGCTGGCCCTGCTGGAGTTCGGGGATCCGGAGGAGGGGGTGGAGTCCGCAGCGGAGCAGCTGGATGCCGGCGCCCGCATGCGCCCCGACGACGTGGAGGCCCAGTTCCTGGCGGCGATGGCCATGGCGGTGCTGGGGCGGGACGCCGCCGCCTGGGAGATGCTGGAGCGGGGGCGGATGACCGCGGTGGGGACGGACCTCCAGGTGGCGGCGGCGGTAGAGGAGCGGATCGAAGGGGAGGAGGGGGCGGAGGAGTTCCTACGGACCACCCTGCTCCCCATGGCCTGGCACGATCGGCTCATGGTGCGCCCCTAGCCGCTTCTTCCGAGGACACCCCCCTGATGGCCCGTTCCCCCGGACGCTCCGGGATGACCCTTCTCACCGTCCTGCCTGCCCTCTGGGTGGGCGGGGCTCCTGCCGCTGCCCAGACCGCGCCCCCCATGGATCTCCACATCCCCTACACGCAGTTCACCCTGGACAACGGGCTCACCGTGGTGGTGCACACGGACCGCTCCCTTCCGGTGGTGGCGGTGAACCTCTGGTACCACGTGGGCTCTTCCAGCGAGCGCCCGGGGCGTACCGGCTTCGCCCACCTCTTCGAGCACATCATGTTCGAGGGGTCGGGGAACGTCCCCCCCGGGGAGTTCGATCAGCTCCTGGAGTCGGTGGGGGCGGCCGCCAACGGGAGCACCACCACCGACCGCACCAACTACGTGGAAGAGGTCCCCTCCAG
>CAYQVI010000388.1:0-2823 GCA_964420725.1 uncultured Gemmatimonadaceae bacterium | reverse complement strand
TGCTGGGTGGAGTGGGCGTCGGTGCTGATGACCACCGCCACCCCCAGTTCCCGGGCCCGCTCCACATGGACGTCCCGGAGGTCCAGGCGGTGGGGGCTGGCGTTCAACTCCACGGCCACATCCAGCTCCGCCGCCGCCTTCAGCACCTCCTCCACATCCATGGCGTGGGGCTCCCGGCGGTTCAGGATCCGCCCGGTGGGGTGCCCCAGGATGTCCACCAGCGGATTCTCCAGCGCCCGGATCACCCGGTCCGTCATGCGGGTGCGGTCCAGCTCCAGGTGGGCGTGCACCGAAACCAGCACCATGTCCAGCTCCGCCAGGATCTCGTCCGGAAGATCCAGCGAGCCGTCCCGGAGGATGTCCACCTCACAGCTCCGGAAGAGGGTGAAGCCCTCCAGCAGCTCCTGCACCTCTGCCACCTCCCGGGCCTGCCCCCGGACCTTCTCCACGGTGAGCCCCTGCACCATGGCCAGCTGCCCCCCGGAGTGGTCGGTGAGGGCCAGGTAGGAGTACCCCAGCGCCATGCACGCCCGGGCCATCTCCTCGATGCTGTTGGCTCCGTCGCTCCAGGTGGTGTGCATCTGCAGGTCCCCCCGGATGTCGGCCAGCGTCACCAGCTCCGGCAGCCTCCCCTCCCGTGCCGCCTCCAACTCCCCCCTCCCCCGACGGAGCTCCGGCGGGATCCAGGGGAGCCCCACGGCGGCAAAGACCTCCTCCTCGGTGGCCCCTCCCACCTGCTCCCCCTCCCCGGGGGGAAGGGAGTCCGGATCCACCCCCGCCGGGGCTCGGAAGACGCCGTACTCGCTCACCCGGAGCCCCTTCCGGACAGCCAGCGTCCGGAGCGCCACATTGTGCTCCTTCGAGCCGGTGAAGTAGTGCAGCGCCGCCCCGTACGACTCCCGGGGGAGGATCCGGACGTCCACCGGGAGCCCGGACCGGAGGACCACCCGGCTCTTCTTGCTCCCTGACGCCTCCACCCGCTCCACCCCGGGAGCCGTGGTGAAGGCCTCCATCACCGGGGCCGGGTCCGACTCGCAGAGGACCAGGAGATCCACATCCCCCACCGTCTCCTGTCGACGGCGCCAGCTCCCCGCCACCTCCACCTGCTCCACCCCGGGGACCGCCGCCAGCCGCTCCACCAGGGGGCGCACCAGCTCGTCCGCCTCCGAGAGGAGGAAGCGTCCCTGCCGACTCCGGTGGCGGCCGATGGCCTCCAGGATCTTCTCTGCGCTCCGCTTCCCGAAGCCCTCCAGCGTCTGCACCCGCCCCGCCTGGAGGGCCTCCTCCAGCTGGTCCACGGTGGCCACATCCAGCTCCGTCCAGAGCTTCCATGCCTTCTTCGGCCCCACCCCCGGGAGCTTCACCAGCTCCACCAGGGAGCGGGGCACCTCCTTCTCCAGCTCCTCCAGCCGCCTCAGGCGGCCCGTCCGGACCAGCTCCTCCAGGTAGGACGCGATGTCCTTCCCCACCCCCGGAAGGGTGGTGAGATCCTCCCCGGCGGCAACCATCTCCCGGATGGGTCGGGCCAGCTCCTGCACCACGGAGGCGGCGTTCCGGTACGCCCGGATCCGGAAGGGGTTGGCCCCCTGGATCTCCAGGAGGTCCCCCAGATCCTCCAGGACCCGGGTCAACTCACCGTTCTCCATCGGGGCCTCCTTCGCCGAAGAGGTCCAGCACCGGGTCCCCGGCCGGTGGGTCCCCCGCCAGGAGGGCCAGGAAGGCGGCCTCATCCACCACCGGCACCCCCAGCGCCTGCGCCTTCTCCAGCTTGGACCCCGCCTCCTCGCCGGCCACCACCAGGTCGGTGGCCTTGCTCACCGATCCCACCACACGGGCTCCGGCGCCCTCCGCCCTCTCCCGGGCCTCTCCACGGGAGAGGGTGGGGAGCGTTCCCGTGAAGACCACGGACTTCCCCAGCAGCACACCTTCGGAAGCCACCGGCCCGGCCGGCACCTCCAGCTCCTCCATCCGCCACCGGAGGGCCAGGATGGACTCCCGCCGCCGGGGGTCGTCCAGGAAGTCCCGGATCGCCTCCGACATCCGGGGACCGATCCCGTGGACCCCCTCCAGCTCCTCCCGACCGGCATCCAGGATCGCCTCGAAGGAGCCGAAGTGGAGGGCCAGGTCCCGGGCCACCGCCACCCCCACCTCCGGGATCCCCAGCCCGAAGACGAAGCGCCGCAGCTCGGTGCGCCTCCGCTTCCGGATGGCCTCCTCCAGGTTGGTGGCGGACTTCTCCGCGAAGCCCGGAAGCTCCCGGAGCTGATCGGCGGTGAGGTCGAACAGGTCCTGCAGCTCCCCCACAAGCCCCTGCTCCACGAAGAGGGCCGCGGTCTCCTTCCCCAGCCCTTCGATGTCCAGCGCCTCCCGCCCCCCGAAGTGCACCAGCGCCGCCTTCAACTGCGCCGGGCACCCGAAGCTGTTGGGGCATCGGGTGAAGGGCCCCGACCGCTCCAGCGGGGTCCCGCAGGCGGGGCAGGCGGTGGGCATCTCGAAAGGCTCCCGCCGCTCCCGCCCTGGCTCCTCGATCCGCTCCACCACCTGGGGGATGACGTCCCCGGCCCGCTGCACCCGCACCAGATCCCCCTCCCGGATGTCCTTCCGCTCCAGCTCCTCCCGGTTGTGGAGGGTGGCCCGGGACACCGTCACCCCCCCCACCTCCACCGGGAGGAGCAGCGCCACCGGGGTGAGGACGCCTGTGCGCCCCACCTGCAGGGCGATCCGCTCGATGCGGGTGACCTCCTTCCGGGGCTCGAACTTGTAGGCCAGCGCCCACCGGGGGTGGCGACTGGTCATCCCCATGTCCTCCCGGGACTCCAGGTC
>CAYQVI010000387.1:0-2824 GCA_964420725.1 uncultured Gemmatimonadaceae bacterium | reverse complement strand
CGTTGAAGAGCTTCCGGGTCTGCTCCTCCACCCCCTTCCGGTTGTCCAGGAGCATCACGGCGGCGTCTGCCGCCACCAGGGTCCGGTAGGTGTCCTCCGAGAAGTCCTGGTGCCCCGGGGTGTCCAGGAGGTTCAGGAGGTATCCGCCGTACTCGAAGCGCATGACGCTGGAGGTGACGGAGATCCCCCGCTCCTGCTCCATGGCCATCCAGTCCGAGGCGGCGTGCCGGGACGCGCGACGGGCCTTCACGGACCCCGCCAGGTGGATGGCCCCGCCGTAGAGGAGGAGCTTCTCCGTGAGGGTGGTCTTTCCGGCGTCGGGATGGCTGATGATGGCGAAGGTCCGGCGCCGCCGGATCTCCTCCAGGAGCTGTGGAGTGGTCATGGGAAAAGGCTAACCGGGCGGCGGACGTTGGCCAACTCCCCGAGGGGACGGTGAACGCAGCCGCCGCTCCCGGCATCGAGAGGCGGTCGGATGGGGGACGGGCGCCAGGGGCCGGGATCAACTGCCGCCCCGGAACTACTCCGCCGAACGGTCCCGCATGGGCTTCCCCTCCACCAGGAAGACCACATCCTCGGCGATGTTGGTGGCCAGGTCCGCGATGCGCTCGATGTTCTGGGACACCAGGAGCATCTCCAGCGCGGGGGAGATGCGCCGGGGCTCCTCCAGCATGTGGCTCACCAGGATCCGGTACAGCGACCGCCGCAGGTTGTCCACCCGGTCGTCCCGGGCATGGACGTCCCGGGCCAGTTCCGGATCCCGGGCCACGTAGGCGGCCAGGCAATCCGCCAGCATCCCCCGGGCGATGCTGAGCATCTCGCCCACCTCGGGGAGATAGGGGAGGGGCGGATACTCCATCATCCGCTTCGTGGCCTTGGAGATGTTCACCGCGTGATCCCCCACCCGCTCCAGGTCGTTGGCGATCTTGAGGGTCACCACCACCCGCCGGAGATCCACCGCCATGGGCTGCTGAAGGGCCAGCAGCTCCACCACCTGCTCGTCCACCTCCTGCTCCAGGGTGTCCACCGCGTGGTCACCCTTCCGGACCTCCTTCGCCAGGTCGGCATTCCGGTTCAGGAGGGCCTCCCCCGCCTTCCGGACCTGCTCCTCGGCCCGTCCGGCCATCTCCAGGAGGCGATCCTGCAGGTGGTTCAGGGCATCGTGGAAGTGTCTCCGCCGCTCCTGTGTCATCCAAATCTCCCGGTCACGTAGGCCTCGGTCCGCTCCTCGAGGGGATTCGTGAAGATGGTGTCGGTGGGGCCGTACTCGATGAGCTCTCCCAGGTGCAGGAAGGCGGTGTAGTCCGAGATCCGGGCCGCCTGCTGCATGTTGTGGGTCACGATAAGGATGGTGTAATCCTGCTTCAGCTGATAGATGAGATCCTCGATCCGCTGGGTGGCCAGGGGGTCCAGCGCCGAGGCTGGCTCATCCATGAGCACCACCTCGGGCTTCACCGCCAGGGTCCGGGCGATGCAGAGGCGCTGCTGCTGGCCGCCGGAGAGGGCATAGGCGGAGTCGTGGAGCCGGTCCTTCACCTCGTCCCAGAGCGCCGCCTGACGGAGGGAGGTCTCCACCAGCTCCCCCATGTCGCCCTTGTACCCGTTGATCCGGGCTCCGAAGATCGTGTTCTCGAAGATCGACTTCGGGAAGGGATTGGGCTTCTGGAAGACCATCCCGATGCGCCGCCGGACCTCCACCGGATCCACATCGGAGTCGTAGAGGTTCTTGCCGTGGAAGAGGACCTGGCCGTCCACCCTGGCCTCCATCAGGTCGTTCATCCGGTTGAAGCAGCGGAGGAAGGTGCTCTTTCCGCTCCCGGAGGCGCCGATGAGGGCCACCACCCGCCTGGGGGGGATGACCAGCGAGACCTCGTTCACGGCCTGGGTGGAGCCGTAGTGGACGCTGACCTGGCGGGCCTCCAGGGCTGCGCCCTGTCCGCCGGAATCGATGGGATGGATGGTGGGCATGGTTTCCGGGTATGGGGCGGCTAGCGCCGGGTCTGGAACCGGTTCCGCAGGTAGATCGCCACGCCGTTCATGGTCATGAGGATCGCCAGGAGGACGACGATGGCTCCTGCGGCCTTCATCCGGTAGGCCTCCTGCGGCCGGGAGATCCAGTCGTAGATCTGGAGGGGGAGCACGGTGAACTGGTCCGTGAGCCCCTGCGGGGTAAAGGCGATGAAGGTCACCGCCCCGATCATGATCAGGGGAGCCGTCTCACCCACCGCCCGGGACAGGGCCAGGATGGTGCCGGTCATGATTCCCGGCATGGCCATGGGAAGCACCTGGTGACGCACCACCTGCCAGCGGGTGGCCCCCAGCCCGTATGCCGCCTGCCGTATGGAGGAGGGGACCGCTCGCACCGCCTCCTGCGCCGCAATGACGATGACGGGGAGGATGAGGATGGAGAGGGTCAGCGCACCGGAGATCAGGCTCCGCCCCAGCCCCAGACCCCGGACGAAGAGGGCCAGCCCCAGGATCCCGTACACGATGGAGGGGACGCCGGCCAGGTTGGCGATGTTCAACTGGATGAGTCGGGTGACCCAGTTCTTCGGTGCGTACTCCTCCAGGTAGACCGCCGCCGCCACCGCCACCGGGAAGGCGATGAGGGCCGTGAGGATCACGATGTAGATGGAGCCCACCAGCGGCGAACGAATCCCCGCCCGCTCCGGGATCCGGGAGGCGAAGTTCCGGATGAAGTCCAGGCTGAGCTGCGGCACCCCGTCCCGGAGCAGGTCCTGGAACAGGATGACGAGGGCCACCACCCCCACCAGGGTGGCCAGGAGGCAGACGGCTCCGAAGATGGCCCCCCGGATCCTCCGGG
>CAYQVI010000386.1:0-2824 GCA_964420725.1 uncultured Gemmatimonadaceae bacterium | reverse complement strand
GAGTTCCACACGGACCGGCTGGCCCACGCCCTCCAGTTCCGGATCTTCCGGGATCTGGTGGAGCACCAGGACCTCGGGGACGCTCCCCCACGGCCCCTGATCCTCTCCCTGGAGATGTTCGAGACGGACGTTCAGACCGTGCTGGACGAGTACCTGGCGGGGTTCATCCGGGAAGACCATTTCCTCGCCGCCAGTCGGCCCTGGCGGCACTACGCCAGCGACTATCGCCCCCTGGTGGAGTTGGCCCGGGAGCGGGGGATCCCGGTGGTGGCGGCCAACGCCCCCCGGCGGTACGTGAACAGGGTCACCCGGGAGGGTCCTGGGTCCCTGGAAGACCTTCCTGCAACGGCGAAGGCCTTCCTCCCGCCCCTCCCCTACCCGGGTCCGTCTCCGGCCTATCTGGAGGAGCTCCGTGCGGTCTTCGCCTCCCACGGCGGAGAGGCGTCCACCGATTCCCTACCGGGGAACGCCGTGTACTCCCAGGCCCTCTGGGACGCGGGGATGGCGTGGAGCCTGGCATCTGCGCTGCAGGCACGGCCAGGGGCGCTGGCGGTCCACCTCACCGGGTCGTTCCATGTCCGGAACGGGACCGGGCTGCCGGAGCATCTGGATCGGTACCGTCCGGGAACCCGCACGGTGACCGTCATCATGGAGCCCAGGGAGGAGAGGAGCCGGGTGCCGGACGAACTCCTGGGGACCGGGGACTTCCTGGTGCTCACGAACCCCCGCTGGAGCCGTCCAAACCCCGTCCCGGGTTCATGAGGAGTCGGTGGTCACCCCACCCCCAGCTCATCCTCCAGGTTCTGCCGATCGAAGCAGAGGGAGAGGTCGCCGGGGGACTCCATCAGCAGGCGATGGTCCACCGGACAGGCAAAGGTCCAGATGAAGAGCCGTCCGCTCCGCTGCACGGTCACGGGGGACAACCCCACATCCTCCGGACTTCTGTGCCCGGCATGGCGCATCCCGGCGCTGTCGAAGATGGGGAACGAGCCATCCGCAGAGAGGCTCGCCCGGGCCTCGTCGGGATCGAAGAGGAGTTGATGTCGGTACGGCCAGGCGGCCGGGGTCGAGGCGGCTTCCTGGAAGCGCCTCTCCAGATAATCCGCCAGGGGCTCGCCGTTGATGAGGACCCGGTCCCCCCGGAGCTTCAGGATATCCACTCTCGGCATGGCCGGATTCCTCCCCGGTATTGAGGGGCCTGGCCAAGGGGCCTGGGCCCGAACGATGTCCCGCCGCATCACGACTCGTGGCCCTGTGGGATGCTGGACCCCGAAATCCAGGATAGAATGATGGACGGCTGCCCGGGAGACCCATGTCCCGGGGGTATAAGCCTCCCCGACGACGATGGAAGGAGATCAGGATGATCCAGGAGACCTTCGAACACCCCTGCGCCGACCATCCCCGTCCAACTCCGACGGACAGAGCGGCGTCCGGATGGCCAGTGCTGGCACTGGCGGCCCTGCTGTGGATGGCGCCGCCCGCCTCGGGCCAGTCGCTCCCCGTAGCGGAACTGGACGCCCTCTTCGCGTCCTGGTCCAGCACCCGGGTGCCGGGATGCGCCGTGGGGGTGGCCCGGAACGGGGAGCCCGTGCTGCTCCGGGCCTGGGGGATGGCAGACCTGGAGCAGGGAGTAGCCAACACGCCGGAGACGATCTTCGAGGGGGGGTCGCTGGCCAAGCAGTTCACCTCCGCAGCGGTGATCCTCCTGGCGCTGGATGGGAAGCTGTCGCTGGAAGATGACGTGCGACGCTACATCCCGGAGCTTCCGGACTACGGCACCCCCATCACCCTTCGGCAACTCATGACCCACACCAGCGGGCTCCGGGACTGGGGTTCCGTGGCCTCCATCGAGGGGTGGGGACGGGAGGACCGGAGCCACACCCACGCCCATGTGCTGGAGATCATCGCCCGGCAGAGCGCCCTCAACTACACCCCCGGCGAGCGCTACTCCTATACCAACTCGGGGTACAACCTCCTGGCCATGATCGTGGACCGGGTGAGCGGAATGCCCTTCGCGGAGTTCTCCCGGGAGCGGCTGTTCGAGCCGCTGGGGCTGGAGGACACCCAGTGGCGGGACGACTACCGCCGCCTGGTCCCCCGCCGCGCCTCGGCCTACTCCTTCCGGGGGGATGAGGTGATCATCAACCGCCCCATCGAGTACGTGCACGGGAATGGCGGAATCCTCACCACTGTGTCGGACCTTTTGCGCTGGGACGAGGTGGTGCGCACCGGGGGGCCCTTCGGCGAGCGGTTCGCCGCCGAGATGCACCGGCAGGCGGTGCTGAACGACGGCACCACCATCAGCTACGCATCCGGGGTGCAGGTGGAGGAGTACCGGGGGCAGCGCCGGGTCAGCCACACCGGATCAACTGCGGGATATCGGGGCTTCCTGGGGCGGTATCCCGACCAGGGGCTCACCGTCTCCCTTCTTTGCAACGCCGCCAACGTGAACCCCGGGGCCATCGGGAACCGGGTGGCGGACCTCTTCCTCCAGGGGCTCCCGGCGGTGGTGGCGGCCCGGCCGCAGCCGGCCGCTCCCCCCGCCGCCTCCTGGAATCCGTCCGCAGCGGAGCGGGCCGCCCTGGTGGGGGCCTACCACAGCGCCGACGCCAACGTCACGCTGGAGGTGCGCCAGGAGGGGGACCGGCTGATCCTCTTCCGGGCCCCCGACAGCACCTTCCCCCTGACCCCCCGGGAAAGGGACAGCTTTGTGAGTGGGCTGGGCACGATCAGGGTGCACCGGGACGCCGCCGGGGCCGTGGTGGAGCTGGGGCTGGAGCAGGACCGGGTGCATGATCTGAGGCTGCAGCGGGTGGGGGGGGCG
>CAYQVI010000385.1:0-2839 GCA_964420725.1 uncultured Gemmatimonadaceae bacterium | reverse complement strand
CCCCAGCCCAGGGGGTCGGTGTCCTGCGCCTGGGCGAGGAAGGTCTCCAGGTGATGCTGGACGACCGGGTAGAGGGGCGTCTCGGTGGGGCGGCGGGGGCGGTAGACGGCACCGGCTGGGCGATACTCGGGCGCTGCGGTGGAGGCCGACCATCGGCGGGCGGTCTGGGAGGGGAATGGGTGCGGGGCCATCCTCCAAGCCACCCGAAGTCCGTGCGCCGTGCCATGGCCGGATCGGCCAGCCTGAGCCCTGGAAGCCCACTTCGGTCACTTCCGTGAGCGCCATCGACACCTGTAGTCACAGCATGGACCGGGCACCCTCGCGTTCAATGCCTCCGCCGATCGCTCACCGTTGAACCGCTGTCGCCGCCCCCCAATGTGGCCATCTCCGATGGCGGATGACCCCTGAGGACAACCTCGCTACCTGATTTCGCATCCCTCCAAATAAGGCTCCATCGTTCGGGCGCCATCAACGCCCCAGCGCCTCCTTGAGTGACGCGATGAGCTCAGCAGTCTCCGGAACCCCCTCGAATCTGGCCCCATTCAGGAAGAACGTCGGTGTGCCGGACACACCGACTTCCACCCCGTCGGCATAGTCACGAGTTGCATCGGCCGCCGAGACGGCCGACTCAACGCACTCCGCAAAGGCGCTGGCCTCAGCCTTATCCAACTGCTCGGCGAACGCCTGCCAACGGGGGCTCGTGTCGACAGGCCTGATCATCGCCTCATGGTATCGGTCAAACAAAGCCATTTTGCCTGCACACTTGGCCCCCATGGCAAGTCCGAAGGCCAGGGACGAGGAGGGGGCCGCAAACTGCTTGACGGTAACTCCGAGGTGCTGAGGAAGTCGCCGCTGGAGAGAGTCAAGGTCGCGCGCGAACTCTCGCGAGAAGGAGCACGAGTAGTCCGAGAACACCAGCAGCGAGGCCTTGGCTCCCTGCGGCCCAAGGGGGTTACCGTTGGCCGCGAGCTCGAGCAACTGGCTTCGCCATCGGAGATCGGAAACGCCAAAACCAGTCTCCAACCCGGTGACCTCGACTGCCTCTGATCGAAAGAACCCCAGCCAAACCCCGAGGCCCAGGGCCCCCGCCAGAATAAGTAGCGAAGCAAGGTCGATCACCCCACTCAATCGGCTCATCAGTGGGCACTGTCAACACCGAGAAGAAACCTGTATACCTCCGCCGTCTGTAGAGAGACGCCGTAGAGGACCGCTTGGTCAGGAGAGACGGCGATCCCTCTGAGTGGCGGATTGATCCGAAGGATCTCGAGAAGGTTGCCACCCCATCCGAACACCTGAACCTCCGCCCCGTGGTCGGCATCGAGTGAGGTTGATGCCTCTGAAGCCCTTCCCGAGAATAGTGCGTACACCCGATCCACTGTTGCTGCGCAGCCAAGATAACCCATTCGCGATCGCCTGAAGACAAGGTGCCCCTCGGGGCCTGGCACGAACGCAGGCTCGAACGAGTCCGGCACCTCGAACTCTCCAGTGATGACGCCCGACGCCCCCACAACCCCTCGCCCCGCCAGCCCGAAGAAGATGGCGAAGTCGTCCCGGGTCGGTCGAATACATACCGATAGCCGTCCAAAGGTCGCTTGCGCCCGCTCTGCTGTAGAAACCGTATCCGGACCGAGAAGAACACCTGAAGATGAGGAGAGCACAGCCCCCCCTTGATCCATCAGACTGATCATCTGCGCAGGATGTCGACTCACCCCCAGGAAGCCGCCGGAGGACAGGGGGCCAGCCGCAAGGAATGCCCCCTGACCGGCAGCAAGTCTCACTGACGCGATGCCATCAGGGCTGGGGCTCGTGGAGAAGCGAACCACGCGTTGTGAACCTCCATCGAACGCCCATGCGCCTTCCCGATGCGGATCCGAAGTGATTGTGCTTACGCCCCCGGAGAGTTCTCCAGGCCCCCCGCCCCGGCGTCCCAGGGACTGAATCAACTCCCCCGATTGACGATCCAGAACGTGAACGTCCGGATCTCCAACCGCGTCCACCAGCCACAGATGCCCGGGCGACGCGACCAGATTCCACGGGCGGCCGATGAGCGGGTCCGTGGACATAGGCTGCCCCTCCAATGCCCCGTTGGATCGGCCCGCCACGACGTCGGAAGACGTGTCGATGCGATCCGTCCTCTGATCTGAGGCGCAGGAAGACGACGTGGCTACTGAGAGGACGAGCGCCGTGGCGGTAGCGGCATTCACAACCCAGCTTCGAGTGATCAGCTTTCGGCCTCCCGATAATTCTGAATGTGGGGCCCCGACTCGTGGTAGCATGTGTCTCCGGGCGAGTCGACGCAGGTGGTGCATCCCTCGTCACCGCCGCACTGGCGATTGGGGGAGGCACCGCCACCCGTGGTGCATGCGCTTCCCGGCTTGTAGCTGCAGGTGCCACTGACTGCATCGACTGCCGGGACGTCGGCAAACAACAAGCCGCCGAGAATCATACAGGCCGCAGCCGCAAGACGCACAGCGGTTCGCAAGGCAAGCGGAATACGGTTCATCGTGTGCTCCTCTCAGGCCAGGAACTCGTTCCTTCCCATGCCCAGGCAAGGTAGACCGTTTGCCCCCCGGTTTGCCACTGCGATCTCCCCGAAAACGCCGAGATCGCAGAGTTCTTCGCGAGAAGCCGGGGGATCACGCGCCCCTCGCCTTCCGTTCCGGTCTCAGATACGGACGCATGGCCCGCTCCAGCAGGCCACGCCAGAGCAGCCACCGCCACCCCACCGTGCGCCGGATCGGCCATAGACCCACCCCCAGCGTCTTCTTGAGCGAACTGGCCAGGTTGCCATCGGTGGCATAGCCCGCCCGGAAGGCCACCCGGAGGTTCGACTCCCCCT
>CAYQVI010000384.1:0-2839 GCA_964420725.1 uncultured Gemmatimonadaceae bacterium | reverse complement strand
ACGAAGAACATCCGCTCCGCATCCCCCAGGTGGGCGATGGAGAAGATGGTCACCCGGGGCTTCCCCTCCGGCGTGTACAGCATGGCGGCGATGTCCAGCGGCTCCCCCTCCATCCACCCCTGGAAGCCCGGCGACGCCAGGAGTCCGTTGAGCTGCATGGCCAGTTCGAAGCGGTCCTTCGCCGGGTACACACTCTCCAGCTCCATCACCCCCAGCCGGGTGAAGGGGGGTTGCTGGATGGCCTGGATGAGGGCGCCCAGGTCCAGGTTCTGCCCCTTCCTCCAGGCGTTGTCCAGGATGGAGGAAAGGAGGATGTGCTCCCGGCTCCGGATGGGGTCGGCATTGATCCCCAGGAGCCCCAGGAGGCCTGTGACCGAGCTCTGGATCCGCTCCCGGAAGGCGTCGGCGTCGTCCCGGAGCGCGGGCGGGGGGGCATCGAAGGACTTCAGGATGGACACCTGCCGGCCGGACGCGCTCCCCGGGGTGTAGACCGAGAAGTCGGCGTTCTCCTTCATGCGCCGGATCCGCTCCCCATCCTGATCCCAGTCCTCCAGCCCCTTCCTCCACATCTGGGCCTGCTGGGCGGCAAAGGTGTCCGGGTCCACCCCCTTCTGCCGGGCCACATCTTCGTTGATCCACGGGCGGAAGTCGGCGGGTGCCAGGTCGGGGAAGGCCAGGAGCAGGTTCGCCATGTCCCCCTTGGGATCGATGGCGATGACCGGGATCCGGTCCATGGCCGCCTCCTCCAGCATCCCGATCCCCAGCCCCGTCTTCCCGCTCCCGGTCATCCCGATGATGACGCCGTGGGTGACCAGGTCCTTGGAGTCGTAGAGGACGAGGTCGTCGGTGACCTCGCCGGAGTCGGGGTCCACCTCCCGGCCCAGGTAGAAGGCGCCCAGCTTCTCGTACACGTGCTCCACGATGGTACCTCCTGGATGATCCGGCCCGGGCCGGAGACGGCTTTGGCGTGGGCTGCGGCGGCTCCCCGCGCCCGTCAGGTGGCGAAGGGGCCGAAATTGCCCCGTCGGACGAGGTACAGGATGACGCCCAGGAGCGCCAGCAGGAAGGCCCAGATCCCCCCCACGATGAGGGTGGCCTTCCTGGCCTTCTTCGCCTCCCACCACTCGGCGGGTCGGACCCCCCTGGCCAGGAAGGTGGCCACTCCCGACAGGTTCACGCAGATCACGTTGGCCGCCACCAGGAGGAAGGCGCCGGCGGCCACCGGAAACTGCCCGGACCCCAGGAGGAGCCCGAAGGCCACAAGGGGGGGGAGGAGCGCCACCGCCACCATCACCCCGATGACCGTCTGCGGATAGCCGCTGGTGAAGGCCAGGGTCCCCGCCGTCCCCGCAGCCAGCGCCAGGAGGATGTCGGGAGCTCCCGGCACCGTGCGGGCGGCGATGGAGGGGATGGTGGCGTCCACCGGCACCAGGAGGCCTGCGGCCACGGAGATGGCCAGCGCCACCACCATCCCAACCGCGTTTGTCTTCAGCGCCTGCCGGGCCAGGGCGGGGTCCCTGAGCACCGTGGCCAGGGACAGCGACACGTTGGGCCCGAGAAGGGGTGCAATGACCATGGCCCCGATGATCACCGCCAGATCGTCCCTGAGGAGCCCCACCGCGGCCACCACCGCCGAGGCGGAAACCAGGGCTACGTAGATGCCCGAAGCCTGGGAGGAGCTGGAGGCCTCGTCCAGCAGTTCCGCCCGGCTCACCCGACCTTCGGCCTTCTTCTCGGCGTCGGAGGGCTCCGTGGCGCCGGCTCCCTCCTCCTCCTCCTCGTCCAGCGGGGGATGGACCCCCTCCACCGGGAGAAGGACCATCCGGAAGCCCTCCTCCTCCCCGAACCGCCGATGGAAGCGGTCCATGACCGATTCGGATTGCCCCGACTCGATGAGGAGTTGCAGCACCTCGTGGTCGTCGTGCTCTCCGCTCTTCCACCGGGCCAGTACAGGAGTGGTGTCAAGACACTCCTTCACATGGGCCGGATTGAGGCTGGGCAGGACGATCTGGAGGATGCGAAGGGGCATGGCGTCCAGGGGCGGGGGTGTCGGTGGCAGGGGCGTGCAGACCCCGGAAGATGCCCACTTCCGGAGGTGGATGCCAACCGAAAGATCTGGCCGGGGGCTGCGGCGCAGCGCATCTTGCCGGATGGTGTACCGGTTCGTTGCCAACCCCGATTTCCCTGGACCGGTCCGCGCCCATCGTTCTCCCCTCGTTCCGCAAGAGAGGTTCTATGCGCCTGTCCCGCCCACACTCCGGAGCCCTGGCGCTCCTGGTGGCCCTGTTGGCCCTCTCGGGGGGCGTCGCCCCTGCCCAGGCCCGGCAGGAGGCCTCCGCTGACCGGCTCCTGGACCTGGAGCTCTACTGGGAGATGCAGAGCGTCTCCAATCCGCAGATCTCCCCGGACGGTCGCCAGATCGTCTACACCCGGGGGTGGACCGACCGGCGCAACGACCGCCGTCGTTCCGAGATCTGGATCATGGACGCCGGTGGCGATCGGAAGCGCTTCCTGGTGGAAGGCTCCTCCCCCACCTGGTCCCCGGATGGAACACGGATCGCCTTCATGGCGGAGGGCGCACCCCGGGGGAGCCAGATCCACATCCGCTGGATGGACGACGAGGGGGCGGTGAGCCAGATCACCCGGCTGGAGGAGTCTCCTGGGAATCTCCGGTGGTCTCCGGATGGCCGGCACCTGGCCTTCACCCGCTCGGTGGAGGCCCGTTCCAACTGGAACATCGCCATGCCGTCCCGCCCGGAGGGGGCCACCTGGACCCCGGGGCCGAAGATCGTGGAGCGGGCCGTGTTCCGCCGGGACCGGCAGGGGTACGTGGACGACA
>CAYQVI010000383.1:0-2842 GCA_964420725.1 uncultured Gemmatimonadaceae bacterium | reverse complement strand
CGGGTGAGGAGGGGGAGGAGACCGGCCCGGGCCAGCGACGACTTCCCGCTCCCGCTCCCCCCCACCACCACCAGGAAGGGGCGCCCCCGGGCGGCCTGCCTCCTGAGGTGCAGCAGCGCCTCCCCCACCGCCCGGGTGCGGCCGAAGAAGACGTCGGCGTGCTCCAGGTCGAAGGGCTCCAGCCCCCGGAACGGGGACCCCTTCCGCCACTGCACCCTGGGGGCGGACCCCTCCCGGCCAACGGCCTTCGGGTGCCGTCGGAGGACCAGGGCACGGAGGTGCCGCTCCAGGAGGGACTCGAACCGCCCGGGGCCATCGAAGGGGTGGAAGGCCGCCCGGAGGGAGCCGTCGGCGGCATCGTGGAACCAGTGCTCCACGAAGGCATCCAGGGCGCGCCGCTGCTCCAGCTTCTCCATGAGGAGCCCGGAGTCCAGGAGGCTCACCATGGGCTCGGCGGTCTTCCGGTAGACCAGGAGGTCCGGCGTTCCCCGGGCCCTGAACCCCGCCAGGGCATCCTCGAACTCGAATTCGGTGCCCGAGGCGTAGCGGGTCCCATCCTCCCGGCGGAACTGCCCTGGGAGCCGGGTGCCCAGGCGGGACCAGAGGATGCACACCACGATGTCGGCCTGGGAGGGGCGGACGATCTGCTCCTGGAAGGTCCCCGAGGCCAGGAGGGGCTCGTGCTCCCAGAAGATGGGGCGGAGCTCCACCCGGTCGGCGAACTCCCCCGCCAGCCGCCCCAGGACCCGCTCCGCCAGGGCCCGCTCCTCCGCCACGTCGCCGGGAGAGGAGACGAACACGGACAGGGCGGGGAGGGTCACGGCGCCCCTCTCCCCAGCCAGCGCCCCAGGAGGGAGGGGAGGGCTCCCGCGGAGTCCGCCCCAACCACCCGGGCCCCGGGGACGCCGGGCTCCAGGAGGCGGATGCCGTGGGGCGGGGCCGCATGGATCCAGATCACCGGAATCCCCCGGAGCCGCCCCCGCTCCACCACCTCCCCCGTCCCACCGGGCCCCCGGGGAGGCTCCCCGTTCCACACCGCCACCAGCACCGCGACGCGGTCCAGCAGCGCCTCCCCCACCCGCCGATAGGGGAGATCCGGGTCCCCTTCCGGCAGGGGGGCATCCCCGGAGGTGGCGCCCAGGGTGTCGTCGATGGGGGTCCGGGTGCCATTCCGGGTACCGCTCCGGGCACCCCCCGCGGGGCTGCCTGCCTCCGGTACCACCTCCACCGCAGAGGCCCTCTGCAGGAGTTGCCGGAACTCCCCGGTGGACTCCGAGGAGGAGAAGTCCTCCTCGTAGCGGGGGGCATCGAAGGGGAGGAGAGCCCGGATGCACCATCCCGCCTCAAGGGCCCGGTGGGCCACCAGGCGGTCGGCGCCCTCGGCCAGGGGGGAGATCAGCTCCCGGATCCCCAGCGCCGCAACGCCTGCCAGCACCCCGTCCACCCGGTCCCGAAGCAGCCGCTCGTCGGCCCCAGGCAATGGCCTCCCCCGGTGGCCGGTCACACCCAGGGGCCCGGCTCTTCCCGTCACAACCGCTCCCCCCATCCGGGCGGAGACATCGGGGGGACGGAGTTTCCGGTGCACATCACTCCGGGGGTCACGCCGGGGCCCCCGCCCAGGTGGCGAACACCGGGGCAAAATGGTGCGGCTCCACCCACCGGGCGGCCGCCTTCCCCACCTCCTCCATCTGCCCCACGTGACGCGCCCCGGCGATGGAGCGGATCCCCGCCAGGTCCTGCGGGGAGAAGCGGAGCCCCAGCTCCGTCAGCGTCTCCTCCGCCAGGGGCACGTCGTAGCGGAGGTAGGTGAGGAGGGGTTCGGGGGTCATGAGGTCGCCCGAGAGAGTGCCGATCTGCCGGTCGATGGGTCGAGCGGTGGGACTCCGGGACATCCACTGCAAGAGGGTCTGCCCAAGGTCCGAGGCGTCCTCGAGCAGGTGAAGCATGAGCTGAGACATCCACTGGAGCTGCCGGTATCCGACGATCGAGTCGGCGGCCGGTGGGATCTTGTACCCCCCTGTCCCCACCGAGCAGAGGAGGATGCGCTCCTCCCCCAGGGGCCACTGCAGGCCGAAGCCCTCCAGGGAAGCCACCATGAGCATCTGGAGGGCGGGGTTGGCGTGCATGCTCACCCCGCCATCCACGAACACCGCCTCGTTGCCGTCCCCCACATCCCGGATCCGCTGGGGCTCGAAGAAGGTGGGGGCCGCGCTGGAGGCGCGGAGCACCTCCCTCAGCGCCAGGTGCCGGTTCATCTCGTAGAAGCGATGGCCGGGGACGTTGGTGAGCTGCCAGACCGAGGACGTATCCGCCCGCTTGGCCACCACCACCAGCCCGGTGCGCAGCTCCGGGGAATCCAGGCGAAGGTCCCCGATCTCCCGGTGGAGCACCTCCTCCAGGGGCCGCTGATCGAACCGGGCCCCCACCAGCCCTGCCAGCGGACCCAGGACGGAGCGCCTCGGTCGGAAGATGATGTCCGCCAGCTCCCGGTACATCCGGGCCGCCCGCTCCACCGGCCACCCCAGGGAGAAGGCGGTGGCCAGGAGCGCCCCGGTGCTGGTCCCCCCGATCAGGTCGAAGTAGTCCGACAGCACCAGCTCCGGGTTCCCGCTCTGCTCCCGGAGCAGGGCCTCGATCCGGGCCAGGAACCCCAGGGAGATGATCCCCCGGATTCCCCCGCCGTCCAGCGCCAGGATCCGCTTGGGACCCGGGGAGGAGAGGCGTCGGGTGAGGGGCTCCGGGGGTGGGGGTGCTCCACCGTCGACCCCGGCGGCCGCATCGGAGCCGGAGGACGTGGAGCGCTGCGACCGGCTGGGAACCATGGACGGACCGGGACGGAGGA
>CAYQVI010000382.1:0-2853 GCA_964420725.1 uncultured Gemmatimonadaceae bacterium | reverse complement strand
GAGAAGAACTTCTGGTACATCCCGCTCTCCCCCAGGATGAGGAGGAAGGTGGGGAGGGCCACCCCGAAGACCCAGAGCACGTTGTGCCCCCCCATGAGGGTGGTGTGCTGCTCCGGAAGCCCCGCCAGCACCGCGTCGATCCCCCCCACCGATCCCACCATCCAGGGGAGGGCGAAGAGGACCCCCAGGGTGATGATGGTCCCGTTGAAAATATCCACGGTGACGATGGACATCATCCCCGCCAGCGCCGTGAAGAGGACGATCACTGCAGCGGTGATGTACATCCCCATCTCCGGCGAGATGGCGCCGTCGGTGACGATGGCCAGGATCCAGCCCCCACCCCGGAACTGGTAGGCGGCGATGGTGACGTAGGCCAGGATGATGGCGACGGTCCCCAGGATCCGGGCCGTGGCGTTGTAGCGCTTCTCCAGGAGATCGGGGACCGTGTACTGGGCGATCCTCCGGACCCGCCCTGCGATGAAGAAGGCCACGATGAGCCCCGCCCACCCCCCGAAGCTGAACCAGAGCTCCGCGATCCCCGTGCGGTAGGCCAGCCCCGCCCCCCCGAAGAGGGAGCCGGACCCGATCCAGGTGCAGACCAGCGTCCCCACCAGGAGGGCCACCGGGACGGAGCGGCCGGCCACCATGAAGTCGTCTGTCCCCTTCAGCGTCCGGGAGCGCCAGAGGCTCACGGAAAGGAGGGCCATCGGGTAGACGACGACGGCAAGCAGGAGGAGGTTCATCCGGTGGCTCCCGGCGGAGGTGACCACCCCCTCCGGGAACGGAGGGGGCGGGCAGAGGCTACATCGCCACCGGGCCGGCGCAAGGGTGCCGGGTTCCCGGGGGGGCCATCAGGGGGCGGCACGCCCCCGTTCCAGGTGTGCCAGGACCCACCGGGCCGACTCCTCTTCCGCCCAGAAGCGGGGGCGGAAGGGGTGGGCGCCGGAGACGAACCCCACGTGCCCCCCGGACGCCGTGAAGGCGGGAACCAGCCAGGGGTTCCGGGCCACCGTCTCCTCGGGGATGGAGTCCGGGGGGAGGAAGGGATCGTCCCGGGACGCAAGGAGGAGGGTAGGGACCCGGATGGCCTCCAGCACCGGCTCGACCCTGGCCTCGTGGTAGTAGTGGGCGGAGTCCCGGAACCCGTGGAGGGGTGCGGTGGCGTGGTCATCGAAGATCCGGAGCGTCCGGGCGGCCAGCGCCCGCTCCACGTCGATGGTGGACTCCAGGAGCGCCCGCTTGGCGGAGACCTTCTGCCGGAGGGAACGGAGGAAGTAGTGGGAGTAGACCCTCCCCATGATTCCCCGCTCCAGCACCCCGGTCCCCCCCGCCAGGTCGAAGGGGACCGAGATGGCGGCGGCGGCCCCCAGGTGCGGAGCCACACCCTCCCCCCGCTCCCCCATGTAGCGGAGCAGCATGTTCCCCCCCAGGGAATACGCCACCACCCCCACCGGCCGACCCGGGAAGCGACGACCCATCTCCTCCACCACGAAGGAGACGTCGGTGGTATCGCCGGAGTGGTAGAAGCGGGGGCGACGGTTCGGCTCGCTGCCGCACCCCCGGAAGTTCAGCGCCAGCGCCAGTGCTCCCCCGCCCAGAAGCGCCTGCAGGGTGAGCTGCACGTAGCCCCGGTCCACATTCCCCTCCAGCCCGTGGAGCACCAGCACCACCGGGCGGTCACCTCCAGGGTCGGGACCGAGGACCAACTCCAGGAGGTCCCCATCCGGGGTCTCCCACCTCTCCTGCGCCAGGGGGAGCACGGGCCGGGGGCGCAGGAACTTCCCCACCACCGTCTGGATGTGGGCCCCGGGGAGCCACCAGGCGGGGCGATAGGGGCGGGGCGGCTCGAGTACGGGGGGGGATACGGGGGTCGTCATGGTCCGGGGAAGATAGTGGGGACGCGGCTTCTGTACACGGCTGCCGAAGACGACGGCGGCGATGGGGAGGCTGGTGGGGAGCCAGGGGGGGGGCCATCTTCCCTGGCCCCCGGCCCCCGTACGACCCCGGAATCCCCCTCCAGGAACCCCGTGACCCCACCTGCCGCCGCCGCCCCGCTGCCGCCGCCACCCGTGATCCCCCCCGGGTGGGCCCTGGGGGCCGCCGTGCTGGGGGTGAGCTGGGCGGGACCCCTGGTGCGCTTCACCGACGCCGACGCCCTGGCCATCGCGGCGTGGCGACTGGTCCTCTCCGTTGGCTTCGTCCTTCTGATCCTGGCCCTCCGGCGGAGGCGGGAGCCGCTGCGCATGTCCGGGCAGGACCGGCTCCTGGCGCTGGCCTCGGGACTCTTCCTGGCCGGGCACTTCTGGAGCTGGATCGCCTCGGTGCAGAGCACCACGGTGGCCCGGTCCGTGATCCTGGTGAGTCTCCAGCCCGTCCTGGCTGCACTTCTGGCGGCCTTCTTCCTCAGGGAATTTCCCGGGAGGCGGGGGTGGTGGGGGATGGGGGTGGCGCTGGCGGGGGCCAGCTTCCTCGCCCTGGGCTCCGGCGGCGGGAGGGCGTCCGTCCAGGGAGATCTCCTGGCGCTCCTGGCGGCGCTCCTGGTGGCCGGGTACTACGTCATCGGACGCCGACTCCGCCGGGACATGGACCTGTGGAACTATGTGGGCGTGGTCTACGGGGTGGCCGCGGTGGCCCTGGTGACGGCGGCCCTCCTCTCGGGGGTCCCCCTCCTGGGATACGCCGGCCGGGACTGGGCGGTCTTCGCGGGGTTGGCCGCCGGGCCCATGATGCTGGGGCACACGGGAGTGAACTACGCTCTGCGCTACCTCCCGGCCCACACCGCCAACCTGGCCCTCCTGGGAGAGCCGGTGGGGGCCACCCTCCTGGCCTGGGGCCTGCCGGGGATCCGGGAGC
>CAYQVI010000381.1:0-2861 GCA_964420725.1 uncultured Gemmatimonadaceae bacterium | reverse complement strand
TGTTCGACCCGGAGGCCTTCGCCCGCTTCCTGGAGCGGGCCCCGGTGGGAGAGGTGCCCATCCTGGCGGGGATCGCTCCGCCCGCCTTCGGCCCTTCGGCTCCCATGGCCCTGGGGGGAAAGGATTGACTCAGGTTCCGGTGGGTCAGGTCGGGCCTCTCGCTCGCCCGCCCGCCCACCTCACTTCTCAACTGTCCACCGAACCGGGGCAGGTCCACGATGCCTGGGCCTACTCGAGGGGGGTCACCATCGAGTTCATCCGCCCGGGCAAGCCGGTGGACAACTGCTTCGTGGAGCGCTTCAACGGGACGCTGCGGGACGAGTGCCTGAACCAGCACTGGTTCCTGTCTCTAAACGACGCCCGCCGAAGCATCGGGCAGTGGAGGGAGGACTACAACTCGCTGCGGCCCCATAGCTCCCTGGGACGGACGACTCCCACGGAGTTTGGAGGGGAAAGTCGGTCGGAGAGGGTGGACCAGCCACCCCTCCAGGTCACCCAGCGTGTCCCACTCGAATTGGGCTAAGTTCGGGGGTCACCACCCCACCCGTTCTACGCCGCGTGAACACTGCAGTCAAGGAAGGCGGGTCATCTTCGCGAGAAGGTCGCCCGCTGTGATAATGTACACGGCAGGAACCGGATCCTCGCCCGCCAAGAGGAGACGACCCTGCACGTCGGAATCGAGGAGGACAAACCAACCGGCTAGCGTTAAGCCTCGGCGCCCCCCAGCCTCATCGTGGCCCGTCAGCATGGTGACAGGGCTGCCTCCCGGCAAAGTATCCCGAACAGCCCAGAGGATCACATCGGAAGTCCATCCTACACCAGCCGGATATGGCGGTGTCGGTGGATGAGCGGCCAAAGCATTCTCCGTACGCTCCCATATCTCTGGAAGTCCCAGAGAGTCAACTGCAACACGCCGCAGAACCTCGCCTGAGCACGCGATCTCCACGAGATGGTCGTTTCCGAACTCCTCCGGATAGAGAAGAATCCCCTCTGCGGTCCGGACAGCAAACAAGGGATGAAGCCGGGGCTGCCAGCGATATCGGGATGTTATGAGGATAGTATCAAAATGGCCCTGCGCACCACCTTCCCGGAGGACCTTGCCTGGTGGTACGAGACCCTGACCAATCGGCGCTCCAAACACAAATCGGCGACCACCACAAGCTCGAATCTCGCCTCTCCGCAAGAAGGCCGGGTCGACGATTTCGGTAACGTGCTCCCCATCAGAAGTCACTTCCAGGAAGCGTCCTTGTTGGAATAGACGGAAGCCGCCTTTGGTTTGAGACATGGAGTGCGGAGCGCGCGCTTCACCTGGACCCCTGCCCTCACCAACGATCCCGCGGACGTACTGGCCGTCCGAAGTATACACCCGAAGCCAGGGGGCGGAGGCGTCCAGAATGGCAATGCCCCCGGTAGGAAAGTTGTCATCGTGCAAGAAGGCTCCATCGACCACGGAATGGAGCACCGGCTCCGGCCCTCCCCCAGGTCCTCCATAAATGATAGTTACAGGGAAATCTGAAACTTGCACGGGAAGCATTTCGGCTCGTTCCTGCCCTGTGCAGGCGGCCAGGGCCATTACTACCCCGACCGCCGCACAGGGAGAGCCCGCACACCGATGACGCCTGCGGAGCGGCGATCTCACGTGTCGCATTCCGTGCAGTCATCGTCGGTGGCATACTGACAAATGTTGTTCTGGCAGTCCACGAACGCGCGGGGTCCGTCCGGAGTACACCTGCACTCGACGCAGTGACCGCAATCCATGACACCAAACACCGCCGCAGGCATGGCAAGAAGGACCGTGAGTGCGGCAGAACCCAAGACGAAGCGCAACCTTGTCATTGCAGCATCTCTCCCTCGGCGTCACGGGCGAATAGGATCTACGGTCGCGTGACGCCAGAACGACCGAAGACCGCCCCATCTTCTACACAGAAGCTCGTTTACGACACTGGACGACCTACGAGTCGCCTCCATCCCTCGACCCAACGCGACGGCCTGAGGACGGCGCGGAGTGACCCATTCTGGGCCAAACCCCATTCTTGTACCCGACCTGCACGATCAACGGTCAGGGAGGCGGGCACCGCGCTTACGGGCATCCAATCAGCAAACGCGCTCCTGTCAAGGAGGATCACTCGGGAGGCAAGTTCCGTGTCGGCTTGTCTGTACCTTGCAAACACGGAGGAATCCGGACTGATCTCGGCAACCAGCACTATGTCGATGCCTCTTTCCACTGCTCGGGCGTACGCTGCATGGCGATCACGACAGGTATCACAGTAGTCGGACACCACAAGGACCTGACCCCCGTCCGGAATACTTGCGGCAACCTCAGGTCCCACAAACGTGGATCGCAGCACCATGGTTGAGGAAGACCGCACGCCCCGGGAGCCCATTACCAGGAGAACGGGAAGGAGAAGAAGAGTGAGAAGGATCATGGCCTTATCCGCTCTTCTCAGGGTACCCATAGTCTTCTTCCCTCCTCCGGAGCGAGACTTCGGAAACCGTTCCACGTGGCGCCAGTGGTACTGAGACAATGCGTTCTCGGCAGTCGCCTCGCCACTGCGATCTCCCCGAAAACGGCGAGATCGCAGAGTTCTTTGCGAGAAGCCCGCGGATCACGCCTCCCTCGCCCCCCGTTCCGGTCTCAGGTACGGACGCATGGCCCTTCCCAGAAGGCCCCGCCACAGCAGCCACCTCCACCCCACCGTGCGCCGGATCGGCCATATTCCCACCCCCAGCGTCTTCTTGAGCGAACTGGCCAGGTTGCCGTTGGTGGCATAGCCCGCCCTAAAGGCCCTGCTGCCCGGGATGATCAGCGACCTCCTGGGGGCGGCGGCGGCGGGGATCCGGAACCTGGTTCTCATCACCGG
>CAYQVI010000380.1:0-2907 GCA_964420725.1 uncultured Gemmatimonadaceae bacterium | reverse complement strand
ATCCTCGAGTCCAATCCCGAGATCCTGGGCGGGGTCCAGGTGTTTGTCGGCACCCGGGTCCCGGTGCGGAACCTCATCGACTACCTGGCCGCCGGCGAGACGCTGGAGGCGTTTCTCTCCGACTTCCCCAGTGTGTCCCGGGAGCAGGCGCAGGGGGCACTCCAGTTGGCGGGTGAACTCCTGGAACGGAGGCACGCCAGTTCCTCTTGACGGCTTACTTCACACTCCTCTTCACACCGTCAACCACCTTCGCTATGTTCTTGTCATGACTTCATCTTCCCCGACAGACTTGCGGACGAGGAGCGGTGTCATGACCCCGCATGAACGGCCTCTCACAGGGGCTCCTCCCCGCGAAGTGCCCCTCGTCGACCCTCCCCTCATCCGCGTTCTGGCCCAGCTCCGCTATCCATCCATCATTTCGGTGGACCGGCGCGAGTTCGTGGCGCCGTTCCAGGAGGCGCTCCGGAGGGAGTACCCGGTCCTCAGGCCGAACCAGTTCCGGGAGTTCTCCTTCGGGCCCCAGGGAAGTGCGGAAGGCGGCACGCACACGGCCTGGCACTTCAACGACACGACGGACACCTGGCGGGTGGTTCTGAGTTCTGACGCGCTGTCCATTGAGACACGGCGCTATGTGAGCCGGGATGACTTCCTGGAGCGCTTCGGAACGGTGGTGCGGGCCCTGGATGAGCACATCCGACCCGCCACCATCGATCGCCTGGGCGTCCGGTACGTAGATCGCCTGGTGGGCGAGGCCCTACACCGCGTTCCCGAGTGGGTCCACCCTGACGTGTCGGGAGTGCTCAGGCTGGATCTTGGTGGAACGCCGATCCAGACGCTGTCCCACCATCTGTTTGACCTCCCCGATGAAAGGGCTCGGCTCATGCTCCGGTGGGGAATGCTCCCCTCCAGGGCCACGGTGGACCCACGGGTGATCGAGCCGCTGGACGAGCCGAGTTGGATCCTGGATCTGGATGCGTTCAACGAGGAGCAGCGACCGTTTGATGCGGGTGCGATCCTCAGCGAGACTGAGGCGTTCTCGAAGCGCATCTACTCTGTATTTCGCTGGACGGTGACGGATGACTTCCTTCGGCATTTCGGAGGAGACGTATGAACCCCTCGAGCGTGATCGCGGATCGGGATACGACCGCCACCGGAGGGGCCTCGGCAATGGCAAGCGGAGTCTTTCCCCGAGCGACGGTGATTGTTCTCGGCTCTCTGTTGAGCCCAATGACCTCCGTGGCAGAGCCCCTCTTCCGCCCGGATCTCTACGCGTACCAGGGAGGCGCCACGGGAAGCATCGAGCCCTGGACCGTTCGAGCCCTGCTGGAGGCCGAAACTCCGGAGGCCGCCTCGGTTTCGGCTTCGATCGCGGAGATCCGTCGGGTTTCCGGCCTCACCTGGGATCAGTTGGGCCGGGTGTTCGGGGTTTCGAGACGATCGGTCCACTTCTGGGCGAGCGGCAAGCCTGTCAACGCCGGCAATGAGGAACGGGTTCGTCGGGTTCTGGCGCTCGTGCGCCAGAGTGACCGGGGAAGCGCCGAACAGAATCGGGCCCTTCTCCTTACTCCGGCAGGAGATCTAACTCCGTTTGACCTGATCGCGGAGGAAAGGTTTCAGGAAGCAGCCCTGGCCCTCGGGACTGGATCTCCCCGATCGGCGCCCGACGGAACATTGAGCGAGGAAGCCCGGGCCTCCCGGGAGCCCCTGCCCGTGGACGTGCTGATCGGTGCATCGCAGGAGGCGGTCCATCCACCATCCGCGCGATCTCGGGCGGTCCGCACCGTCAGGAAGTCCTCGGGTGGCCGAGACTGAATCGCTCCCCTTCGAGCGGGTGGACGGCGTCCTGGCCAACTGGCGCCAGGGCGACTGCTTCCTCGGGGAGGAGTGGTTCCTCTACCGGATCAACCCCTCACTGCCGCTGACATCTGCAGGACGCGATGCCGCCGGCGAGGGTATGGACGCCGCGGAGGAGAGCGTTGCCGGATGGATGGTGGTGAGCCAGACGTGCGACATCGTCCGAGACTCCTCAGTGCGCCCGTTTCTTCAACTCTTCCCCCTTGTGGCGCCCGACGATCCGGTCAGACTCCAGGAGATCCGGCGAGGCCGGATCCCCCGCTACGCCTTCCTGCCAGGGCTCTCAGAGCAGGGATTGGTGGCTGACCTCGAACGCGTCATGACCGCTGAGAAGTCGGTGCTGGTGGGGCCTCAGCGGATTCCCGGGTGCGACAGCGACGACGAGCGGCGGCGCCTCGCCCTGACCCTTGCCCGCAACCGCGTGCGTTTCGCCTTCCCCGACGACTTCGTGAAACTGGTCTCGCCTCTTCAGCGGCGGCTGAGCGAGAAGCATGGCCGGCAGAGCGCTGAGGGAGAGGCGCTGCGGGCATTGAGGGAAATCCGCGTGCGTGCGGCCCCGTCCTGGGACGACCCGGAGGTGGAGATCTTCTTCTGGTTCGTGCGGCAGGATGATCCTGTCCGTGAACCCCGGGACTGGGCCGCCCATCTGGAATCCTGGCTTGATCGCCTCGCGCCCTCAGGCCGCTTCCGGTCCTTAGATGGGGCCGTTCTGACCCTGGATGACCTCACCGCCCGGGAATACCTGGAGAGCGACCCACTCGATCTTGATCACCTCTCGGAAGGTTGAAGAAGCTGCCGAGGAGCTGGGAGCCCGACTCCAGGCCGCCCGAAAGGCCCGGGGACTCACGTAGGAGTAGCTCGCGGTGCGCCTGGGGGTTGCACGAAACCCCGTCACGGCCATCGAGAAGGGGCAAAGCCGGAATGATCACCGCTCGTCAGCACCCACCCTTCGAGCGCTCACCCACGCCCCAACAGGACCACCATCGTGACCTCGGGAGAACAAATGCCTGAACAGGAGGCCTGGCTGCGGGGGCCCATCGAGGGGATCACACC
>CAYQVI010000379.1:0-2912 GCA_964420725.1 uncultured Gemmatimonadaceae bacterium | reverse complement strand
TCACTCCCACCGCCGCCGTCATCGCCGCCTTCGTGGCCGCCCTCCCCTTCCTGGTTCGTGCCGCCCAGGGGGGGGTCGAGCAGGTGGACCCGGTCTACGAGGATGTGGCCCGGACCCTGGGGCGGGGGGAGGCCCGGATCGCCCTCACCGTCACGATCCCCCTGGCATGGCGGGGGATCGCCGCCGGACTGGCGCTGGCCTTCGCCCGGGCCATGGGGGAGTTCGGCGCCACCCTCATGCTGGCGGGGAACATCCCGGGGCAGACCCGCACCGCCAGCATCGCCATCTACGACGCGGTGCAGGGGGGGCGGATGGAGGAGGCCGGTGCGCTGGCGCTGATCCTCTCCCTCTTCACGGCGGGAGCCCTCCTCCTCATCGGGCGCACCGGGGGGAAGCGAAGCCCATGAGCACCGGGCTGACGGTGGAGCTGGCCCTGGCGGTGCGGGGATTCACCCTGGACGCGGCCTTCGCCGCGCCTCCGGGGATCACCGCCCTCTTCGGTCCCTCGGGGTCGGGGAAGACGCTGACGCTTCGCTGCATCGCCGGTCTGGCCCGGCCGGACTCGGGGCGGATCGAGGCGTCGGGGCACCTTCTCTACGACTCCCCCTCGGGGGTGGACGTCCCCACCCGCCACCGGAGGGTGGGGTACCTCTTCCAGCAATACGCCCTCTTCCCCCACCTGGACGTGCTCCAGAATGTGGCCTACGGGGTGGACGGCTCCCGGGAGGAGAGGGAGGCCCGGGCGGAGGAGCTCCTGACCCTGGTGGGGCTGGCGGGCTTCCAGCGCCGGCGGGTGGAGGGGCTGTCGGGAGGAGAGCAGCAGCGGGTGGCGCTGGCCCGGGCGCTGGCCCCCGCGCCGGACATCCTCCTCCTGGACGAGCCCTTCTCGGCGCTGGACGGCCGGACCCGGCGGCGACTTGGCCGGGAGCTGCTCCGGATCCAGGGGGCCACCGCGATCCCCATGGTGCTGGTGACCCACGACCTCCCCGAGGTGCGGCTCCTCTCGAGCCACGTGGTCCTCTACCAGGCGGGTCGGACCCTCCGCGACGGCCCCACGAACGAGGTGCTGGAGCGGCCGGGGAGCCCCGAGGCCTCCGCGCTCCTGGAGGGGTGGGACTGACCGGGCCAGCGTCGCGCCCGGATCCGGACCACCAGGGACCGGTCAGGCGACCGGCCCCACCCTCCCGCCGGAGCCCCCCATGCCCCATGTTGTGCGCGTCGGCACCCCGTCCGCCCCGGGGTGGACGTTCCGGCCCACGCACAGGGGGACCCAGGATCCATGAACGACCATGACGTGGGGAGGATGCGGAGCCTCCTCTTCCTCCCGGCAAACCGGCTGGACCGGCTCCAGAAGGCGCTGGACTCCGGGGCGGACCGGGTCTGCCTGGACCTGGAGGACGCCGTGGCCCCCGGGGCGAAGGAGGGGGCTCGTGACGGAATGCGGTCGCTGCTGGCAGAGGGCCCCCTCCCCCGGGGGGTGATCCTCCGGATCAACTCCCCCCGCACCCCCGACGGGATCCGGGACCTGCACATGCTCCTGGATCTCCCCCCCCGCCCCCTGGCGGTGATGCTTCCCAAGGTGGAGTCCCCCCACGAGATGCGGTGGATGGACCAACTCCTCTCCCCGACCCACCCTGAGCTCCGACTGCAGCTCCTGGTGGAGAGCCCGGCGGGGATCGAGGCGCTCCCGGCCATTGCCGCCTCCACCCCCCGCCTGGAGGCCATCCTCCTGGGGGCGGTGGACCTGGCGGCGGAGACCGGCTCGGACATGGGGTGGGACGCCCTGCTGTACGCCCGCTCCCGGGTGGTGCAGGCCACCGCCGGGGCCGGCATCGCCTCCTGGGACGCGGTGCGGATCGACCTGGAGGACGAGGCGGCCCTTCTGGAGGAGAGCCGCCGGGCCCGGACCATGGGCTTCACGGGGAAGGCAGCCATCCACCCCCGGCAGATTCCGGTCATCCACCAGGCCTTTACCCCCTCGCCGGAGGAGGTGGAGCGGGCCCGGCGGGTGGTTGCGGCGTGGGAGGCCCGGGGGGGAGGAGGGGTGGCGCTCCTGGACGGGCGGCTGCTGGAGCGCCCGGTGATGCTGCAGGCACTGAGGACACTGGCCGCTGCCGGAGAGCGCGAATGAACGGGGCACACGAGGTGGCGGCAGGGGCGGCACCGGGGATCCACGCCGACCACCACGGAGAGCTCCGGGAACGGGTGCGGGAGGTGTGCGCCGGCTTCCCCGGCCCGTACTGGCAGGAGGTGGACCAGGCCCGGGGCTACCCGGAGGCCTTCGTCCGGGCCCTCACCGAGGCCGGCCTCCTCTCGGCGCTCATCCCCCAGCGCTACGGCGGGATGGGACTGACGTTGGCCGCCGCCGCCGCGGTGCTGGAGGAGATCAACGCCTGCGGCTGCAACGCAGGCGTGGCCCACGCCCAGATCTACACCATGGGGACGATCCTGCGGCACGGCTCCGACCGGCAGAAGGAGGAGATCCTCCCGGCGCTGGCCCGGGGGGAACTGCGCCTCCAGGTCTTCGGGGTCACCGAGCCGGAATCGGGGAGCGACACCACGAACATCCGCACCACCGCGGAGCGGGCGGGGGATCACTACGTGGTGAACGGCGAGAAGACCTACATCGGCCGGGGGGCCCATTCGGACCTCATGATCCTCCTTGCCCGAACCACCCCACGGGACCGGGTGGCGAAGAAGACCGACGGGCTCACGGTACTCCTGGTGGACATGCGGGAGGTCCGGGGGACGGGGCTGGAGATCCGGCCGCTGCGGACCCTCATGAACCAGGGGGCATGCGCCCTTTCCTTCCGGGATCTGAAGGTGCCGGTGGCGAACCGGATCGGGGACGAGGGGAAGGGCTTCCGATACATCCTCGACGGGATGAACGCCGAACGCCTCCTCATCGCAGC
>CAYQVI010000378.1:0-2914 GCA_964420725.1 uncultured Gemmatimonadaceae bacterium | reverse complement strand
ACCTGGGCGAAGCGCTGCTTCAGGTAGTCGTAGGGGAGCCGGGCCCGGTCCGAGAGACAGGCCAGCGCGGCGTCGTTCCCCATGGAGCCCACCGGATCCTTGGCCAGCTCCACCATGGGGGCCACCATGTGCTCCAACTGCTCCCGGGTGTAGCCGAAGGCCCGGAGCACGGGGATCAGGTCGTCGGTGGAGGGTGCGGGGGCGTCCGCCGGCGTCCCTCCCACCGCCGCCGTAGCCGCTGCCAGTGCCGCGTTCCGCTCCTGCACCAGCGCCCGCAGGCGCACCCGGTTTCCGTGGACCCATTCCTTCCAGGGGCGGGAAGCGGCGGCCTCGGCCTTCACCTCCTCATCCTCCACGATCCGCCCCTCCTCCAGGTCCACCAGGAAGATCCGCCCCGGCCGGAGCCGCCCCTTCCGCACCACCTGAGACGGATCCACATCCACCACCCCCACCTCGCTGGCCAGGATCACCCGGTCGTCGGCGGTGATCCAGAAGCGGGCCGGGCGGAGCCCGTTCCGGTCCAGGATCCCTCCTGCCAGGCGGCCATCGGTGAAGAGCACGGCGGCGGGCCCGTCCCACGGCTCCACCAGCGAGGCCTGGGCCTGGTAGAAGGCCCGCTCCTCAGGGCTCATGTCCGCCGGCGAGGCGTTCTCCCACGCCTCGGGGATCAGCGCCAGCAGCGACTCCGGCAGGGTGCGCCCCCCCCGGATCATCAGCTCCAGCACGTTGTCCAGCATCCCCGAGTCCGAGGTCTGCGGGTCCACGGCGGGGAGGATCGCCTGCAGGTCGGCCCCCAGGAGCCGGCTCTCCAGGTGCGGCTCCCGGGCCTGCATCCAGTTGACGTTCCCCCGGAGCGTGTTGATCTCGCCGTTGTGGCCCAGGAGGCGGAAGGGCTGGGCACGGCTCCAGCTCGGGAAGGTGTTCGTGCTGAAGCGGGAGTGGACCAGCGCCAGGGTGCTGGCCATCTCCGGGTGCCGCAGGTCGTCGTAGAAGGCGGGGACCTGCCCCGGCGTGAGCTGCCCCTTGTAGATGATGGTCCGGGCGGAGAGGGAGCACACGTGGAAGCCCGTGCTCTCCAGGGGGCTCCGGCGGATGCGCCGGGTGGCCACCTTCCGCACCACGAAGAGGCGTCGCTCGAAGGCTTCCACATCGATGCCGTCGGGGGAGGCCAGGATCACCTGCTCGATGCGGGGCTCCACGCTCCGGGCCGCCGGCCCCGGCACCTCCGGCTGCACCGGCACCACCCGCCACCCCAGCACCGCCAGTCCCTGCTCCTCCGCCACATCCGCCAGCCGCTCGCGGCATCCCCGGGCCCCCTCCTCGTTCCGGGGAAGGAAGACCATGCCCACGGCGTAGCGCCCCGGCTCCGGCACCGGCACCTCCAGCACCTCCGGCAGCACCCGGGCGAAGAAGCCGTGGGGCATCCCCAGCAGGATCCCGGAGCCGTCCCCGGTCCCCTCGTGGGCCCCGGAGCGGTGGGTCATGCGCCGGAGGGCTTCCAGGGCGTCGGTCACCAGGCGCCGATCGGGACGGTTCCCCATCTGGGCGATGAGGGCAACGCCGCAGGCGCTTCGCTCGCGGCTGGGGTCACCGATGGGCTGTCGGGAGATCGGTTCCTGGGGCTGCGGCTGCTGCATGGACAAACGCTCCTCCGTCGGGGCTCTCCCCACCCCGGCCGGGTGGGCGGAGGGATCGCCGCTTGGGTCGGGGTGGGACGTGGGGGTTGGCTACGGATTCGTGCCGGTGGTACAGAGCGGAGTACGATTTCGCTCGCGCATGATCCTCTGGTCGTGGTCCACCAGACAGTTCACCAGCGCCTCCAGGGCCGGGGAGAACTCCCGGTCCCTGCGGCAGACCAGCGCCATGGGGCGGACCAGGCCGGGCTCCAGCGGGATGGCCACCAGCGTCCCCCGCTCCACTTCCACCTGCACCGTGCGCTCCGGGAGGATGGCCATGAGGGACGGGTCCGCCAGGCTGGCCCGGATGGTGTCGATGTTGTCGAAGCTCCGGGCCACCCGGGGGTGACCACCATGCTTCCGCAGGAAGGTCTGGATGTCCCGGGAAATCGGGAGTCCGGGATCGAAGCCCACCAGAGACATCCCCTCCAGCGCCTCCGGGGTCACACGGTCCCGGGTGGAGAGTGGGTGGGCCGGATGGCACACCAGCGCCATGGACTCATCCCCCAGGGGACGGGCTGCCAGGTCGGGCCAGCGGTCCGGGTAGGAGAGGATCCCCACATCGCACCGGTCGGAACGGATGGCGTCGTGGAGCTCCTGCGGATGCAGGTAGATCACCCGCACCTCCACCTCCGGATGTCGGTGTCGCATGTCCTCCAGGACGTCGTTCAGGTAGGAGCGGTCCACGGAGTAGATGCTGGCCAGCTCCAGGTCCCCCCGGAGCTCCCGGCGCTCACCGATCACATTCTGTAGCAGTCGATCGTACCGATCGAGAATCTTCCTCGCGCCCTGATAGTAGGTCCGTCCCGCAGCGGTGAGGCGCAGGGGCCGGGTGGACCGATCCACGAGCTGCACGCCCAACTCCTCCTCCAGCACACGGATGCGCTGGGAGGCGGCGGACTGGGTGATCCCACTCCGTTCAGCACCCTTCGAGAAGGACCGGTGCCGGGCCACGTTGCAGAAGACTTCCAGGGCTTCGAGAGGCATGGCGAGGAGAGTACAACATGAGGGGAAGTAATGTCAAGAAGAGCGTTCAGTAGATAATCTGATAGTGATAGATAGTGCAAGCGAGACGGGAGTGTTACAGGGTGTGTCAGATGGGGGCGGTCCCGGGTTTCCGCAGGGTCCCGGAGCCTCCGTCCGGGCCAAGGGAGCCCGGGCTCCTCCTTGAGATCCACCCGGGCCGTGGCGCGAGCGGCCCCCCCTCCCCCCGCCGCCCACCACCTCCTCCAGTCGGG
>CAYQVI010000377.1:0-2923 GCA_964420725.1 uncultured Gemmatimonadaceae bacterium | reverse complement strand
CCTGATCTCCGGCCGCAAGGCCTTCCAGCGCCCGATGAAGGAAGGCGTCGCGCTGCTCAACGCGATTCAGGATGTGTATCTGGACGGGGGGGTGACGGTGGGCTTGAGCCTGGACGCCGCCGTCAGTTGCTCTCGAGTACCTCGACGCGTAGCGAGGGAATTCGTCTGAAATGCGCCTCGTCCCCGGGACCCACCAACACGCCAAAATCGAGGTGCAGGGCGGTTGCTGCAACGCACAGATCGTTCGAGGGGATTGGGCCGCCGCTCCTCCGAAGGTGGCTGAAGAGGTCGGCCCAGCGCTCGGCCATGAACTGATCGAACGGTATCACCGCTACCCGATCGAGGAGGGATTGGATCTTCCTCTGGCGCGAGGCAGCCCGTTCCGCGGTGTCAGCCATTCGGACTCCCACCAGAAGCTCGGCGAGAACGATGGCCGGGACGGCAACCGTTTCATCCGACTCCGGGAGAGAGCCGACGCCACGCTCGATCGCCACCAGGGCGCTCGTGTCGACTACGAGCCCCACGGGTCCTCTGGGGGCCTGTCCGCCGCTGAGACCTCCTCCAGATCCCGAGCAAACTCAGGCTCCGGCGACCCTGCGGAGGCCCAGGCACGGGCCACTTCGCGCAGGGTGGCCGTGGGACGCTCGACCAGGGGAACCACGCGCGCCACCGCCTCGCCGTTCCTTTCGACCAGGAACGACTCCCCTCGATAGCGGATTCGACCCAGAACGTCGCCCACGTTCCGTGCCAGCTCGGTGGCGGAGATTCGAATGACCATGTCGTAAGATACAGATTTACGTAGAATACACAAACACCAACGGTGTGATCGTGATCCCGGAGCCAACCTCACGCCAAGATGGTCCGATTCGAGCCGGGAGACGGCCTCAGCCTCACAACGGGTCCGGATCGATCCCCAGCTCCAGCAGGATCTCGTCCACCACCTGCTCGGCCCGGCGCAGCCGGGTCTCCGGACGCTTCGCTCGCTCCACGCCGTACGCCAGGGTCCGGCGTTTTCCCGGTGTGAAGGCTGCCCAGGCGGCGGAGGCCGCGGGGTGCGCCTGCAGGGCCTCGGCCAGCTCGTCCGGGATCTCCACATGGTTCGGATCCGGGTCGCGCTTGAGGAGGATGGTGACCCGGTCGCCGGGATGGGCCTCGGCGTCTCGGAGCCACCCCTCACCGAACCGCAGATAGACCGTACCGTCCTCCCGTTGCTGGAGAACGCGGCTGAACGCCGCTTCGTTCAGGGCGCCCCGGACCCTGTCTCCAGCCTTGAGCCCGAGCTCGTCCAGGACGGCAGCGGGGACGTCCACGAAGTGCTTCATGTAACCGGCCGCCGCCGTGCGATCGACCTGCAGCCGCTCCCGGAAGATCACCTGGGGGGCTCCCCCGCCCACCGCCTCAGCGGTACACAAAACACGACCTCCGGGGGTCTTCCGGATCGAACAGGACCGGCACCGGGTCCCCCGGCCCCAGAAACTCGGCCATCTCCGCCGCATACTCCATGGTTGCGATATAGGCGGTGCCTCCCAACTCGAACTCGTACTTCACCGTGGCGTACAGCGCCCCGCCCTGTGCGGATCGGACCCTTCCTTCGGTCGCCTGACCGAACCGGAACAGATCTTCGTACGCCTTCCGCCGGGCCCGGATCGTCCGGAGGTGAAGAAGCGGGAGGAGGCCCACGGTGGAGATGGAGCCCACCGCCGCCGCGGCCACCCAGAACACGTGCATCCCCCCCGACCAGAGCCGCTTCGAGGGGAACAGCGGATGGATGAGATTCCGGTAGACGTCCTTGAACTCTCCCTCCGGATCCCGGGGCGGTGGACCCATGTCGACGTACCCGGGGCCACGCCCGGACACGGTGATCACACGCCTCGCGGTCTCGACGCGGGCGACCTCCGAGCCGGGAGCGGGGACGGACGGTGACGGAAGCGCGTGGCCACCGAGCAGCGTCAAGGCCTCCGCCGCGGACTGGGGCCGGTCCCGGGGAGCCGGCCGTAGGAGTGCCTCGATGAGCGCGACCAGGGGGCCGGAGTGAAGCTCCTTCGGGACCTCGATCCGCCCGGAGTCGAAGGGGAAGTCTGTCGGGGGGCGCCCGGTCAGCGCGTGCAGGAGCGTGGCCCCCAGGGCGTAGAGGTCGGAGGCCAGGCCGGCCTGCCCCAGGAGCTGCTCCGGGGGCATGTAGCCGAACGTGCCCACCACGGTGGCCCCCTCCGATCCCGGAGGCCGCCACCCCAGGAGCACGCCGCCAAAGTCCACGAGGGCGACCCTGCCGTCCGCCCGGAAGAGCACGTTGGACGGCTTGATGTCCCGGTGGAGCACCGGTGGTGCCCGCCCATGGAGGTAGTCCAACACCTGGAGCATCTGCTCGGCGAGATCCATCACCTCCCGCTGCCCGAGCATCGGCCGCCCCTCGATGCGCTCCTTGAGCGACGGACCGTCGATGAACTCCTGCACGATGTAGACGGCGTCGGACCCCGGGGTCTGGATGAAGTCGAACACCCTGGGAATGGCCGGGTGCTGCAGCCGCGCCAGGATCGCCGCTTCCCGTTCGAAAAGCTCAAGTTGCTTCCACGCGGCGAGCCGGCCGAAGCGAAGCTCCTTGATCGCCACCTCGCGGTCTTCCACCGGGTCGTGGCAGAGGAGCGTGCGTCCTGAGGAGCCTTCGCCGAGGACACGGGACACGACGTACCGTGCGGCAATGCGCTCCTGCACGCGTGCCGTGGAAGGTCCGCTCCCGTCGTCTGACAACTTCTTCCTCCTTCTGCGGTTCCGCCCTCGACCCTGCGCCTGTGAAGCTACGTCCAGGCGGGCGCGGGCCGAAGGGCAGCCACCCGGCTCCCGCTTCCGGATGGGCTCAGCTCGTCTGCGCCAGAAAGGAATACGGGTGAGGCGGGGGAGCCTTCAGTTCCTCGGGCCACGGTGG
>CAYQVI010000376.1:0-2924 GCA_964420725.1 uncultured Gemmatimonadaceae bacterium | reverse complement strand
ACGGGTTGCGAAGCAACGGGGAACCAACCCCCGTTTCGGGACCGTCGCACGGCGGTACGGATCCCCATATTCTCCAAGGTGTGAATGGGAGAAGGAGAGGGTCAAGGGAAAACTTGGACAACCGCGCCGTTGCTCATCTTCCGGCATACAGCCATTGGTAGAGGGCGGCGTTCCGGAGGACGTTTTTCACATACTGGCGGGTCTCCCCGAAGGGAATCCGCTCGATAAAACGTTCGTGATCGTTCGCCTCCGGAAGCTCCCTCCAGCGGGCCGCCCGGGTGGGACCGGCGTTGTAGGCGGAGAGCACCAGGGCCAGGTCCGGACCGTGGCGCTCCAGGAGTTGCTCCAGGTAGGCGGTGCCCAGATGGACGTTCATCTCGGGAACCCGGAGGAGGGAGGGTGACCAGGGGGTGATCCCCACCCCCGCCGCCAGTTCGGCCCCGGTGCGGGGAAGGAGCTGCATGAAGCCCACGGCCCCGGCCCCCGACTCGATCCCCGGGACAAAGGCCGACTCCTGCCGGATGATGGCCGCCACCAGCCACGGATCCACCCCCCGGTCCCTGGCCTCCCGGAGGATCATCTCCCGGTGGGGGAAGGGATAGACCACGCGGGCCAGGCGGAGATCCCAGGGGGCCCCGGCCCGGCGGGCCTCGTACCCCAGGTTCACCCCTTCCAGGTGGAGCCCCGCAGCGTGGAGGGCCTCCGCCACGGCCAGTAGCGCTTTCGGGTCCCCCGCCGCCCGCTCCTCCATCTCCCCCCGGACCGCCGCAGCACCCTCGTCGAACCGGCTCCCGTGCAGGAGCTCCAGGGTCCGGGCCAGCTCCGGAATCCAGGCGCGACCCCCTTCCCCGTCACTCCCCGGGGGTCCCTCCCCCACCGATTCCTCCCCGGGGAAACCCGCCCCTTCCGCATCCAGGACCCCCAGCCTCAACGCATAGTAGCCCAGGGGATCCTCCTCCAGGATCCGCCCCCGGTGGCGGGCGGCGGCCGCCTCCTCCCCCAGCGCCTCCCGGCTCCGGGCCGCCCAGTAGGCCGCCTCGCTCCAGCGCCGCCCGGTGGGGAACCGCTCCAGGTAGTCCTCGAAGACCACCGCCGCCCCCCGGGGGTCTCCCTCCCGGAGAAGCAGGTGCCCCCACCGCATCCGGGCCAGCCCCGCCAGGTCCTGACTGGGTGAGATCCCGGCGGCCTCCCGGTAGAGGGCCAGGGCCTGGGGCACCTCGTCCCGGTCGTGGGCGGCATCCGCCCGGAAGAAGACCACCGAGAGGGCGGCACCGCTCTCTGGATACCGGGCGATGATCCGCTCCTCCAGCTCCCGGACCCGGGCCTCCTCTCCCCCGGCCCTGGCCACCCCCACCAGGAGTTCCAGCGCCGGCAGCGCCACCCGGCGGTCACGCTCCGTCAGGAGCCCCTCCAGCAGCGGACGGGCCTCCTCCCCCCGGTCGATCCGGAGGAGCAACCGGGCCAGCCGCAGTCGGTGTCCGGGGAGCTCCCCAGGAGGAATCTCCAGCCCCGCCTCCCCCCCCAGGATCCGCTCCCAGGCCTCCACCGCCCGCCGCGGGTCCACCCCCGCCTCCAGCGCGGTGGCGGCCCGGAGCCACTCCCCACCCCCCAGCGCCTGCAACTCCAGGAGGATCCGGGCCGCCCGGTAGGCTCCACTCCCCTGGTCGGCCAGGGAGAGGGCGGTCCGGAGGGGGGGGAGGGCGGTGGCGGTGTCCCCTGAGGCCAGGGTCAACTCGCCCACACGGGAGAGGGCATCGGCTCGACCTGAGGCCGGGAGGTCGGCGTCGGCCCCCAGAGCCCGGAGGAGTGGCAGAGCCCCCAGGGTATCCCCCGCCGCCAGCCGGGCTTCCGCCGGGAGGAAGAGGGCCCTGCTCCGGGTGTCCGCTCCCTCCAGGAGGGGGAGGGCCCGGTGGAGGGAGGTGGTGTCCCCCCGGGCGGCCGCCTCCCGGGCCAGCTCCAGCGCCACCCACTCCGTCACCCCGGGGGCCCGGGCTCCGGCGGGGAGGGCCTCCAGCCCCCCCAGGGCCGCGCCCCCTGCTCCGGCCCGGATCAGCGCCCGGATCCGCCGGAGCGCCACCCCCGGCACCTCCTCGGGGGAGATGGCGGAGAGCGCCCGCTCCCACGCCTCCGCCGCTCCCCCCCACTCCTCCTCCGCCTCCAGGGTGGCGGCCAGCACCCTCCACCCCTCCCCATCCCCCACCCGGTCCAGCCAGGGGCGCCCCTGGAGCAGCCTCTTCGCCGCCTCGTGATTCCCCCACCCGGCATGGGCCCGGGACAACCGCAACAGATCCTCCGGCGTCGTGTCTCCGCGGCCCCGGAGCATCTCGTCCAGGAGGAGGGCCGCCTGCCGGGGGCGCCCCGCGTCCCACTCGTCGTCCGCCGGATCCACCGCAACCCCCACTCCTTCCGCATCGCCCCAACGCCACGCCAGCAGGGGGGTCGCGATGACCAGGAGGAGCAGCAGGATCACCCTGGGCACGGGGGAGGAGAGCAGGGTCGAGCGGGGAGGGGTGGTCATGGGAAGGATCTACACGGAATCCCGCCGGAGGCTCCGGTCGCAGGCACTGACCCCCGGCGCAACGGAGCCCCGGTTCCGGCAGGCGGACACGACAAAGGGGACCGTCCCGAAGGACGGCCCCCCTGTGTCGAACTCCCCCGGCGGGTGGAAGATCAGACCTTGGACGTCTCCATCGCGTGGAGCGCGTCGATCATCTTCTGGGCGGACTCCTCCATGTCGATGACCAGCGAGTCGATCCGCGACACGAAGTAGTTGTGGGCGATACTCACCGGGATGGCGATCACCAGACCGGCCGCCGTGGTGAGCAGGGCCACCTTGATCCCTCCGGCCACCAGGGTGGCCTCCACCTCACCGGCCATCTCGATGGACTGGAAGGCGATGATCATCCCGATCACCGTTCCGAGGA
>CAYQVI010000375.1:0-2932 GCA_964420725.1 uncultured Gemmatimonadaceae bacterium | reverse complement strand
GTCGCGGCATTCCTGGACGCACTCGCCCTCAACTGGGTCATCGGCGGAACCGACGCCCACGCCAAGAACTACTCTCTTCTTCTTTCGGCTGGTTCGGTACGACTTGCGCCCCTGTACGACATCATCAGCATCCTGCCCTATCCGCAGCAGGTCCCCGTCCGACAGAGAAGGCTCGCGATGAGGATCGGCCGGGAGTACCACGTCTGGAAGATCCGGAGGAGACATTGGGAGGATCTGGCCGCCCGATGTGATCTCGATCCGGCCCCGGTCGTCGAGCGGGTGGCCCAGCTCGTGGCGGATGTGCCCGCCGCCATGGAGCGCGCGGCGGCAGCGGTCCGGTCCGAGGGGGTCATCCACGACATCGTGGAGCGGCTGGAAGTGGAGATCTCAGCCCAGAGTCGGCGATGCCTGGAGGTGCTGGAGCTGGGGTGATGGCGAAGGCCGCCCCCATGAAGACGCCCCGGCACCGACCGCTACCCGCCCTCCCCCCTACCCCCGCGCCGGCCCCACATACTTCCCGTCCTTCACCCACACCGTCTGCACCGGCCGGACCTCCATCGAGAAGCCCGCCTCCCAACCGATCCGCGCCGCGGGGTGCAATGAGGCGATCTCGATGGCGTGCTCCAGGCTGTCCGCCTCGATCATGAAGTAGGACCCCACCACCTCCTTGGCCTCGGCAAAGGGCCCGTCCGTGACCAGCGGACCGTCGGGCCCCGGACGGATATGGGCCCCCACACGATGCTGGAGGGAGGCCACATCCCGCACCTTCCCGGTGCCGAAGAAGGCCTCGTCGTGGACCCGGCACCGCTCCCCCAGCGCCTTCCGCTCTTCGTCGGTCATGGCGTCGTACGCTTCGGGGCCGTAGTAGCCCAGGCAGAGGTAGTGCATCAGGACGCCCCCCTTCCGCGGCTGCGGGTATCCGCGTCGCCCAGCGCAAAGTCCCCCACCTTCTCCTGCACGTCCTGCGGGAAGTCCTCGAACTCCTGCACCTGCCGGACCTCGATGATCTCGTTGTCCCCCATGGGAGCCTTCCTGGCCCACTCCACCGCCTCTTCCCGGGACGCCACCTGGATCATCCAGTAGCCCCCCACCACCTCCTTCACCTCCGGGAACGGGCCGTCCGTCACCAGGGGCTCCCCGTCGGAGAAGCTCACGCGGAAGCCCATCGACGGCGGGTGGAGTCCGTCGAGGGCCAGCAGCACCCCGGCCTTCTGCAGCTCCTCATTGTAGGCCATCATCCGCTCCACCCCCTCGGGATCGGGCATGGTTCCAGGGGCGGCGTCCTCGTATCCCTTCGGGATGACAAGCATCAGGAAGCGCATCGTGGGTTCCTCGGTCTCCAGGTGTGTGGCGGGCCGGGTCCGGACCGCCCCTCGTTGGGCGGTCCTCCCTGGGCCCCTTCACCCATGGGTCGAACGAGGTCTCCAGGATTCGACAGGCGGGAGCCAGGGACGCGGTCCACCCAGGCACATGATGCCGGATCATGCGCCGAGGATGGCCGTGGATGGAGGGAACCCTGGACCTGGTCTCAGGGCCGCGGTGGAAGGAGCCTGGACGGCCAGGCGCGGCGGGAACTCAGCGTGGCTGGATCGGGAACCGCACCGCCGTCTGGTCCCAGCGGATCACCAGATCCACGCCGGAGCCGTGCCCGGGGACGAACTCGATCTCCAGCGCCTGCACAACCGCATCCAGGCGTTCCACGCGCGTCTCGACAGTCAGCACATCGTTCGCGGGATCGTATTCATCGGCGAGATGCATACCGAGAGCGGAGTTGAGGTGCAGCGTCCAACGATCCGGACCCGGGGTTGTGAACAGGCTGTAGATGCCCGGCTCCAGCATTTGCCCGCCGACCATGAGGGAGATGGTGGTGGCGATTTCGGTTGCCATGTGCGCGCCGGTCGCCCACACCTTGCCGAACCCCACGAGCCCCCCAAAGATCTCCCGCCCCCGCTTGTACGGCTTCCCGTGGGTCACGTGCACATAGCCGCCATCGGGGAAGCGAACGCCGGCCCGCCCCACGGCACTGCCCGGGGGCGGAGCCGTGTCGTCGACTCGCAGACCATCGACCCGGAACGTGTGCACGGCCGAGTGGCCATGCGAATGCTGGGCAGCAACGGGCACTGCGATCAGAAACGACAGGACGACCACCCAGAAGGGCATACGGAACGGGACCGGGAGCATGGCGGGTGACTGGCGAAAGCGGAAGGGACGAATGAAGGTCTCCCAGCGTGGGTTGGGAGCTTCCAGAGTTTAGTTCGGGCGTCGGCTCTGGACAAGCGGCGGCCCGTACCCGTCGAGGGGTCCTCCCAGGCCCCGTCCATCTGTCCAACGGCACCACGCCAGATCGACAAGGGATGGAGGACTGTGAGCGCGGGCACTGTGGATCCCGGGGTCCGGACGCTTCGCGGAACGTCACCGAGGAACGGAGGCAGGACATGGCCAGGCTCGTGTTCGGGATGAATCAGTCCCTGGACGGCTACGTGGATCACACGGCCTTCGGACCCAGCCCCGCCCTCTTCCGGCATTTTGTCGAGCAGGCCCGGGAGCAGACGGGGAGCGTGTACGGGCGCAAGATCTACGAGATCATGCGGTACTGGGACGACGAGCAGCCGGGATGGGGCCCCGATGAGCACGCCTTCGCGGAGGCCTGGCGGAAGCAGCCGAAGTGGGTGGTCTCGCGGTCGTTGAAGGCGGTGGGACCCAACGCCACGCTGGTGGGGGGTGATCTCGAGGGCACGATCCGCAGCCTGAAGGCCGACCTCGACGGGGAGATCGAGGTGGCCGGCCCGGACCTGGCCCGGAGCCTCACCGATCTGGGACTGATCGATGAATACCGGATCTACCTGCACCCCGTGGTGCTGGGCAGCGGCACGCCCTACTTCGCGGGCCCCCGGCCGCCGCTTCGCCTGGCGGCCAGTGAACGGGTCGACCA
>CAYQVI010000374.1:0-2944 GCA_964420725.1 uncultured Gemmatimonadaceae bacterium | reverse complement strand
AGCATGGGCTACATCGACGGCTTCACCAGCTTCATGCAGCAGAAGACCAACTGGGGCGTCTGGGAGCAGGCACAGTGGGCGAATCCCCTGGGGCGCGACACCCGGCTCCGGGGCTTCCTCCGGGCCCGTCCCGAGGAGATTGCCAATGTGGAGGCCACCCGGGACAACTCCCGCTTCACCGGGAGCATGACGCTGAACCACAACCCCTTCGACTGGTTCTCGCAGCGGCTGGTGTTCGGGATCGATGTGGCCCGTGAGGAGAACCGGGTGCTCTTCCCCCGGCACCCGGACGGCTCCACCCACGACTTCGGCGGCCTCTCGCTGGGGAGCATCGAGATCGACCGCCCCTACACCCAGTTCAACACCTTCGACTACGCCGCCAGCGTCCGCTGGTCGCTCCTGGAAGGGATGTCCATGACCAGTTCTGCCGGGGTGCAGTACTACTCCAAGCGGCTGAATACCGTGTTCAGCGAGGGGCGGGTCTTCCCGGCGCCGGCCATCCGGAATCTCTCCGGGGCGGCCGTCACCACCGCCACCGAGCAGTTCGTGGAGAACAAGACGTTGGGGGGCTATCTGCAGCAGGAGATCGGCTTCAACGACCGGATCTTCCTCACCGCCGCCGTGCGGGGAGATGACAACTCCGCCTTCGGGACGAACTTCGACGCCGCCATCTACCCGAAGTTCTCCGCCACCTGGGTGGTCACCGAGGAGCCCTGGTTCAACATGGAGTGGATGAACTCCCTGCGGCTCCGCTCCGCCTGGGGGAAGGCCGGGCAGCAGCCCGACGCCTTTGCCGCGGTGCGCCTCTACAGCCCTGCGGTGGGACCGGACGACGAGTCGGTGGTGACCCCCGCCGAGGTGGGGAATCCCGACCTGGGGCCGGAGGTGAGCACGGAGCTGGAGGTGGGCTTCGACGCCGCCTTCCTGGATGACCGGCTCTCCACCACGGTGACCTACTACACCCAGAGAGTGAACGACGCCCTGGTGGCCCTCCCGGTGCCCCCCAGCCGGGGCTTCCCCGGGTCCCAGTTCGTGAATGTGGGGCAGGTGTCCAACTGGGGGTGGGAGATCAACACCGACGCCCGGATCCTGGAGCGGGACCGCTTCTCCTTCGACCTGACGGTGGGGCTGGCCTACAACCGGAACCAGGTGGACGACCTGGGGGGACGCCCCCCCACCACCACCATCCAGGAGGGCTTCCCCTTCCCGGGCTACTTCGCCCAGAAGGTGGTGAGTGCCGATCTCGACCCCGCCACCGGCCGGGCCACCAACATCCTGTGTGACGGCGGACAGGGGACGCAGGGGCTGGAGCTGGGAGGGCCTGCCGTGCCCTGCGCCCAGGCGCCGCGGGTCTTCTGGGGCTCCATCAGCTACCCCTGGGAGACCAGCGTGGCCACCACATTCACGTTCCTCGGGAACCTCCGATTCTTTGCCAACATGGACATCCGCACCGGGGCCATTGCCCGCTCGACGGACGTGTCCTGCCGCCACACCTGCTTCACCACCTCCCTGGCCTCCCAGGAGAGGAACGACCCCATCTTCCTGGCCTACGCCGATGGACGGGTGCCGGGAGGCCCGCTGGGACTGTACGACTCCGGTTTCGCCAAGCTCCGCGAGGTGAGCCTGAGCTACACCCTCCCCGAGAGCTGGGCAGGGCGGATCGGTGCCTCCCGGGCCAGCTTCACGGCGGCAGGGCGGAACCTGTGGACGGCCTGGGTGGCCCAGCCCGACGTCTTCGGTGCCCCGGTGCATGACCCGGAGGCCCGGCGGGCGGGGGATCTGGCCAATGTGGATTCCAACTCCAACGTGCCCCCCACCTCCAGCTTCGCCTTCACCATGCGGGTGTCCTTCTGATGGGCGGGCCGACGGAGGTCCCCGACACCACCGGAGCCCGGAACGAGACCCAGCCACGGAGTGATGCTTCCATGACCACCCCGCTTCATCGAACGGCCGTCCGGAAGGGGCGCCATCGCCCCTCCATGGCCATCGTCCTCTCCCTGGGCGCCGGCCTGATGCTGGGGGCCTGCGGCGACCTCCTGGATGTGGATCTTCCAGGGTCCCTCACGGAGGAGGACCTGCTCACCCCGGAGATGTCCCGGGCCATGACCCTCTCGGCGGTGGCCGACTTCGAGTGTGCCTACTCGGAGTTCGCCGCCACCATCGGTGGGGTGGAGGATGCCTACTGGGAGACCACCGGGTGGTTCCCGAAGGCGTGGTCCGAGTACCGGGTCACCGAACAGACGGGGGCGGTGAACACCACCCCCTGTGGCAACAGCGATGTGGCGGCGGGCTTCTTCGTGTCGTTCCAGTCCGCCCGCTTCCAGGCGGAGCAGGCCTACGAGGCCATGAGCGGCTTCACCGACGAGCAGGTGGCCAACCGGGAGCAGCTCCTGGCCACCGCCGCCACCTACGCCGGCTTCACCTACCAGGTCTTCGGCGAGCACTGGTGCGAGATGGCGGTGGACGTGGGGGATCGCCTCACTCCCCAGGAGACGCTGGCCATCGCGGAGCCCTGGTTCGACCGGGCGCTGGGGCACATCAACACCACCGGGGACTTCGGGAATGCCACCACGGAGAGCGCCCGGCAGATGGCGCTCCTGGGACGGGCCCGGGTGCGCTTCGCCCGGGGGGACATGACCGGAGCCGCTGCGGATGCTGCCCTCATCGAACCGGGCTTCGCGGCCAACGTCACCCGGTCGGCGGGGGTCCGGAAGCGGTGGAATCAGGTCTACCACCACCTGACGGTGAGCAAGTTCATGAGCATTGCCGACCAGGTGGAGTTCAATGGTGAGCTGGTCTCCGTGGGCTTCCGGGATCTCTCCATCGCCCCGGACGGGCGGACCACCGTGAACGATGGGGTCCCCGATCCCCGGGTCCCTGTGGTGAACACCGGGCTGCCGGCATCCGACGGGGTCACCACCCACTGGATCCAGACCAAGTACAC
>CAYQVI010000373.1:0-2949 GCA_964420725.1 uncultured Gemmatimonadaceae bacterium | reverse complement strand
GCGCCACCCAGTGGGTGGAGGGGGCGAACATGTTCGAGGCGGTGGAGCGGACGGCGGGGGTCCGGCGGCTCCTCATCGATCGCTTCAACGAGGAGGCGGTGAAGCCCGGCGAGCCCCTCTCCATGCTGAACATGCGCTTTGCCCACGTCTACCTGCACCACCGGTACGCCCTGGAGGGGCTGGTGAAGCACGTGGGGGGAATGGACTTCACCTACGCCCTCAGGGGGGATGGGCAGACCCCCACCCAGATCCTCTCTCCCCAGGACCAGCGGCGGGCGCTGGAGGTGGCGCTCCAGCTCCTGGCTCCCTCGGAGCTGGCCGTCCCCGAGCGGGTGGCGGCCCTGATTCCCCCGTCGCCCCACGGCTACGACGGGTCCGAGATCTGGCTGGAATCGGCGGCGGGGCCGGCCTTCGATCCCCTCACCCTGGCGGGAGGGCTGGCCACCGAGGTGGTGGAGAACCTGCTCCACCGGGAGCGGGCGGCCCGGCTGGTCCTCTTCCATGCACGGGACGCCCGGAACCCTTCCCTCTACGAGGTGGTGAACACCCTGGTGCAGGGGACCTGGGGGACGCAGCGCTCCACCGTCGACGCCCATCGTCCCCTGGAGCGGGCGGTGCAGCAGGTGGTGCTGAACACCCTCCTGGACCGGGCCGGCGACAGCCGGGCGCTGGGGGAGGTGCGGGCCGTGGCCGAGCTGGCCCTCACCGAACTGCAGGGCCGGCTGGAGGGGCAGACGGGGGGCACTCCGGAGGAGCGGGCCCACCGCGCGTCGGCGCTCCGGGACATCGAGAGGTACTTCCGGGGGGAGGACGACCCCGCCAGCCGCTCCCGCTTCCCGGTGATTCCGCTCCCCTGGCCCTGAGTCGCCTGGGGGGCTGATCCCCCGGGGCTGAGCCCGGCCCGGCCGGGAATGCCCCTCCCCGGGGGGGCGCGGAGGGGCGGTTTCCACCGCCCCCGCGCCCCCCGGCATCCTCCCGGGTTTGACGCCCGGACACCCACCCCCCGATCTTGCCCCGCTGCACCCGGCCCCAGGCCGGAGTCCGTGGACCACGTCCGCCTGCCAGGAGGTACCGCTCCGTGTCCAGCCGATCCGACGTCTTCAGTTCCCGCTGGGGGATGCTCCTGGCCATGCTGGGTATGGCGGTGGGAACGGGGAACATCTGGCGGTTTCCCCGGATTGCGGCCTCCAACGGGGGGGGCTCCTTCCTGGTGGCCTGGGTCTGCTTCCTGCTCCTCTGGTCCATCCCCCTCCTGATCCTGGAGTTCGGGATGGGGAAGGGGACCCGGATGGGCCCCATCGGCGCCTTCGCGAAGACGCTGGGGGTGAAGTTCGGCTGGATGGGGGCCTGGGTGGCCCTCACGGCCACCTTCATCATGTTCTACTACAGCGTGGTGATGGGGTGGACCATCCGTTTCTTCGTGGCCACGGTCATGGGGGATGTCCCCTCCAGCCCCCCGGCCGCCTTCTGGGAGGCTTTCGCCGGCTCCAACGGGGCGGTCCTCACCCATGTCATCGCCATGGGGCTGGCTCTCTTCGTGGTATCCAGGGGGGTGAAGGGGATCGAGACGGCAGCCCGGATCCTCATCCCCTCCCTCATCGTGCTGGTGGTGATCCTGGCCATCCGGGCGGTGACCCTCCCGGGGGCCTCGGCGGGGCTGGCCTTCCTGTTCACCCCCAACCTTTCGGAGCTGGCCAACTACCAGATCTGGATGCAGGCGCTGACCCAGAACGCCTGGGACACCGGCGCCGGCTGGGGGCTGGTCCTCACCTACGCCATCTACATGCGGAGCCGCGATGACACGGCGCTGAACGCCTTCGTCATCGGCTTCGGCAACAACTCCATGTCGCTCCTGGCGGGGATCATGGTGCTCTGCACCGTCTTCTCGGTGATGCCCGACGCCGCCAGCCAGATCGTGGGGGCGGGCAATGAGGGGCTCACCTTCATCTGGGTCCCGCAGCTCTTCGCCCTGATCCCCTTCGGCCAGTTCCTCATGGGGCTCTTCTTCCTGGCGCTGGTCTTCGCCGCCTGGACGTCGCTGGTGGCCATGATCGAGCTGGCCAGCCGGGTCCTCATGGATCTGGGGATGGAGCGGGGGCGGGCCATTGCGGTGGTGGGGATCGCCGGGGTGCTCTTCGGCACTCCTTCCGCGCTGAGCATGGACGTGTTCGGGAACCAGGACTGGGTTTGGGGCGTGGGGCTGATGCTCTCGGGCTTCTTCTTCGCCTTTGCGGTGGTGCGGTTCGGGGTCACAAAGTGGCGGAACGTCTACATCAACACCCCCCACTCGGACATCCATATCGGAGCCTGGTGGGACTGGGCCATCCGCCTGGTCCTGGTGCAGGCGGTGGTGCTCATGGTCTGGTGGCTGGTGCAGGCCCAGGGGGCCACCGCCGCGGAGACCTGGACCCTCTTCTCCCCCTTCAACATCGGGACCGTGCTCATCCAGTGGGCCGCCGTGCTCCTGGTGCTGCTGCTGGCCAACCGGTGGCTGGTGCGGCGGACCATGGAGTCGGTGCGCTACGGGGTGTCGGCGGCGGACTGAGGAGGTGGACCGTGAACCTGCCTCCACACCGCCGATGACCGATCCTGGATACCGCACCGTGCTCCTGGACGGCTTCGAGATCCTGGTGGGGAGGAGCGCCCGGGACAACGACCACCTGACCCTCCGGGTGGCCCGCCCCCGGGATCTGTGGCTCCATGCCCACGGCTTCGCCGGAAGCCACGTGGTGATCCGGCACCCGGAGGGCACCGGGGAGGTGCCGAAGCAGGTTGTGGAGCGCGGGGCGGAGCTGGCCGCCTGGCATTCCAAGGCCCGGGGAGCCAGGGGAAAGGTGAGCGTGCACGTCTGTCGGGCGCAGGATGTGGACAAGCCCCGGGGGGCCCCCGCAGGGCAGGTGCGCCTGAGCCGCTTCGACATCGTGAAGGTGTATCCCCGGGAGGGTGGGG
>CAYQVI010000372.1:0-2950 GCA_964420725.1 uncultured Gemmatimonadaceae bacterium | reverse complement strand
CCACCACCATCCTCCCCACCCGGTACTCCCTGGAGAACTACCGGGCGCTGGCGGCAGATCCGGACCTCTGGGTGCCGGTGGCCAACTCGGTGCGGATGGCCACGGCGGCCACGGCGGCGAATCTGGTGGTCTGCTTCCTGGCGGCGTACCTCATCGTGCGGAGGGTCTTCCCCGGGCGGGGCCTCCTGGGGCTCCTGGTGATCCTCCCCTACGCCCTTCCCGGGACGGTGGTGGCCATCGCGCTGTCCACCACCTTCTCCACGAATGAGCCGCTGGCCGGCCGCTTCGTCCTGGTGGGGACCTACTGGATCCTCATCATCGCCTACTTCGTCCGGAACCTCCCCCTGGTGGCGCAGCCGGCCATCGCCGCCTTCCGGCAGTTCGACCCGGTCCTGGAGGAGGCCTCGTACTCCCTGGGGGCGGGGTGGGGGACCACCATGCGTCGGGTTGCGGCCCCCCTGGTCCTCCCGGGACTGGCCGCAGGGGGCTCACTGGCCTTCGTCACGGCGCTGGGGGAATTCGTGGCCTCCATCCTCCTGTACACCCACCGCACACGCCCCATCTCCATGGAGATCCTGGCGCAGCTCCGGGCCTTCGACTTCGGGGCCGCGGCGGCCATGGGGGTGCTCCTGGCCCTCCTCATGGCGGTGGTGTTCATGGTGGGGGGGAAGTTCATCCGGGGGTCGGAGGCACCCCGGGCGTAGTCCGTCGCAGGGGGAGCGTCACCACCTGCTCCACATCCAGGTCGTCCAGCATCACCCCCAGGATCCGGTCCTCCCCGATCTCCAGGGGGCGGAAGCGGGGGGGGAACCGAACCGATCCCAGCCACACCCCGTCCGGGGCGAAGAGCTGGGACACCACCGGGAGGTTGCGCTCGGAGGGCTCCCTGGGAGGGACCGTCCACACCACTCCCCTGGCGTCCATCAGCAGCGCTCCGTAGGCCCCCCGGGTGGCCGGGGCGGGAAGCTCCCGGGGGATCCGGGCCACCTGCGGCGGCACCGCCATCCCGGAGGGGAAGAAGGAGTCCCGGGCCGCCTGGATCTCCCGGGGGCCCAGGGAGAGGTCAAAGTCCGGGACCCGGCTGATCCGCACCGGCACGCCGTCGGGCGTGACCTCCCGGACTTCCAGGGCGTCGGCCCAGCCGTACACGATCCGCTCCCCCTGCACCGCCAGACTGCCGGTGCGGCCGAAGAGGGGGCGGGCATCCCCGTCGGGGAAGTTGAAGCCCTCGGGGCCGGGGAAGGTGAGCAGGGTATCCACCCCACCGGCGGGGCCGGAGCCGGTTTCCCCTGCCCCGGATCCTTCCGGAGTCGGCCCCGGGTCCCCGGGGTCCGTGGGATCGTAGAAGAGCTCCGCGGCCCCCTCCCCCAAGGGGAAGCGCACCAGCGTGTACTCCCCCCGGTAGAGCCCGGGGGCACCTGCGTCGGACCCCCGCCCCTGGACCACCCCCACCAGCACACCCCCGCCCAGCAGGCGCTGATGTCGTAGCGGCCGGTCCGGGGGGAGGGGGGTGGGGATGACCCGGACGTAGCGTCCCCCCGGATCGATGAGGGTGCTCCGACGGAGCCAGACGTCGAAGGCCAGGACCGAGTCGCCGGGGAGGAGCTGGATGGACTCCAGCCGCCGGAACATCCCCGGGGCCTCCCCGTCCTCCCCCAGGGATCCCAGGAAGAGGCCATCGGGGCCGAAGAACTTCACCCGCTGGGAGGAGCCGTCCTCCGCCACGGCGAAGCTGCCGTCAGAGCGGGTGAGGGCATCCACCACCCGGAAGAACTCGTGGGGGGGGGCTCCCGGAGGAGAGCCAAGCACCAGCGACGGGATGGAATCCACGGTCCACCCCTCCCCGGCGGACCAGGCCGGGGCGCGGCTCTCCACAATCTCCACCCCGGCGCTGTCCCGGCGGACCACCGGGTCCGAAGGAGGAGAAGGGGCGGGGATGCAGGCCCCGAGTGCCGCAACCAGGGCCACACCCGCAGCCCCCGGGCTCCAGCGCCCCCTGAGGCCGGGGCGGCGGGGGATCCCGGCACGAGCCCCGCCGTTCTGCCCGGGATCCCCGGCTGCCGGTTCTGGAGCCCCGTCACGGAGACGGCGGATTCCCTGGCGCGGAGCCTCCCCACCGCTCACATCACCCCTCCAGCAGCGCCTCGATGCGGGACTGCAGGTCCCGGAGGTGGGCCCGGCCCGCCGTGTCGAAGCGGGTGGATCCCGCCGCAGTGCGGATGGCGGGGAGGAGTGTCGCCAGCTCTGCCCGGGCCATGGCGGAGGCCTCATCCGGTGCCGCATCCTCCTCCGGCTCCATCAGGATCCCCAGTCGCTCCACATGGGCCCGCTGCAGGTTGCGGCGGTAGGGATCGATGGTCCGGGCGGCGTCCAGTTCTCCCCAGATGGCCCGACGCACGTCCCCCAGGAACTCAGGCACCGTGTATGGATCTTCGGCCCCCAGCACCAGCTCCGCCTCCTGGAGCCGGGTCATCCGGTCCCGGTTCAGGAGCTGGTTCAGCCGCTGGGTCTGCAGCCGGCGGATCCGCTCCACGGCTCCACTGGACTCGATGCGGCTGAGGACCGTCGGCTCGTTCAGCCAGGACGGGGTCTCGAAGAGCTCCCGCTGGAGGAACGCCATGGCCTCCCGCTGCCGGTCCGCAGCCACGGCCTCGTACGGGGTCCCCTCCTGGTCCGTGGCCAGGATGGTCATGTGTACCCCTCCCACCAGCGTCACCACATGCCCGATGTAGCGGCTCCAGGAGCTCACCAGCTCGCCGTAGAGCTCCTGCAGGTCGGTGTAGTCCTGACCGGGGGTGGCGGTCCAGGCGGGGAGCTGGGGGAGCACCCGCTTCAGGTTCTGGATCCCGTAGGTGGAGGCCCGGACGGAGTTGTCGCCGATGTCCTCGGTCTGGTTCCGGGGGTCCAGGTTGTACCCCTGCTGCCCGAAGGCGTACATGGGATCCCCGGC
>CAYQVI010000371.1:0-2959 GCA_964420725.1 uncultured Gemmatimonadaceae bacterium | reverse complement strand
GTGGCCTTCAGGATCAACTGGTGGTCGCGCACCTCCACCAGACCGTCCCGGCGGACGTTGTCGTACACCAGGTAGAGATCGCTTCCCGGGCGATAGGTGAAGCGGAAGCGGGCGCTGGAGCTCCACTGTTCCGTGAGGGAATTGTACTGGATCAGGCTCCGGAGCTGCATGTCGGGGGAAAGCGCGTAGTCCAGGCGGAAGGTGCCGATATCCGCCGTGAAGGCCCCTTCCGGGAGATCCACGTCGTTCCGGGTGAACCCCGCTTCCGTGGCAAGCTGCGGAGTCAGCCGCACGCCCACCTGGACGCTGGAGTCGGTGCGCCGTCCATCGAAGAAGTCCTGGGGGGACCATGAGAGACTTCCGAAGACCCGGGCCGCACGGTTGCTCATGTACCAGAACCGCCACTCCCCGAAGCGGTAGTCCCCCGGAGCCACCACCAACCCCGGCCGGAGGACGAAGGGCTCGTCCAGTCGTTCCCGGTAGTCGTTGTACCAGACGATGAAGGTGGAGCCGTCTTCCCAGTCCGACCCCACCATGTAGTGATGCCGCTGCGAGAGGAGCCGTCCTCCCTGATCGGTGGTGTAGGTGATGTTGTACATGGGCTGGAGCACCCGGATCCCGAAGCGACCCGGGCGAGGCGTCCGCTCCAGATGGAGCTTGCTGGTCCGGATCCCCCGGCGGGGGACGAAGCCCACCTCGGGGTTGAATTCGTCCGCCAGGTTCGTGAACTCTCCGTAGACGTTCCAACGGGGGTCCAGCCAGGCCGCCCGGACGTGCCCCCCCATCCCGTCGCCCCCCTCCCCGGCGGTGGAGGTCCCGGCCACGAACCCGTTCACCGAGAGGGCGGGATGCGGGGCCAGGGTGAAGTCGAGCCCCGCGGTGCGGTTGTAGCGGTCGCCGCCCCACTCGGACCGGTTCACGAAGATCCCCCCGATCCGGGAGCGGGAGAGGACATCGCGGCTGTACCGGGTCACCAGGAAGTTCTCCCCGGATTGTCCGGAGGCCTCGTCGGTCTGCACCGAGAGGATGGCCAGGCTGTTCCGCCCCACCTTCCCCGACATCCGGGCTCCCCCCAGGATCGGCACCCGCCCACCGCTCTCCGTGAGCCCGATCCGGCGGCTGAAGAAGAGATCCGCCATCCGGTCCATGGAGGTGGTGGTCCCCACATTGAACTGCCCGGCGTTCTCCAGGAAGAACTCCCGCTTCTCGGGGAAGAAGAGGGCGAAGCGGGTAAGGTTCACCCGCTCGTCATCCACCTCGGCCTGGGCGAAGTCGGTGTTGAGGGTGAGGTCCAGATTCAGGCCGGCGGTGATGCCGTATCGGAGGTCCACCCCCACCTCGGTGGTGCCCTCCCGGGTGCGCACCCCGTCCAGCGTGGACTGTTTCCCCCCTCCCAGCACGAAGGGCTTCACCCTGAGATCCCGTCCGCTCCGGAGCCCCTCAAGCCCGTTCATGCTCCCCGCCAGGCTCACCCGGGTCAGCCCGTACCCCCGGGGAATGGGGGCCCAGTAGGCCTGTTCATTCTTCCGGGCGATGTTCCGCATGAAGTTCACCCCCCACCCCTGCCCCCGGGCGTCGGGGAAACGCAGGGTGGAGAAGGGGATGGCCACCTCCGCCACCCAGCCCTCAGGGGTGATCCGGGCCTGGGCGCTCCACACCCCGTCCCAGTCCCGGTTGATATTGGCCGACGCCCCCCGTCGCCCGCCTTCCCCTTCGTCGGAGACCTGCTGCTCCAGCCGGGCCCCCCGAGGGGTCACCACGAACATGTATCCTGAGCGGGAGTCCATGAACGTGTCCAGGATGATCTGGATGTTGTCCTCCTCCAGGATCCGGTCGGCGTTGCGCCGCATCTCGGTGGCCACCACGCCGTCGGGGTCGGAGTCGAAGGCCTGGATCCCGAAGTAGAGGCTGCCAGCGTCGTAGATCACCCGGATCTCGGTCCGCTCCGAGGCCGGCGCCCCCTCGGTGGGCTCCTGCTGCAGGAAGGTCCCGATGACCTCCGCCCCCGCCCAGGCCGCCTCGTCCAGGACCCCGTCGATCACGGGGCCCGTCTCCACCGGGTGTGCCCGGAACTGGTGCAGGCGGTGGCTCTCCCCCCCGGCTCCCCCTGCCCCCGCGGGGCCATGCTGGTGTTCGGCCTGGGCCGCCAGCCCCGAGGCGCTGGCCGGGACCAGGGCGGCGTTCAGGAGCAGGGCCGCGAGGAAGGGACGCGCACCCGCACCCCTGCGGACCGGGGTGGCGGAGGAGCCCGACGGGAAGGAGACACGATCCACGGAGCGGTCCTGGTCTCGGCTGGGTGGGAGGGGAAGGGGGGAACGGATTCCCCCTGCCCCGGGGCCGCCGGGCGGGACGGCTTCAACCCCCTATTCTGGGGCCGGGACATGGCCGGCGAAATGGGGGTTCGTCCGGCAGCCCCGGCGCAGGGCATCGCCCCCGGTTCGGCTTGCCGCCGAAAAATCTCTCTCCTACCTTGCCGTCCCGATGAACGGGGCCTTTTCCGGAGCCACGTCCCTCCTGCGGGATCTCCCCCTATGACCTACCTCCTGCCGGCGCTCCTCCTGGTGGGCGTGGTCTACCTGATTTCCCGGTACAACCGGCTGGTGGCGCTCCGTGAGCGCTTCCGGAACGGGTTCGCCCAGATCGATGTGCAGTTGAAGCGCCGTCACGATCTGATCCCCAACCTGGTGGAAACGGCCCGGGGGTACATGGCCCACGAGCGGGAGACGCTGGAGGCGGTGATCCAGGCCCGGAACCGGGCGATCCAGGCAGGCGGGGAGGCTGCGGCCCACCCCGGGGTCCCGGTGGCCATGCTGGGACTCACCTCGGCGGAGCAGTCGCTGAGTGGGGCCCTCACCCACTTCTTCGGGCTGGCGGAAGGGTATCCGGAGCTGAAGGCCAGCGAGACCATGCGGAAGCTCCAGGAGGAGCTGGCCTCCACCGAAAACCGCATCGCCTTCGC
>CAYQVI010000370.1:0-2965 GCA_964420725.1 uncultured Gemmatimonadaceae bacterium | reverse complement strand
GTGCTGGTGGGGGGGGTCGATGCCGGGGGGACCCGGACCCGGGTGCGGATCGCCGATGCATCCGGCGCCGTACTGGGGGAGGGCTCCGGCCCGGCGGGACTCCTGGACCCCACCGATCCATCCGGAGCGGGGGAGGCCATCGAGATGACCCTCCGGCAGGCTGCGGAGCGGGGAGGGATCCCACTCCCCCTGGATCTCCTCTGGGCCGGGGTGGCCGGGGCGGGACGGGAGGAGGGACGGGCGGCCCTCCAGGTGGAGCTCTCCTCCCGGGGGCTGGCACGGGAGGTCCGGGTGGGGACCGATGCGGAGGCGGCCTTCGAGGATGCCTTCCCCGGCGGCGAGGCGGGAATCCTGCTCATTGTGGGGACCGGCTCCATCGCCATGGCCCGGGGACCCGGAGGGGAGATGGCCCGGTGCGGTGGGTGGGGTGGCCTCCTGGGAGATGAAGGGAGTGGCTACCGGATCGCCCTCGACGCCCTCCGGGCGGTTTGCCGGGCGGCCGACGGCCGGGAGCGTCCGACGGTCCTCACGCGCCTCCTGGTGCAGGCGGCGGCGGTCCCGGATCCCCAGGGACTGGTCTCCATGACGGCCCATGCGGAGAAGGGCGATGTGGCTGCCCTCACTCCGGTGGTGATCCGCTGCGCCGATGCCGGGGACGCGGTGGCCGGTCGCATCCTGGACGATGCCGTGGTGGAGCTGGTGCGGCAGGTGGAGGTTTCCGCCTACCGCGTTGGGTACAGACCCCCCTTCCAGGTGGCCCTGGCCGGAGGCCTTGTGGCGGCGGGGGGGCCCTTCCGGACACGGATGGTGGAGGGGCTGGAACGCCACGGGTTCGGCGTGCGCACCGAAGGGGTGGATGGAGCCCGGGGGGCGGTGATGCTGGCGCTGGCCTCCCTGGGCTGACGCCCCGGGCGTCCCCGAGGGAGCGCAGCCCCGGTGCTTGCCACAGGTACCGGCCTCCCCATACCGTGGATATGGAGGGGATGCCCCCCTCCGGGGTCCCGCCGCCCGGCGGTGCGAGGGGAGCCCAGGGTGGAGTGCCGTCAGGAGGGGGAGAGGATCATGGCTTCACATCGCGCTGCATTCCAGCTCCGGAGCCAGTGGGCCATCTATGGGATCCTGGCGGTCCTGGTGGGAGCTCCGGCGCTTGAGGGTCAGGGGCCCCGGACCCGCACCACCCCCGAGGCCGTCCATGGCCTCCAGAGCCGCCCCACCACCCTCTCCCCCACCAGCGGACCCCCGGGCACCGCGGTCACCGTCCGGGGTGCGTTCCTCCCGGCCATCACCCCGGTGCAGGTGGCACTGGGGGGAACCCAGAGCGGGTTCGAGGCGCTCCGGCTGGTGCTCACCAACCGGGAAGGGGAGCTGGAGGAGGTGGTGGAGATTCCTGACTGGGCCAAGCGGGACCGTGCCCACCGCTTCATCATCTTCGACGCCTACTTCAGTCCCCTCTCGGCCTCTCCCCTCTTCCACGTCACGGACGAGGACGGCATCCTGGTGCGACAGGGCCGGGTGGAGGAGCGCTCGGCCACCTGCCTCATCCTCCGGGGGGATGACGACGAGCGCTACATCCTCCAGGGGGTGGACCAGCGTCTGGCGGTGGGGGACGTGGTGGTGGTGGAAGGGCGCTTCGGCGAATCGTCCGCCTGCGGCGACGGCCTCGTCCTTCAGGTGACGAGCCTCACCCCGGCCGGATGACCCGGGGGGAGGGCGCCATGGCCCGGACCCCCGGCGGTTGATCGATGAGGCGGGGAGCCTGGTAGCGGGGCTCCCCCCAGACCACCAGGTTCCGCACGAACAGTCGGGTATCCATGGCCGCCCCCAGGAGGGCCACCCGCCACTCCTCGCCCGCAACCACCGGGAGGCGCCCGGGGGCCGTTCCCAGGTAGCGGTGGTTCATGTAGAAGCTCACCTCTCCGTCCGCCCGGACCTGTACCGCCAGGTGGGTCCACTCACCCTCCTGCACCTCTTCGGGAACGTCCAGATACCCCCACCCGGTCCCTTCGATGGAGATGCGCTGGGGGTTGAACCTCCCCCCCGGGCCCGCCTCCGGATAGGTCACCACCAACTGTCGGTCCCACTGCCAGCCGGACCACAGGGAGGGATCCCCATCCGGCCGGGGTTCGGCGGTCCCCAGCACCAGTCGGATGTGCTGGCCGTCCGTCCGGGTGAACTCGGTGAGGAACTCCAGCTCCACCGTTCCCCCCCTCGGGAGCGAGATCGGGGAACCAAGGATCAGTCCGTCCTGGCGATCTCCAGCCCCGATGAGTTCCAGGGCGGGGCTACCCCCCATCTCCACCACCCGGGAAGCCGACTCCCCCAGGCGCTGCCAGCGGGTGCTGTCCAGCGCCTCGAAGGACTCACGCATGACGACCCCTTCCGTCACCTGCCGGGGCTCCACCTCCACGAGGAGGGTGTCCGACCGCCACCCCCCCGCCCGTGCCACGATCCGGGCGGACCCGGGGCGATTTGTGGTGATCACGCCGTCGGGGCCCACCGAGACGATGTCCGGGTCCGTGGCCTGCCACTCCACCGGGGTCTCCCGGGGCACACCGTCGGACCAGCTTACGTTGGCCTGAAGGGGATACTGCTCTCCCCAGCGGAGGGGACCGGGAACCGCCTCCACCGTCACCCCGGTGATGAGGGGACGGGCACCGGACGGCACCCACGTCAGGGAGGCGGGGATGTCCCCAAGGGCCACGGGGGGGAGCCGGGAGGGATTGCCGTCCAGGGGAACCACCTCCAGACCCGGGAGGCCATCCTGCATGGTGAGCACCGCGACAGCGGAACCATCCGGGGCGCAGGCCAGGTGGGGCGCGGCCAGTGGGCCCGCGTTGCGCAGGGGCTCCACGGCACCCCTGTCGGGCTCCCAGAGCATGACCCGGGGCGTCCCACCCTGCTCTCCCACGAAGGCGATCTGCCGTGAGGAGGTCCAGCAGGCGCTCCAAAGGGTGGGCCACGCCAC
>CAYQVI010000369.1:356-2981 GCA_964420725.1 uncultured Gemmatimonadaceae bacterium | reverse complement strand
TGACGAGAAAGGTAGGGGAGGGGAGGGCGGAGCGCCATGCGGGGGGGGAAGGTGAACCCCCTCAGGCGCCTTCCCGGCGGTGGGGAGGGGGTACCACCACCTCGGCCGATTGCTCCTCCGGGCCGCGATGCTCCTCCGGATTGCTGTCTATCGCAACTCAGCAAGGAGCTGGGTTGGCGTGCGGGCCGGGATGGGAGACGCAGCGTAGTGCCGGAGATTGCGGGTGGCGATGAAGCTGGCCCCACACGCCCGCGCCGCCGCCACCTGCATGGCATCCTCCAGATCGGCAAAGGGGAGGGACGCTGCGAAGCGGAACGCCTCGGTGTCGATGGGGGCCACCCGGGCCAGGGAGGTCAGCGTCAGGAGGAAGCTGCGGGAGTCTTCCTTCCCACTGGCCGGCCGGAGCATGTAGTGGAGGTTGGACAGCGTGTGCCACGCCACGAAGACCCCGTACGGCCTCCGGGCCAGCAGGTCCAGAAGCTCCGCTGACGCTTCGACGTGGGGCGCACGCTCCAGGGCGACGTCCAGGATGACGTCCGCGTCCAGGAGAATCACCCGTACTTCTCGTTCAGCGCCCGGTAGCGGGGCTCATCCCGTTCGGCCAGCACCATCGTCCCCCGCCAGGAGGCGGTGAAGGGCCCCGTGGATTCCCCTTCCGTCATCTCCCGCAGGGAGGACTCGATGAGGGAGGAGAGGGAGACGCCCCGGGTGCGGGCCATCTGCCGGGCCCGCTGGATCACGCCCCGATCCACGGTTACGTTGAGTCGTGACTTCATGCGCATACTCCGTGTCAATGCGTATACGTATGGATAGTCTAAGCGGCTACGGCGTGGAAAGGAAGACCGGACCCGCCGGCTGGGGCTCGGCCCCCTGAAGGTCAGACACAAGCATGAGCCCGGCGTCCCCTTCGGCCATCAGGTACTCTGCCGCTCCCGGGGCCAGTTCCGTCCCGCTACCTCCACCGTCGTCTTGACTCCCGCCCTCCCCCGCCCGTCCCGCTCGCCGTTCCCATGGGCCGCCGGGCCACCCGTCCTGCCGCACTACTGCTGGGGCGGCCCCTCCACCAACGGGTTCACCACCGTGAGAAAGCCGAACTGATGGAAGTCGGTATCGGCGGTCCGCACCTCGGTGACGCCGTGCTCCCGCATCAGCGCCACGGTGTGCAGGTCGTGGATCACATTCCCCCGAAGTCGTGGAAACTGCTGGGTCAACTCCTTCAGCACAGCCGAATGGCGCTCGGTGGGAACGAGAATCCCTGCCATCGGGCTCGCGAGGAGGAGGGTGACCCACTCCTGTGCCTGGGCGAGGCTCAACGGACTTGGGAACACGCGCCCATGGGTACTCACCCGCAGGAACTCGTAGACGATGCTCCAGGTGAGGAACCACGTCCGGTCGCCAAGCCGCCACTCTTCCAGCAGGCCCCGGGCCCTGCCATGGTCATCCGAATCGGGGTTGACGGCATAGAGAAGGATGTTCGTGTCGATGACGAACACCCTACGGTCCTTCCATCACGGCATGGAGGGCGTCCCGGTCCGACAGATCCACTCGAGGTCGCCCCATGCGATGCACGGGAAGGGGCGGAACCTCCGCCGCCGTTGGTTCTTCAAGGCCCCGGCGGAGCGCCTCGGCCACCACGGCAGAGAGGGTGGTCCCTCGCTCCAGAGCGCGCTGCTTCAGCGCCCGTACGAGGTGGTCCGGAAGAATCAGCGTAGTCTTCATACGGAAAAGCGTACCAACTGGCTCTTGCCCTGTCAATTCCAGTCTGCCTCACCCGGACACGGCGTCATCGGTGTCTGTGCACAGGGGCGTGACCACTTCGATCAGCCGGTCCCGCAGCACCCCGGCGCGTTCGCTCAACTCCCGCTGCCGCCGCTGGTACTCCTCCCGCCCTTCCGGCGTCTCCACCCGCACCGGCTCGAATCCCAGGGCCCGGAGGTCGTACGGACTGGCCTGCATGTCCAGCGTCCGCAGCTCCGCTGCCAGCTCGAAGCATTCCCAGAGCAGATGGCTCCCGATCCAGGGCATGGCCGTGTAGGCCCAGCGGTAGAGGTCCATGTTGGCATGGATGCAGCCGGGCTGCTCCCCGTCCTGCCGGTTGGACATCGTGAGCTGCACGCGGTTGAGGGGCCTGGCCTCCGGTGCGAAGAAGCGGAACGCATCGAAGTGGCTGCAGGTCAGGGGCCGACTGGCCACGACGGCGTCCACTGCGTGTTGCGGAAGGCGGAGGGGGGCAATGCCGGCGTGCCGCACGTCGTGACCGCCGAAGACCATGGCCCACTCGTGCAGGCCGAAGCAGCCGAAGTTCGCCGGGCGCTCCCGTGTGGAGGTCAGGATGCGCAGCGCGTTCCCCAGGCGGGCACGCCTCCCCACCGAGAGGGCCCCCGGATCCCGCACGATCAAACCGTCGGTAGCTCGATACACCGGGCCCCGGAATCGCTTGCGGGCCTCCGGCGTGTCCAGGAGGGCTTCGTGCGGGGCCGGGTGCCAGGTCTCCAGCCGCCCCGCCGAGTACGAGTAATACTGGAAGAGGAAGTCGTACACCGGATGCGGCTCGTGCCGCGCCTGCCGCCTGCGATGCGGCTGCGTCCACCGCTGCGCGCGCTCCCGGTGCACGAGGGCGCGCTC
>CAYQVI010000369.1:0-346 GCA_964420725.1 uncultured Gemmatimonadaceae bacterium | reverse complement strand
CCCGCCACTCGGCGGGGGCGAGGACGGAGCCGGCGGGGTGGGGGGTCGAGGGGAGGGAGGCATTCAGCATACGGTATGGTAGTCCGACAGGGCGGCTCTGTCAGCGCTGCAGGACCGATCTCCACCGACGCAATCATCCCCCGGCCTCCTGAGGGAGGTGGAGGTCAGAGCCCCAGGAAGAGCCGGACCCCCTCCTCCACGCTGCGGAGGGCAGGGACGTCCCTCCCCATTCCTGGGTCGGGTGCCCCCCTCCCTCAACACAATTCCCCCTCCAGGCGTCCTTGATCATGCCTGCTGGTTTTTCGACAGGAGCCGCAAAGGGCCCCTGCCGGGGAACCTTCCTGTG
>CAYQVI010000368.1:0-3019 GCA_964420725.1 uncultured Gemmatimonadaceae bacterium | reverse complement strand
TCTCGGGACCTGGGAAAATCGATCATTCCTGATGCACCCGTGGGTTGAGGGTGTCGCTGGAACCTGCCCGGGACACCGACGGAGGGCGTTGTCGCCCCGCCGCCGGTGCCCCACAGGCTCCCCTACCGCAGAGTATTACTCGTTTCGTCCCAGCGTGACCGAGAGCCCCAGCGCCTGGAGCTCCTTCACGAGCACGTTGAAGGACTCGGGGATCCCTGGCTCCGGAAGGTTCTCGCCCTTCACGATGGCCTCGTACACCTTGGACCGCCCGGTGACATCGTCCGACTTCACCGTCAGGATCTCCTGGAGGGTGTGGGCCGCTCCGTACGCCTCGAGAGCCCAGACCTCCATCTCCCCGAACCGCTGCCCACCGAACTGGGCCTTCCCGGCCAGGGGCTGCTGGGTAACCAGGGAGTACGGCCCGATGCTCCGGGCGTGGATCTTGTCATCGATCAGGTGGGACAGCTTCAGCATGTAGATGGCTCCCACCGACACCGGGAAGTCGAATCCACGACCGGTACGGCCGTCCCGGAGCCAGATCTTCCCCGAGGGGAGGAGACCCGCCTCACCTGCGAACTCCACCACCGCCGCATCCAGTCCCTTGTGGGCCGGCTTGCCGGCCTTCAGGGCCGCCATGGCGGGGAATGCCTCTTTCAGCGTGACACCCCGCTTCTCGGCAAGTTCCTCCCGGGCTGCCACCAGGAAGTCATGTAGACTCTGGATGACCGCCTTCGCCTCGGGGGTGAGGTCCAACTCCAGCCAGGCGTCCAGGGGGCGGCCGATTCCGCCATGTCCCCCGGCGCCGTTCCCCTTGTAGCTGGCCACCTCGGCCTCCCGGGGGAGGCTACGGGCAGCCGCCACCAGATGGGCGATCTCGGCAATGGTAAGGACGGGAGCCGGCACCCGCACATCCAGGGTGTTCCGCGCCCAGGCGATCCCCGCCAGACGCAGGAGCAGACCGATCTCGTCCTCCGACGCTCCCTGGAAGACCGGCGTCTTCGCCTCGAAGCCCAGCACCCGGGCTGCCCACCCCAGGTGGGTCTCCAGGATCTGCCCCACGTTCATCCGGGAGGGCACCCCCAGCGGGTTCAACACGATCTCCACCGCGGTCCCGTCAGGGAGGACAGGCATGTCCTCCTCCGGCGCGATCCGGGCGATGATCCCCTTGTTTCCGTGGCGGCCGGCCATCTTGTCCCCCACCGAGATCTTCCGCTTCTCGGCGATGTAGACCTTCACGAGCTGAACCACGCCCGGGGGAAGCTCATCCGGCTGGAAGACCTTGTCGATCTGGTCCTCCGTCTTCTCCCGGACCCGGCTGATCCGCCGTTGGGCCTCGTCGATGACCCTGCGGATCCGCTCGTTCACCTCACGGCTCTGCACCTTCAGCGTGGCGAGATCCGCCTCCGCCAGCTCCAGGGAGGACAGGACCGCATCGTCCAGCTTCGTCCCCTCTTCAAGGAGGGGCTCCACGGTGCCACGCTTGAGGCACAGGGCGATGGTCTGCCCCTTCATGTGCTCCAGGACCTCTTCGTCCCGGGCCTCGCTGATCCGGGCGATCTCCTCCCGCTCGTCCTGCCTGAGCTCGCCGATCCTGGCGCCGTGCTCCTTCTCCAGGAGGGGGTCGTCGATCCGACGGGAGAAGATCTTCACGTCGATGACGTCCCCGGCCATCCCCGGAGGAACCCGGAGGGACGAGTCCTTCACGTCCTTGGCCTTCTCACCGAAGATGGCCGTGAGGAGCTTCTCCTCCGGCGACAGCTCCGTCTCCCCCTTCGGGGTGATCTTGCCGGCAAGGATCTCCCCTGCCTTCACCCGGGCTCCGATCCGGACGATCCCCCTTTCGTCGAGGTCCACGAGGGACTCCTCGGCGACATTGGGAATCTCCCGCGTGATCTCCTCCATCCCCCGCTTCGTATCGCGGACGTGGAGTTCCAGTTCCTGGATGTGGATCGAGGTGAACACGTCGTCCCGCACCAGCTTCTCGCTGATGACGATGGCGTCCTCGAAGTTGTATCCGTAGTAGGGCATGAACGCCACGAGGACGTTCCGCCCCAGGGCCAGCTCACCCCGGTCGGTGGAGGGGCCGTCGGCGATGATGTGCCCCGCCTCCACCTTCTGCCCCTTGTGGACGAGGGGCCTCTGGTTGATGGCGGTGTCCTGGTTGGTGCGCCAGAACTTCCGGAGCCGGTAGCGATCGAACTGTGCCAGCCGAGCCAGGGGCTGGTCCGTGACGATCCCCTTCACACTTCCGGTGTCCACCACGATCTCGTCGGCGGTGACGTGCACCACCTCCCCACCACGGCGGGCGGTGATGACGGCGCCGGAGTCCCGGGCCATCTTCTCCTCCAGCCCCGTCCCCACGAGGGGAGAGTCGGTGAAGAGGAGGGGAACCGCCTGCCTCTGCATGTTGGAGCCCATGAGCGCCCGGTTGGCGTCGTCGTGCTCCAGGAACGGAATCAACGCAGCCGCCACCGACACCATCTGGTCCGGGGCCACGTCCATGTAGTCGATCTGGTCGGGCTTCAGCAGGGGGAAGTCACCCCGCTCCCGGCACAGGACGAACTCGTTCACGAAGGTGCCGTCGGGATTCAGGGGAGCATTCGCCTGGGCGATCCGCCCCTCCTCCTCCTCATTGGCCGACAGCCACTCGATGTCCTCCGTCACGCGCCCGTCCACCACCTTCCGGTACGGGGTTTCGATGAACCCCAGCTCGTTGATCCGGGAGAAGGTGGTGAGCGACGTGATCAGCCCGATGTTGGGTCCTTCCGGGGTCTCGATGGGACACATGCGGCCGTAGTGGCTGTAGTGCACGTCCCGCACCTCGAACCCGGCCCGCTCCCGGGAGAGCCCCCCCGGGCCCAGCGCCGAAAGCCGTCGCTTGTGGGTCATCTCCGCCAGCGGATTCGTCTGATCCATGAACTGGCTGAGCTGCGACGAACCGAAGAACGCCTGGATCACCGCGGACACGGTCCGGGCGTTCACCAGGTCGTCGATGTTGATCTTCTCGGGGTCCGTGTTG
>CAYQVI010000367.1:0-3035 GCA_964420725.1 uncultured Gemmatimonadaceae bacterium | reverse complement strand
CCCACCTCCATGTTGGCCTCCCGACCGGAGAAGAAGGGATCCCCTGGTGTGGAGGGAGCGGTGTGGAGCCCTGTGAGGGCGTAGGGGCGGGCCTCGAAGCGCCGGGAGCCGGAGGTGGCCTGGATCCCTTCCAGCAGCCCGAACAGGCTCACGATCCCCGTGTTGTTCCTGGCCTCGGGGGCGAAGAAGCTCCGCTCGTTGGTGAGGGTACGGCGCCTGGAGAAGTTCACCCCCCAGGTCTGCGGGCCCTCGGAGGGATCGTACCGTACCTGGGAGAGGGGGATGCGGATCTCCACCGACCACCCCTCCTCATCGTGATGCACCGCGGACTCCCAGACGGCGTTCCAGGCCCGGTCCTCCCGGGTGTCGTCGTAGAGATATCGGTCGGACTGGACGTTGGCCGCGCTCACGGTGAACTGGTAGCCGGTGCGACGGTCCAGGTTCGGGTCCAGGGAGACCTCGAAGAAGTCGGTGTTCCCCTCCTGGTCCCTCCGGGCCAGTCGTCTGGACACCTGGTCCGGGCGGGAGTCCTGGAGCCGCGCCCCGATGTACAGGGCCCGGTCGTCGTAGAGGACCCGGACGATGGTGGCCTCGCCGGCGGGTTCCCCCTCGTCGGGGTCCTTCTGGATGAAGCCGGTGGCGGGGACCGCCCGAGCCCACTCGTCTTCGTCCAGCCGGCCATCCATCTGGATGGGGCCCTCCCGGCGGATGGCCGTGGTGGCCCGCACCGTCCCCCTGAATGCCGCCGCCCGATCCGGTGCCGCGGTGACCACCTCCTGGTCGGCATCAAGGGACTGCGCCGCCAACCCCGGGGCCGGCGCCAGGAAGAGGAGGATCGCCAGGAGACCCACAGCGGGGGTCGACTGGACCGAGGGTGTCGATCTGGAGACAGGGGGCGGGGAACAGGTCGATTTCGAGCAAGCCACGGCGTGGCGCATCAGATCATCCGTTGGGTGCAGTGCGGTAGAGAAGCCGTCCCGCCCCGGGCACCCGGCACGTCAGACGACACTGGCCCAGACACTCCGGGTGCAGAAAACGCTGAGGCCGGCGCTGCAGGTCCCGGGCCATCCGGTGGTCAGGCGGGTTCCCGGGCGGGGGTCTCTCCAGGGAGTGCCGGCGGGGAAGGGGGCCCCGCCCAGCGCATCCAGCGGCGGGATCCTTCCAGGAGGCCCCACCCCACGGTCACGATGATGGCCAGCAGGATGAGCCCCCGGATCAGCGCCGATACAAAGAGAGTGTCGAAAGGCGGCAGGGAGTAGCTGTAGGCTCCCAGGTTGGCCCCCCGGTCCGTCATCCAGTGCCAGGCGGTGTGGGCCACCAGCGCCGACAGGATGATGGTCCCCACCCGCTCCGCCACCACCCAGCGGAAAAGGGCGTGGAGCACCGGGATGGCCAGGAGGATGAAGAAGAGTTGACCCAGTTCGACCCCGATGTTGAAGAAGACCAGCGAAGCCACCAGGTGGTCTCCGGCAAACTGCAGGCTGTCCCGCAGAAGGAAGGAGAAGCCGAAGCCGTGGATCAGCCCGAAGCCGAAGGCCACCATCCAGCGCCGCTGCATCTTCGCCCCGGCGATGTTTTCGAAGGCCATGTACACGATGCTCAGGGCGATGAGCGTCTCGATGAGGGGCGGGAACCAGAGGGCGGAGGGAGCCCAGCCGAAGGCCGCCGCCCCCAGGGTGATGGAGTGGGCCAGGGTGAAGGCGGTGACGATGGGGACCAGCGGAACGAAGCGCCGGAAGGGGATCACCAGGCAGAGGATGAAGAGGATGTGGTCCAGCCCCTCCAGGATGTGGAGGAAGCCCAGTCGGGCGAAGCTGAAGGCCGCCTGGTGCCAGCGGGGGTCCAGTCGCACCAGCCCCGGATTCCCCTCGAACTGGAGGGCCCGCTCCGTTCCCTCCTCCGGGAGGAAGCGGAGCACCGTCCGGGTCTGGATCCCCAGGTGGGCCCAGTGGGGTTCGATGGAGAAGCGGGATGCGGCGCTCGAGATGGGAACCTCCAGGAGTACGTCCAGGAGTGCCTGCTCCAGGACCAGATTCGTCTCCAGGGAGACCGGAGGGCCGCCCAGGTGGGCCAGCGCTGCGTCGTAGCCCATGAAGGAGCGGTCCGACGGCAGGGAGATCCGGGCGGCCACAACCTGCGCGGTGGGGAGCGGCTCCCCCTCTTCGTAGAGGTCGAGGTAGCCGGCAATCCAGATGGTGGCCTGGTCCGCCAGGAGGGGAGCGGTGGCCTCCAGGTCCACGTAGCCCGGCCCCCGCACCGGAAACTCCACGTCCCGCATGGACACCAGGGGGACCCGCACCAGGATCCGGAGGGTCTGTTCCTGGGCCTTCACGAAGGTCAGGATGGTGACGTCTGCCGGGACCTCATGGGCAGGGGCGGTGGGGGGGGTCGCCAGCGCCAGGAGGGCCAGGACCGCCAGGAGGGCGAGCCCCCGTCCCGGGGCTGGACGACGGGGGGATGGAGTCGGGCCGGACGGGAAAGGGTTCACCGAGATTTCTCTGGACGGAACACCAGGCGGCGCTTAGGATCACCGAACGGGCTCGTTGTGCCCGACCTTCGTCTTCCGAGTATATGCGTGCCCCCCCGGGTCCGCACAACATCGCGGGGGGAGGCCGGCACAGGTCCGGGCGGGGCCTCCGGTCATCGACCACCCCCCCGGAACGGAGCCATCCGTCCAACGGGAACGGGAGACGACTGATGAATCGAAGGGGCAAGGTGGTGCTGGCGTCCTGTCTGCTGGGAGGGATCGCAATCCTGGCCTGCGGGGAAGCCGCGCTGGACGGGGTGGCCACGGCGTCGGCGGCAGGTGCCCAGGGGGAGGCCCCCCGCTTCGAGGTGGACCCGCTCTGGCCCCAGCCTCTTCCCAACCACTGGATCCTGGGGTCGGCCATCGGAGTGGCCGTGGATTCCCGGGACCATGTCTTCGTGATCCACCGTAGGGACAGCTTCAACGAGCGGACGGAGATCGGCGCCGCCACCGATCCCCCCACCGGCGAGTGCTGCATCCCCGCCCCCAACATCCTGGAGTTCGATCC
>CAYQVI010000366.1:2860-3041 GCA_964420725.1 uncultured Gemmatimonadaceae bacterium | reverse complement strand
CCGGGGATCGCCGACGACGGCCGGGGGCTGGCGGCGCTGGTGGCGCTGGCCCGGGTGCTCCGGGCGGCGGAGGTGCCGCTGGCGGTCCCCGTCCTCTTCGTGGCCACGGTGGGCGAGGAGGGCGCCGGAGATCTGCGGGGGGTGAAGGAGCTGTTCAGCCCCCGGGGCGCCGGGCACCAGG
>CAYQVI010000366.1:0-2850 GCA_964420725.1 uncultured Gemmatimonadaceae bacterium | reverse complement strand
GCACCAGGCCCGGGGGTTCATTTCACTGGATGGGGCGGGCATCGAGGGGGTGGTGGTCCGGGGGGTGGGGTCCCGCAGGCTCCGCATCACGGTGGGGGGCCCCGGTGGACACTCCTGGTCGGACTTCGGCGTTCCGAACCCGGTCCATCTCCTGGCCGAGGTGGTGGCCCGGATCACCCGGATCCCGCTGACGGACATCCCCCGCACCACCTGCACGGTGGCCCGCTGGGGAGGGGGCACCGGCATCAACGCGATTCCCGAGGATGCGTGGGTGGAGGTGGACCTCCGGAGCGAGGACCCCCGGGCGCTGGCGGATCTGGAGAGCCGGGCGAGGACCGCCCTGACGGTCACGCTGGAAGGCTCGGATCAGGCCGCGGGGCTTGGGGGGGAACGGGTCCACTCCTCGGTGACTGTCATCGGGGACCGACCGGCGGGCTCCACGGACCCCGACTCGCCGCTGGTGCGGGCCACCCTGGCGGCCACCCGCTTCCTGGGGCGGGTTCCCACCCTCCTCTCCGCCTCCACCGACGCCAACCTCCCCATGTCACTGGGGATTCCCGCCCTCACCATCGGGGCCGGGGGCAGGGCCGGCGGGGCCCACACCCTGGACGAATGGTACGACAACACGGGGGGCCCCGAGGGGATCCAGCGGGCGCTGCTCACTCTCCTCCTTGCGGTGGGGGTGCCCCGGCCGGCGGGGGCGCCGGGGGACTGAGCCTCAACCCCCTCCCACCTCCGGCCGGGGCCGGAACGGGGGCTCCAGCGTCCCCTCCACCGACTGAAGCAGCGCCGCCGGATCGTAGATCTCCCCGCCCTTCATCACCAGCTCCACATTCCGGGTGTTCCGGATGTCCTCCAGCGGATTCCCCCGGACCACGAAGAGGTCCGCCAGTTTCCCCACCTCCAGCGTCCCCTGACGGTCGCTCATCCGCATGACCCGGGCGCTCCCCACGGTAGCGATCCGAAGCGCCTCGGCTTCCGGGATCCCGCACACCACCATGGCGTGGAGTTCCCGGTGGGCCCCGAACCCAGGCAGGTAGGCACCGGTGCTCACATGGTCCGTCCCCATGCTCATCAACCCGCCGGCCTCGTAGTAGGCGCCGGCCAGGGGGCACTTCGCCTGGTAGATGCTGTCGAAGCTGGCAGAGAAGCGGGTGGTGGGGAGGTCGGCGAAGGTCTCCCGGACTGCGGGGGTGAAGAAGCGGGACTCGTCGGTCCAGAAGTCGAAGACCCCGTCATCCCGGGAGCCGAAATACCCGTAGGCGGAGAGGGTCTGGTTGTAGTAGACGCCGTAGCGGATGAAGAGGTCGGTGATGTCGTCGAACTCCGGTGTTCCCGGGACCACGCCGGGGAAGCTTGCGTAGGCGGACTGGGTGCTGGGGAAGGCCAGCCCTCCCTGGAAGTGCTCCACCCGGTCGATCCCCATGAGCACCGCATCCCGGGGGTTCACCGAGTTCCGGTAGCCGGAGTCCAGGTGCCCCGAGACAGGAAGCCCATGCCAGTGGGCCCGTTCGATGAGCCACCGGAGGTGGTGGGGCTCAATCCCCTTGGCCTTGAACCCCTTCACCCCACGCTCCACCCAGTGGTCCACCTCGGCGTGGAGTTCCTCCCGGGTGATGTCGGGGTTCCAGCCGGGGCGGGCGCTGCCGAAGTACGGTCCCGAACTGAAGATGCGGGGCCCGGGGTGCTCCCCCCGGTCGATGCGCTTCCGCAGGGCTTCCATCCCCTCGGGGTCATACTCCCCGTTGGGGAAGGTGGAGGTCACGCCGTTGGCCAGGTAGATCACCGGCATGGCGTGGAACTCCTCGGTGCGGGGGCGGAGCATGAGGGTGACATTGTAGTGGGCGTGGACGTCGAAGATCCCCGGGAGGATGGTCTGACCGTCGTCCAGCTCCACCACCCGGGCACCGGAGAGGTCCAGCGCCGAGGACTCGAGGTTCCCCACCTCCATGATCTCCCCCGCCCGGATCACCAGCCCCGGATTCCGGACCCGCTGGTCTCCGGTGGCATCGAAGAGCCAGCCCCCCCGGACGATGACGGTACCGCCGTCCGCCTGCCGGGCCAGGAGGTGCTGGGGAACGGCGGCCAACAGCAGCCCCAGGAGGGCCGTCAGGATGATGGATCGCTTCATGGGGTCCGTGTCGTGGAGGTCCAGTTCCGTCCCGCACCCGGTCCCGGGTTGCGGGGTGGCACCGGAGGGAAGCCCGATGCCCGGACTACCGAACTGCTACTGCCCGCACTCCCCCGACGCAATGGGGTAGACGCCGGAGTTGCCCCCCTCTGCTGCCGCCTGTAGATCAGGGAGGTGTGTGGTGGTGGATCCCCCCATACCCCTGGCCGGCAGCACCCCGGCCCACCCTCCTGGAGACCGCCGTCGCATGGCCTTTCCATCCCCCTCCGGGCTTCGCCGCCCGGGACTCCTCCTCCCCCTGGCACTCCTCCTGGCGGGAGCCTCTCCCGCCGCCGGCCAGCTCATCCGGGGGCAGTTCGTGGAGGAGGGGAGCGGGGCCCCGGTGGTGGGGGGATTCATCTCCCTCATGGACGGATCGGGCGCCCGGGTGGGGTCGGGACTCAGCGCCGAGTCCGGCCGGTTCTTCGTGGAGGCCCCGGGGCCGGGGGAGTATGTCCTCCGGGGGGAGCGGATCGGCTTCTCCAGCGTGGAGGAGCGCGTGGTGGTGCAGCCGGGGGAGGCGCTGGACGTGATGCTCCGGGCTCCCACCCGGGCCATCCAGCTCCAGGGAATCGTGGCCTCCGCCGACCGCCGCTGCCGGGTGCGACCGGAAGCGGGGGCCGCTGCTGCGGTCCTCTGGGAGGAGGCCCGGAAGGCGCTGGACGTGGTGGCCCTCACCG
>CAYQVI010000365.1:0-3060 GCA_964420725.1 uncultured Gemmatimonadaceae bacterium | reverse complement strand
CGACGAGATGGCGAGGTAGGCAAGGGCCGGAGCGGGTTCAGACCCTTGTGTCAGGAGGCTCAAGGACTCAGCGGTACCCGAATTCCCCGCAGGGCCGGGGGGGCGGTGCTTCCGTCGCCCAGAAGACCGGGTTCTCCACCCAGCACCGGACCCTGGGGCTGAGGATGCGATCGGGCTCAGCTTCGAGGGCATCGCGGAAGGCCTCCACCTCGTTCATCGTGCCGAATCCGAACACGTAGGCCCCCTGTACGATCCGCTCCGGAAGAGCGGGCCACGCAGGCGGACCCACGGGGGCCCGAGCCCACGCGAGAAGGTACTGGAACGTCTCCGGATTCTCGGCAGAGCGCTGCATCAGGGCGAGTGCACCGCCTCGGGCTGCCGGCGTCACCCCCCTTTCGACGGCCTCCGAGAGGGCCTCCATCGGGAGGACCAGCTCCGACGAAGGGTCGGACAGCGCCAGCCGGATGCCACTGAAGACATCCCATGGAAACCCACGGGGAACCGCACGTCGAGCGGCTATAAGCCCGATCAGCCCCTCCGCCAGCTCCTGCCGGTCGACTGCGCCCTCCAGGATCGAACACCGGTCGTCGGACGTGCTGAGCGCCCATTCCACCAGCCCCTGGATCCGCCTGCTCGCATCCTCGACCGCCCCCAGTTCCAGGACCCGGGCCTTCAAGGTCTCCACGGTGTAGCGCGGCGGCGGGCAGCGGAGCTGGGCGGCGGCCGGCCACGCCACCGGAAGCAAGCAGAGAAGCATGAGAGCGGGTCGGACAGCGACGGGCATCATGGACGACTCCGACGGGCTCAGGCGGGAGAGTTCACTCTTCGGGCACCAGGGCCGCAGTGAGTTCGACTGTCTCCACGTGACACACGCCCTCTCGCACCCGGACCGACGAGACCGTCCATTCCTGATACCCCTCGGCGTGAACCACGACGTCATAGACCCCCGCCCGTTCCTCGGCGAGTGTGTGGGGCCCCGGCACCTGAATGCCCTCCACAGTAACCGACTCGACGTAACCGCCGGCGGCGGAGACGGTGATCTCCGCCCCCGAGGACTCAGCGGGGGCTCCGGTCGGAGCGTCCGTCAGGGTGAGGAGGATTCCTGGAAGGGCCTGCAGGTCACAATTCGGGCCGGAAGGACTGCAAGCGGCGGCCACAAGGACGAGCAGCAGCAGGCCTGCCTTGGTCCAGCCCCCCCCGGTCGCTCCCCCTTCGAGAATGGCCGTCGTATTCATTCCGTGCAGCCTGGCGGGGTGGGACCAGTCGGTGAGACGGTGATGTATTCCATGCTGCTTGCAGTTCTCCCGCTCCAATCGGTGATGTCGACTTCAAGCCAACCGGTTGTTGTAGCCACCCGGGAAATGGTGGACCCGGTCCCAGAGAACACTCCGGACCATACTACATCGAAAGGATCGATACCACCCCCCACCAGAGCACTCCAATCACAAAGCAAGCCTGTGCGCACGTGGAGGGGACCTTCGATGCTTACTGACGGGGGCCCAAGGTCATAGTATACCAAACCGCCCATATCCTTCTCTACCTGCGTGAGACTGGACATGATGACATCGTCGTCCCCCCCTGCCTTTCCGAAAACTATCCCTCGGAGAGTAACGCTGCCGAAGTTGACCGAAAAGACTGGTGAGCCACTATCTCCAGGGTCGACGGCGGCGTCAAATTGATCTGCGCACAGCCGCATCCATCCATCAGTCAGAACTACGTCAGAGCATGTATCCACTACGGATCCGTACGTCCAACCGGTAGTGTTACCAATCTTCTGAAGCACCTGACCAAGTACAATGAAGCCGTTGCGCGCAGTGATACTGAGGGTGGGGTTCGTATGATCTATAGTCAGGTCTTCTACGCAACTTTCGCAATTCGACGATGACGTCGTCCGTGCGATCTTGCCCAGTTGGATAGGCACGTACGTCTCAAACATTGCTGTGTCGGAGTGACGACAGATCCAGAATATGCAATTGAAACCGTCTGGGTCCAGAATTTCCGCCGCCTTCGACGGCGTCATGGCGGGTTGACCGACAACTATCCCATCGAATTCGTGGTCGACTGTTGTGCAGTGGCTATTGCTGACGAAAACACTGTCGCCGGTTGACCTCCTTAGAGCTGCAAAGCCGATGGTGCAACCTATTCCGAAGCGATATCCTCCATACAGATGTCCATTCGGCTCCTCGCTGTCGAGATCATGGGATACGCGGGCGCGGACGGGAGAGGTGGAAAGGCCTATGGAGGGCACCAAGGGGTTCCCCTGGTGCGTCCTTCGATTACAACGGCGTCCTCGGGGATGCCCAGCGCCAGCAGAAGAGCGGCGATCTCCGGGGCCATCCGGGTATCCTCTACACCCACGTGGACCCGGTTGAGAAGCTCGTCGACGCCGAGGGACACGACCCCTTCCACCGAGAATACTCTGTCCCGTAGAAGTGCCCGGTAGGTGGCCAAAGCAAGAAACGAATGGGTGGCCGGACGCGCGGCGAACGCGACGTCATTTTCCGAGGACGGAAGAAGGGGACGAATCCGCTGCACCGCAGCCTCAAGCCCGGTCGCCTCCGTGAGGCGCACGATACCCAGCCCCTCATCGTCCAAATAGAAACCGGCAAACGTAGGTACGTCTCGCGCTAGGGCCAGCAGATCGGAATGCTCGCCCAGTTCTTGATCGCTCAGGCTGGGAAGTTCGATTGACGGGGATTGGGTCGCCAGTTCCGGTTCGAGCGGAGTCTCTGGCTGCTTGTCGTAGCACGCCGCCGCAAGCACCGCGACAATGGCCAGGCCGCGGGGAACGGTCCTTGCTACATCTCTTGCCGTGCACCGGTGGGGGGAGGGGATCAACGGGCGGGATGTGGGGGGGGGGGATTTCATGGCAGCAGTCCTCTCAAGATTGGCGGGCCAACTAGTACTATCTAACCCGTCGGTCAGGAGAGCGCAAGAAACTTCTTTCCACCCCCACGCCAACCACATCCCGCCCGTCGATCCCCTCCCCTCACCCCCGCACCAGGGGCCGGTACTTGATCCGGTGCGGCTGGTCGGCCTCGGCCCCCAGGCGCTTCTTCC
>CAYQVI010000364.1:0-3067 GCA_964420725.1 uncultured Gemmatimonadaceae bacterium | reverse complement strand
GGGGTGACGTCCGGGCTCCGCTTCTCCCGGTACTTCCTGAGCCGGTCGTCGGGAGGAGGGGTCATGGGTAGGCCGTCGGGCTGAAGCGGGCGGTCCGTCGGGAGCGGAGAACGACCTGAACCTGTCGATGCGGCACCCCCTGCAACGACAAGAAGGAGCGGGCCGGGCACACCGGGCCGCAGGGGCTGCCGGCTGGAAAGGGGACGGCGGTCATCTTCGTTGCGCGATTTCCCGGGGAGAACATACGTTTACACCATGAGCGCTCGAGCCATCGGTACCTCGACCATCGCCTTCGGGCTGGTGTCCCTCCCGGTGAAGCTGTACTCCACCGGGGACTCCTCCGGCCGTGTCTCGTTCAACCTCCTCAGCGGGAAGAGCGGGAACAAGCTGAAACAGCAGTACATCGACCCCGAGGATGGGACGGTGGTACCCCGGGAGGATATGGCCAAGGGGTATGAGTTCACAAAGGGGCAGTGGGTGGTGTTCACCGACGAGGAGCTGAAGGCGCTGGAGAGCCCCAAGTCGGACGCCATCGAGATCAAGGAGTTCGTGCCGCTGGAGAAGGTGGAGCGGATCTACCTGGACAAGGCCTACTACCTGGGGCCGGACCGGGGAGGCGCCCGGGCCTACCGGCTCCTGGCGGCGGCGCTCCGGGAGTCCGGCCGGGCAGCCATCGCCACCTACGCCACCCGGGGGAAGCAGTACCTGGTGATGATCCGCCCCCTGGAGAGTGGCTTGGTCATGGAGCAGCTCAAGTACGCCGACGAGCTCAAGTCGTTCGAGGAGGTGCCGCTGGAGGAGGGGGAGGTGAACCCCGCCGAGATGAAGCTGGCGCAGCAGCTCATCGACGCCGCCTCGGTGGACGAGTTCCACCCGGAGAACTACCGGGACGAGGTCCGGGAGAAGATGCTGGAGCTCATCGAGCGGAAGGTGGAGGGCGAGGAGATCACCGTGGCCGCCACCGCCGAGCCCCAGACCCAGATCATCGACCTCATGGCGGCGCTCAAGGCCAGTCTGGCCGCCTCCGGCGAGGGTGTGGACGAAGGTCGGAAGGGGGCAAGGGGGGCAGGAAAGTCTGCCGGCGAGGAGGGCGAGAAGAAGGCCTCCTCCCGGAAGAAGGCCTCGTCGGGCTGACGGGCGCCGGCGCTGGATGACCGGCTACACCACCGCCGACGTGGCGGAGATCCTGTCGATCCCCCCGCCCCGGGTGCGGAGCCTGGCCCGGGCCGGCCTGCTGGAGCCCGGGCGGAACCCCCAGCGCCACTACCGCTTCTCCTTTCAGGACATCGTGGTCCTCCGGGTGATCCGGGAGCTGCAGGATGCCGGGATCCCCTCCCGGAGGATCCACCGGGCCCTCCATCGTCTCCGGGAATCGCTCCCCGCCGGGCGCCCCCTCACCGCCGTGCACATCCATTCGCAGGGGGACGCCGTGGTGGTCCGGGACCGGGACACCGTGTGGGAGCCCGAGTCCGGACAGGTCCTCTTCGACTTCCCCGTGGCGGAGCTGGCCACCCGGGCGGCGCCCTTCCTCCCCCGGGCGGTGGCGGAGCAGGAGGCCTCCGGCCCGGACGCCGAGGGGTGGTTCAACCTGGGGGTGGACCTTGAGGCCGTGTCGGTGGGGGAGGCCATGTCGGCCTACCGGAGGGCGCTGGAGCTGGATCCAGAGCATGCCCGGGCGCACCTGAACCTGGGCCGACTCCTCCACGAGGCAGGGGATCCGGCAGGCGCGCTGGACTGCTATCTCCGCTCCGAGGAGGCCACCCCCGGCCACGCCATGGCCCGCTACAACCAGGGGGTGGCGCTGGAGGATCTGGGTCGACCGGACGAGGCGGTGGCCGCGTACCTCCGGGCGCTGGAGATGGACCCGGATCTGGGAGCCGCCCACTTCAACCTGTCCCGGCTGTACGAGGCAGCGGGGGACACGGCGGGGGCGGTGCGGCACCTGTCGGCGTACCGGCGGGTGCGGTCGCCATGATGAGGTCCGGATGGACCGGCATCCTCCTGATCGTCGTCATGCTGGTTCTGTATGGCGGCGGCTTCACGGCGCTGGCCAACCTCCGGAAGATCCCCTGGAATCTCTTCTGGGGCGGGTCGGTGGCCCTCATGGCCCCATGGCTCCTGGCCACCCTGGTGGTGGGGATCGCCTCCATCTTCGTGCCCCCCCGGCTCCAGACTGCCGCTGGAATGGCGGGGATGTTCCCCGCACTGGTCTTCGTGGGGATGATCCTGCTGGCGCCCATGATCAGCCTTCTCGCCCCGGCCGGGGCGGACGTGGGCCAGCGGATCCGGTGGTTCGGGGGACTCTCGGCGGTGCCGGCGGCGCTCCTTGCAGGCTTCCTCATCTACATCATGATCGTGGACAGCCTGAAGGAGGGTTCCGGCGGGGTCTGAGGGGTCGGCCCGGGCTCCATCATCCTCACCCCAGGATCTCCTCCACCCCCATCTCCAGCTCCGGAAGGGCCAGGAGCCGCAGCCGCTCCCCCTTCCCGTGCCGGGTCACCGACCGGTAGCGCCCCCCCTCCGGCTCCCGGTACACCTCCACCACCTCCGCAGGGAGGTCCACGATCCAGTACTCCGGGATCCCGGCCGTGGCATAGAGGGGGGCCTTCCTCTCCCGGTCCACGGGAACCGAGGTATCGGCCACCTCCACCACCAGCAGGACGTCATCCGGGAGGGGGTGTCGCTCCATGTAGTCGTCCGGGCGGGGGCGCACCACCGCCACGTCGGGCTGGGGCTCCGAGAGGTCGCTGAGGCGCACCGGATTCTGGACGGTCACAAGCGCCTCCGGTCCCACACCGGTCACGAAGATCCGGGTGAGGCGGTTCACACACCCTGCGTGGCGACTTCCGATGGCGGCCATCTGGACGATCTCCCCCTCCAGGAGCTCCACCCGCTCGCCGTGGCGCAAGATCCCCGCCTCGGCCATCCGGTAGTAGTCGTCGACGGTGAAGAGCCGGCGCATCAGGGGCACAGGCATGGGGTCACCTCCGGTTTGCGCCTCTCCGGGCTCCCGGCCGGACGCCGGACCCGGAGGATCGTGGGGGATGGGGGGCGGTTCCATGGTCAT
>CAYQVI010000363.1:0-3073 GCA_964420725.1 uncultured Gemmatimonadaceae bacterium | reverse complement strand
CTCCGGGACTGGAGGGGGAGGATGTCCCCCACATGCATCCGGGTGACGCCGGGGCCTTCCTCCCAGGCGATCCCCTGGGGCTCCACCACGATCACCTCCAGCTCCGGGATCAGCCGGGCCAGCGCCGGAGCATGATGCAGCGCCTCGCCGGCGGCCAGGACATGGGCCGGTCCCTCGGTGATTCCCAGCATGGCCGCCAGTCGCATGGTCTCCCCGGCGTCCGGCGCCGCCGGGGAGGCAGGGGCGGTCGGGGCGGGCCCCCGGGGAGGAGGCCGGAGATCGGCGGCGCCCCCCCGGACCGGATAGCGCTCCCGACAGTTGGGGCAACCCAGCGCCCCCTCCAGGACCCGGCGATCCTCCATCCGATCGGACAGGAGGATGAGCCCGAAGGCGGGCCCGCAGCGGGGGCAGGCCAGGCGGTCGGTCAGGAGGAGGTGCACGAGCGGCCCCCGACGGGCATCAGCCCCCGGGCCCCATGGGAGGAGGCACCATCACCGACGTCCCATACTGCGCCCACTGGGTGGGGCTCTCCCAGACCCGGGCATAGAGAAGCCCTTCCCGGATCCCCTCCGGGAGCCGATCCCGGATCTCCTGGAAGAACCAGCGGGCCTGGTTCTCCGCGCTGCTCTCCAGGGTGTCGAAGGGAGGGATCTCGTTCAGGTTCTGGTGGTCCAGGTGGTCTGCCAACTCCCGGAGGATCGCCTTCAGATCCCCGAAGTCGAAGGCCATCCCCGCCACATCCAGTTCCCCTGCCTGCAGCGCCGCCTCCACCACGTACCGGTGCCCGTGGAGCCGGGCGCACTTCCCGGTGTGGTTCCGGAGGAAGTGGGCCGCATCATAGTGGGCCTGCGTGCTGATGACGAACACTCCGTCGGGCCCGCTCAACTGTGCCATGCTCTCGTCCTTCCCTTCCCGGTGGACTCCGTGTGGTTCAACCCCGTTCGATCTGGAGGAGTGGAATCTGTACAGTTCCAGGCCGGGAGGCTACGAAGACCACCGCCTCCGCCACATCAGCGGCCCTGAGCATGTCCACCCGGTTGGGAAGATTCGGGTCCGCATCCGGGTCCATGGCATCCCACATGGGGGTGTCCGAGGCCGCAGGTTCCAGGAGGGTGGCCCGGACCCCGGTCCCCCGGATCTCCTCCAGCAGCACCTCGTGGAGACCCCGGAGCCCGAACTTGGAGGCGGAGTAGGCCCCGTTCCCCGGGAACGCCTTCCGCCCCGCCACGGACCCCACATTCACGATGAGCCCGGTACCCCGCTTCCGCATGGCCGGGAGGATGGCCCGGATCACCAGGAAGGACCCCCGGAGGTTCAGGGAGAGGTTCCAGTCCAGCTCCTCCACCCCGGTGAGGTGGAGAGGGGCGATGGAGAAGACCCCGGCGGCATTCACCACCAGGTCCGGAGGCCCCTGGGGGTCATCGGCGATCCGGGAGAGGGCTTCGCCGGCCACCGCACTGTCCGTCAGGTCCATGGCCACGGCGGTGCCCCCCAGCTCCCGGGCCAGCCCCTCCAGTCGCTCCCGGTTCCGGGCGGTGAGGATCACATGAGCCCCCTCCGCCGACAGCGCCCGGGCGGTGGCCTCCCCGATCCCCCGGGAGGCCCCGGTGACCAACGCCCGGAGGCCCTGGAGCGCCGCGGGACTCATCCAACCACCCGGGAGTGGGCCACCGCCAGGTTCACGAACTCGTCCCGGGTGCGCTGGTCCTCCAGGAAGGCCCCCCGCATGGCCGAGGTGATGGTGGAGGAGTTCTGCTTCTCCACCCCCCGCATCATCATGCACAGGTGATGGGCCTCGATGATCACCCCCACCCCCTGGGGCTGCACCACCTCCCAGAGCGCCTGGGCGATCTGCTCCGTGAGCCGCTCCTGGACCTGGAGCCGCCGGGAGAAGACCTCCACCAGCCGGGCGGCCTTGGAGAGCCCCATGATCCGCCCATCGGGGATGTAGGCGATGTGCACCTTCCCGAAGAAGGGGAGCATGTGGTGCTCGCACATGGAGTACATCTCGATGTTCTTCACCAGCACCATGTTGTGGTGATGTTCCTCGAAGAGGGCGTCACCGATGACCCCCTCCGGCGTCATCTGGTACCCGGAGGTGAGGAAGCGCATGGCCTTCTCCACCCGCTCCGGGGTCTTGAGGAGCCCCTCCCGGAGGGGGTCGTCCCCCAGGCGGCGGATCATCTCCGCCACGAGGCTGGTGTAGTCCACCGTGGACAGGTCCACAGAAGCCACCTCCGTGGCGGCGTCGGACAGGATGGGCACCCCCGGGGGGATGGTCATGGATCGGCGTACTCCCTTGGTGTTCCAGACGGGGAGGCGACGGGGGGCCCGTCAGCCTCCGGAGTATTCGACGGAGTTGCGGGGGGTCTCCCAGAGGACGATGCGCTCCAGCCGCACCCCCTCCGGAAGGCCGCCCTTGATGCGCTCCCAGACCGCCACCACGAGGTTCTCGGTGGTGGGGTTCACATCCTTCAGCCAGGGGACCTGGAGGTTCAGGTTCCGGTGGTCCACATCGGCCAGCACCCGCTCCTCCACCAGGTCCCGGAGGAGCTTCAGGTCCATCACGTACCCCGTTTCGGGATCCACCTCCCCCTCCACGGTGACGTCGATCTCGTAGTTGTGACCGTGCCAGTGGGGGTTCGCACAGTCGCCGAAGACCTCCGCATTCCGCTGGTCGGACCAGTCGGGGCGGTAGATCCGGTGCGCTGCCGAGAAGTGGAGTCTGCGGGTGACCCTGACCCGGGGCATGGAGCCGGCCTTGTGAAGGAGCGATGGCGTGGGCCGCCGACGGCGGCTTCCGGCGGGGGAGAACCCCGGATGGCCCCGTACGATCCCCCCGGGTGCGTCCGTTCGATCCCGGGGACAGAAAAAACGAGAGCCGACGTTCCCCGAGGGGAAGCGCCGGCTCTCCGGTCAATGCCGGAGGGGAGTTATTGAAGCCCGGGTAGGATGTTGGTAACGTCCCCCGCGGCTTTCGAAGTCCCCCGGAGGGGCAGGTCGGCCACCGCGAGTGTCGGTCCCGGCTTCAAAGTGTTGGCTCAATAATCGTGCCCTCCGACACGACCGTGAT
>CAYQVI010000362.1:0-3074 GCA_964420725.1 uncultured Gemmatimonadaceae bacterium | reverse complement strand
CAGAGGAGGACCCGGCCGGGACGCCCCCAGTCCATGAGTTCGTTCAGCGCCGCCCGGATGGTGCGTCCGGTGTAGAGCACATCGTCCACGATGACCACGGTCCGATCGTCGATCCCGTCGGGGGGAAGCACCGTCTCCCCCACCACCGGCCGGGGCCCCACGGCCATCAGATCGTCCCGGTACAGGGTGATGTCCAGGGAGCCGCTGGGAAGGTCCACCCCCTCCGCTTCCCGGATCCCCTCCCTGAGCCGGGCGGCCAACTGGGTACCCCTCCGGTGGATCCCCATCAGCACGACCCCGTCGGTGCCCTGGGTACGTTCCACCACCTCCCGGGCCATTCGCGCCAGGGCACGCTCCACGCCCGGCGAATCCATCAGGGGGATGCGGATGTGGGCCATGGCGGGCGATCCGGGGTCGGGGCGGCGCAGAGCCGCACGGAGGACGGTGGGGGTTCCCGGAGCGAGGTCCGGAACGGCCCGAAGATACAGCCGATCCCCCGTCGGCGCGATGCCGGAGGGGGATCCACCGCCCCGGCGCCACCTTCCCGGGGGGCGCCGGACTTTACACCTTCCCGGGGGTAGCCCATGATGGAACCGCGTGTCCCCCCGGCGGATGCGGACCGGTACCACCCGCCGACCGTCCACCTCCGCTCCGGCGTCGATGCACACTCCCTCCTCCTGCCCACCCCCCGTCCTGTTCCCCCCCCTTCCCCGGGGCCTCCGACGGGTGACGCCCCTCCTCCTGCTCCTGCTCCTGGTCCTCCTGCCGGAGGGTGCGCGAAGCCAGGAGATCGGAGAGGCCCCCTCCATCATCATGGGCGGGCTCCCCTTCGAGCTCACACTGCAGGGGGGGGATGCGGCGGTCCCCTTCACCCTCCGCACGGCCACAGGGCGGGAACTGGCCTCCGGGATGCTGGAGGCAGGGGAGGAGCGGGCACTGGGGGACCTGGTGGTGGACGGACGGGGAGAGCTCCCCCTGGCCCTGGTCATGGGGGGAACGGAGCTCCCGGTGGAGGCGCCCTTTGCCCCGGGGTGGTACTCCCTGGTGCCACCGGTGGTGGCCATCGCCCTGGCGCTGATCTTCCGGGAGGTGGTGGTGGCGCTCTTCGCCGGGATCTGGCTGGGAGCGCTGGCCACCTCCGGCTTCAATCCCTTCTCGGCGGTGGCCCGGACCATCGACACCTTCGCCGTGGAGGCGCTGGGAGATGTGGACGGAGGCAAGACTGCCATCGTTCTCTTCTCCCTCCTCCTGGGGGGGATGGTGGGGGTCATCGCACGGAACGGCGGGACGCTGGGGCTGGTGAGGGCGGTGTCCCCCCTGGCCACCACCCGGCGCCGGGGGAAGCTGGCCACCTGGCTGGCTGGGATGACCATCTTCTTCGACGACTACGCCAATACGCTCATCGTGGGGAACACGATGCGCCCCATCACCGATCGCCTCCGCATCTCCCGGGAGAAGCTGGCATACCTTGTGGACTCCACCGCCGCCCCGGTGGCGGCACTGGTTCCAATCTCCACCTGGGTGGGGTACGAGATCTCCCTCATCGCCGAGGGATTCGCCCTCACCGCCGCCCAGCAGGCGTCGGATCCGGTGCTGGCGGCCCAACTGGCCTCCACCAACGCCTTCGCCGTCTTCCTCCACACGATCCCGTACCTGTTCTATCCCCTGCTGGCCCTCTCCTTCGTGGTCCTCACCTCCCTCATGGACCGGGACCTGGGGCCCATGGCCCGGGCCGAGGAGCGGGCGGCGGGGGGTGGAGGGCTCTACCGGCCAGGGGCCACCCTGGCCCAGGACACCTCCGGTCATGTCATGGACCCCAAGGAGGGGGCGGATCCCCGCTGGTGGAACGCCGGTATTCCCGTGCTGACGGTGGTGGCCGTGGTGCTCGGCGGGCTCTACACCACCGGGCGGGGCTCCGTGGGCCCTGACGCCTCCCTCATGGATGTCTTCGGTGCGGCCGATCCTTTTGCTACGCTGCTGTGGGGTTCACTGGCCGGATGTATCGTCGCCGTGTTCCTCTCGGTGGCGCAGCGGATCCTCACGCTGAAGGAGGCGCTGGAGGCGTGGGTGGGGGGGCTCAGGGGGATGGTCATCGCCATGGTCATCCTGGTGCTGGCCTGGTCGCTGGGATCGGTGACCCAGGAGGTGGGGACCGCCCAGTTCCTGGCCGGGGTGCTGGAGGGGAACCTCCCCCTGGAGCTCCTGCCGGTGGTGGTCTTCATCACGGCGGCAGCCATCGCCTTCTCCACGGGGACCTCGTGGGGGACCATGGCCATCCTGATCCCTGTGGTGATCCCCCTCACCGTGTCGCTGGGGGGTGGGATCAACTTCGATGGCGGGGAGCACTACTCGATCCTCCTGGGAGCCATCTCATCGGTGCTGGCGGGGGCGATCTTCGGAGATCACTGCTCCCCCATCTCGGACACCACGGTCATGAGCTCCATGGCGTCGGGATGCGACCACATCGACCATGTGCGGACCCAGCTCCCCTACGCGCTCCTGGTGGGGGCGTTCTCCATGATCCTGGGGGACATCGGCACCGCCTACGGGCTCCCCAACTGGCTGGCGCTGGGGCTGGGGGTGGCCGGACTGGCGGGGGTATTGATGCTGTTCGGTCGACCCACCGGATCGTCGGGGACTCCGGAGAGGGGCTCCCGCTCCCGTGTGGAAGGGGTGGTTCCCGCTGGCTGACCTCCCTGACGGCACGGCGGCCCCGCAATGGACGCCACGGGAGGGGAGGGAGGCCACCATGAAGCAGCGGCAAGGAGCGAACCGATGACGGAGGACGACGCGGCGGCAACACGTACCGCCCTTCCCCGGGTGGGAAACCTGGAGGGGATCCTGGAGCTACGGGCACGGATCGCCACGGCGGTGATCCAGAGCAGCATCCCTGCAGAAGCAGCGGCGGTGCTCCCGTCCGCGGCCTCCGCCATCGTGGCGGCCTTCCTGGCCGCCGGGCACCGTTCCGTGGGCGGGGAGATGGGGATCCGCTCCGACGGAGGGCTCCAGATCCTCCTGGAAGGGGGTGGGGGCACCCCGGGGAATCCGGTGGTGGATCCTCCCCGGGTCACCCT
>CAYQVI010000361.1:0-3083 GCA_964420725.1 uncultured Gemmatimonadaceae bacterium | reverse complement strand
CTGGACGCAGCCGGGGACCGGGCGGGGGCGCTCCAGACCTACGAGGACTTCGTGGTTCGGCTGAGGGCCGACCTGGAGGTGGACCCGTCCCCCGAGACCCGGGCTCTGGCGGAGGCCGTCCGGGATAGGGTGGAGGTGCGCGAGGTGGTGCGGGAGGCGGTGCGAGAGGAGGTGCGGGAGGCGGTGCGGGTCCCCGGCGGCGTGGACCCCGCCCCTGTCCGGGATTCCGCCCCGACCATCGACCCCTCTCCGGACCAGAACCCCGCCCCGGCCCTGGATCCTCCGGGAGACCGACCCCCACACCACGGGTTTCCCTCTCCACCGGCACCCCTGCGGAAAGGCAGGCTCGCCGCCCTGGCAGGACTGGCTCTGACGGCCCTCGCCATCCTGGCGGCCGTGACCCTGTCCCCTCCCCGGGCCCTCCCGGGGGTTGGCGGCGTCCCCCTGGAGCCGGGGCGGGTCCTGGTCCTCCCCTTCCAGAACCAGACGCTGGATCCCGCCCTCGACCCGGTGGGTCGGATGGCGGCCGACTGGATCACCGATGGGGTTTCCCGGACGGGCACCCTGGAAGTGGTCCCGTCCAGCGCTGCGTGGGGGCTGGAGCGGGCCGGTGGGGATACCGCCGGAGAACCCGGACCCGACGGGGGAACCCGTCGCCTGGCCCGGGAGACGGGGGCCGGCATCGTGGTGTCCGGTTCCTACTATCTGGATGGGGATCGGCTCTACCTCCAGGCCGTGACGCTGGACGGCGGCAGCGGGAGGGTCCTGCGGTCGGTGGAGGCGCTCTCGGTCCCTCGGGACTCCACGGTCCAGGGAATCGATCGACTGCGGAGCCGGGTCCTGGCGGCGCTGGTCCTGGAGGCCGACACCGTCTACCACATCCGGGCCGCGACCCCGCCCCCCACCTATGAGGCCTACCGCTCCTATATCCAGGGAATGGAAGCATTCGTGGCAGGGGGAGACCCCGCCACCGCCCTCCGCCTGTACCGCCAGGCCGCCGGGGAGGACAGCCTGTGGGCCATGCCCCGCATTGCCGCCGCCATCATGTACTCCAACCTGGGGAACGATGTGGCTGCCGACTCGATCCTCGCCCCCCTGGCCGCCACCCGCGAAGGGCTGGGCCCCCTGGAGAGGGGAACGCTGGACATGGTGCTGGGGATGCTCCGGGGGGATTATGGTGCCGCCTACGTGGGAATGCGCGAGGCCGCCCGCATCGCGCCGGGAACGATCAACGAGTACATGGTGGCGGAACTTGCACGCATGATGAACCGCCCCTCCGAGGCGGTGGCGGTGCTGGAGGCGATGGGGCCGGAGCGGGGGGAACTGCGGGGATGGGTGGCGTACTGGCGTGAACTGACCTGGGCCCACCACATGCTGGGGGACCACGAAGCCTCGCTCTCTGCAGCTCGCAGCGCCCGCACACTGTATCCACAGGAGCCCACCGTTCTCGCGCTGGAGGTGAGGGCGCTGGCGGCTCTGGGGCGGGTCGCCGAGGTGAGGGCCCGGGTGGACGAGCGTGTGGCCAGTGCCGATGCCAGGGCACCCCAGGCCGGAGAGCTGATGATGATGGCAGCCAGGGAACTGGAGGTGCATGGGCACCCCGGGGCGGCCGCCGACGTGCGGGAACGGGGGCTGGCCTGGTTCGAGACCCGTCGTGACGAGGTGCAGGGCACCCCGGAGCATCGCTCCCTCCACGCCCAGCTTCTCCTGGACGCGGGGCGGCTGGAAGAAGCCGGGGACCGCCTGGCTGTGCTGGTGGGGGAGTTCCCCGGCAACCCCATCCTGTCCGCCCGCCTGGGGGTGGTCATGGCCCGCCTGGGGGAGGTGGAGGGAGCGAGGGCGATCTCCCGTGAGGTGGCCCGATACGTCTCCCCCATGGGACGTGCAGGGCCGCTGAACGCCACCAGGGGAGAGCACACCCTGCAGCGAGCGATCATCTCTGCCTGGCTGGCTGACCCTGCGGAGGCGTTGGAGCTCCTCCGACAGGCCCAGGGCGAGGGGCTGGTCTTCGGTCCTGACCTCCACACCCTCCAGGCCCTTGCTCCGGTGCGGGGCGATCCTGGATTCCAGGAGTGGCTCCGGCCACGCTGAAGAGGGTATCCGTAAGCCTCCACACCGGGGCGGGGCTTTCGGGTCCCGCCGGGAAGGCGATCCCGATCGGGACGGGCCCACTGGCTGCCTTCCGCGCTTCCTTGCGTGCCCGACCCGGGAGGCGCAAGCTCCAATGGGCACTGCAGTATCCCCGGTCCCCCTCCGACGGGATCCCGCCCAGCAGTCAGCCCCCCAACCCCCGAGGTCGACCTTGCCGGAAAGGCTCCGGCGGCGACCCGGGCCGGCTCCGGAGACCCCCCGATGCGCACCCGCACCCTGGTCCTGGCACTCCTTCTCCTCGCCACCCCCCTGGGGGCCCAGCAGCGGGGCGTCCAGCCGGAGGACTACTACCGGATGACCTTCGTGGGTGACGTGGCCCTCTCCCCGGACGCCGGGCATGTGGCCTTCACGGTGACCACGGTGGACGAGGAGGAGAACACGCGGCGGAACTCGGTGTGGCTGCAGCCGCTGCGCAATGGCGCCCCCACGGGGGAGGCCTGGCGGGCCACCGATCCCACCCACGATGCCACGGTCACCGGCTGGTCTCCCGACGGGCGGCTCCTGGCCATCAACTCCCGCCGGGGTGAGAACCGGAACGCCGTCTGGTTCCTCCGGGTGGGGGGACCTGCGGGGGAGGCGTTCCAGCTCCCCGGTGTGGACGCGGCCCCCATCTGGTCCCCGGACGGGGACTGGATCGCCATGGTCCGGGCCCCTTCCGCCGAAGGGGGGGAGCGCCCGGCCACCAACGTGGCTCCCGACGCCATCTCCCGGACCCTGGACCCGGACCGCTTCGACGGCCTGGTGATCACCCATCTCCAGTACAAGCGGGATGGAACCCACCCACTCCTGCCCCACCCGTCCTTTGCCCCGAAGCGGCAACTCTGGGTGGTGCCGGCGGAGGGAGGGACCCCTCTACAGGTGACCGCCCTCCCGTACAGCGTGGGGGAGGTGACCTGGACCCCCGATGGGAGAGGGCTCCTCTTCGTGGGGAA
>CAYQVI010000360.1:0-3104 GCA_964420725.1 uncultured Gemmatimonadaceae bacterium | reverse complement strand
TCACCTACGATCGGGTCAGGGTGCGGCCGGGAGTGGCGGCGGGGGGACGGTAGCGGGGACCGCATACTGGAGGGCGGACGGCCCAGCTTCCCCACCGCCCCCCAGGACCCACGCTTCGGCAGTTGCTGGGCCAGATCCCCCGCCCTACGTTGCCGATTCATCCATGGAGGCCGTTTGAAACTCCCATTGAGCCCGCCCCCGAGGATTTCTGGCTCCGGGGAGCGGGATACCCGATGACCATTCTGCTCGGAATCGACGGTACGGGTCCTCTTGGGAATGACGAGTACCGGTCCCAGATGCGGAACAGCTTCGTCAGTTACATCTGTCGTCAGTCGCCTGCCCCGGACAGCCTGAAGCGCTACGTGCGTGGCCCTGCGGCCGATGGCATGGACATGGGGTGGATTGTTGACAACGCGGTCACCTTCATCCGGCTGAACCGCTCCGGGCGGCATCAGGACGCACCGGTCCTCCTCACGGGCTACAGCCGGGGGGCGGCAGGGGTCATTGCCGTGGCCCGCCGCCTCGGGGCCCTGGGGATCCCCGTGTCGGCCATGATGCTCTTCGACGCGGTGGATCGGTCACTCCTGACCGGCACCGACACCATCCCCGACAACGTGACCCGGGTGCGGCACGCCCGACGGTCGCCGTCCTCCTGGTCCCGGCGCAGCTTCTCGAACTGTGGAACCGAGCCCGACGACGCTGCCGCCACCGAGTACACCGAAAGTCTGTTCTTCGGCACCCATGGCGGCGTGGGCGGGGTGCACTGGCGGCGGCCCACCGTGACCGCCGAAATGAGGAGACGCTTCCGGCGGGCTGGCCCCGTGGAACGCGCCAGGATTCTCCAGGCAGACTCGCCATACATCAACGAGGGGTTCCCGGAGCAACATCCGACCCGGGTCACCTACGACCAGGATCTCCAGGCGGCGCGGGAGGTGTGGGGTTGGGTATTGCCCTTCCTCCGCGAGACCGGATTCCTGAGGTAGCACCCCGGCGCGGCGGGGAAGGAGCCGAACAGAGGGGGGATACGTGAGCATGTCCCTCCAGGATCAAGCCTGCCATGCAGTCCCAGCACGTTGACAGAACATTGCGGTTGACATTAGGTTGCTCCCAGGAGGTGGCCTAATGAGAACCGCACACGCAGAAGCTGAAAGGCTGATCGCCGAAGCGCCGAGCCTGGATTGGCTGCGGGAGGTGGTGGATGAACTCGACCGCGCGGTGCGAACAAGCCCTCTGGAACGCCTCACGACGATCTGGGGGCTCTCCAATGCCGAAGCCGCACGGATGTTCGGCGTATCCCGGCAGGCGTTCTCCAAGTGGTCGGACACCGGCATTCCCTCGGAGCGAGCGACGGCGGTGGCCGACCTGGATGCGGCCACCAGCATCCTCAGCCGCAAGCTCAAGAGGGAGCGGATCCCCGCGGCTGTCCGGCGGGCTGCCCCGTCCCTGATGGGGAAGTCGCTGTACGAGATCGCCTGTGAGGGCCGGCACCGGGAGGTGCGGGAGGCGGTCACGACGATGTTCGACCTCCGACGGGTTCAGCCCTGAAACGGCCCCTCGCGGTGACCCTCCCGGAAGGGAGGATCTGGTTGCGCGTCGCCGATCCCCTCTGGGCTGACGCTCTGGATCCCTCCTTCGCGGCTACGACCGGTGGGAGATGGAATCCGCCGGGCTCCTTCCCGGTCCTCTACCTGAACGCCGACGTGCGCACCGCGCGCATGCAGCTCGGCCGCCTGGTGCGGGACCAGCCGTTCACGGTGGACGATCTCGATGATGATGCGTATCTGCTGATCGCGGTCACGCTGCCTCGGCGGCAGACGTGTGCGGATGCGGTCAGTGAAGCCGGACTCAGGACCCTGGGCCTGCCGCCGAGCTACCCCCTGGGCGACACTGGTGAGGTGGTGGAGCGCGGCGTCTGCCAGTCGATCGGAGCAGATCTGCACGAAGAGGGCCTGCGTGGCGTTTGTTGCATCTCCGCGGCCGCGTCCCACCCGGTCGGGCGGGAGCTGGCGTGGTTTCCGGCCTCTGTGCGTTCGCGCGCTCGACCCGTCTGGGAACAGGGCCAGCCGCTTGGACGATGGCGCGACGCGAACGAGTGGAAGGACATCGGCCTGGCTGCGCAGGCCGATCCTGTGCTCTAACGGCGTGCCTCAACGACCGCCCGCGACGACGCTCCTCGGTCTCTGACCCGGGGCCTGCGCCGGGACTTGGCGCAGTAGCATCATAATGTTGCAAGAGATGTCCTCTGTTGTTGGCTACAGAACTGTTTCATTGCATTGTAGGAACAGGGATATCCAGATCATGGAGGGTTCAGTATCTTGCGATTGTCTACGCTAGCGCTTCATCAGGAGCGAGGCTTGACGCTGAGCCTCAACACCGTCTCGAGTAGCCCCGCAAGAGGGAGTCCCTCATGGAAGACCTCGTGAAGAAGGTCGTCGGATGGAGTGTTGTTGCTGGGGCTGCAGTCTTCGGGGGGGTCAGTGCCTTCGGAGACGACACGACTCGCAACGCCCAGAACGAAATCGTGGAGGCCGGTGGGCTCGGGGCCTTCTCCATCGAAGTGGGAGACTGCCTCAACCTCCCGTCCGAGTTGGGGGAGTTGCAATCCGTTGAGGGCGTACCTTGCAGTCAGGCCCACAGCGCTCAGGCCTACGCGGTGTTCAACCTGGTCGGTTTCGGAGACGCGTTCCCAGGCGACACGGCTTTCGCCGAGCAGGCTGACATTGGCTGCTATGAACGGTTTGAGGGCTTCGTCGGCATTCCATATGAGGAGTCGGAGCTCTACGTCCTGCCCCTGGTGCCGACGGAAGGGAGTTGGGTGGAACTCGATGACCGCGAGATCGTCTGCCTCCTTGTTCCCGAGGAGGGAACCTTCAGCTACGACGCCCGAGGCAGCAGGCGTTAGTGTTGTCGTCCTGACCGCCGGGTGGAAGCTGCGCCCCGACAGCCCTTCGGACGATCAGCCTCCACGCTGACGCCTCAGGCGCCATCCCTCTCGTTGAGTAGTTCCCCGATGAACCCGGCAAACGGTCCGATGTCTGCGCCCGCGCTGGCGGCTTCCAGGGCGGCCATGTAGCCGTCCCGACGGTCGACCCGGATCACGGACC
>CAYQVI010000359.1:0-3116 GCA_964420725.1 uncultured Gemmatimonadaceae bacterium | reverse complement strand
GAAGGTGGAGCATCGGGACATGGAGGACGTCATCGCGGAGCAGTACCTGGCCTCGGGGACGGACATCCTCCTGGGTGGCGGTCAGGGCCCCTTCGACCCCGCCGCCCGCTTCGACCGGCGGGACGTCGCGGGGGAGTTCAGGGCCGCCGGCTACGAGGTGGTGCACACCGCCGAAGCACTGGAGGCCGCCACCGGGTCCCGCCTCCTGGGGACCTTCACCCCGGGGCTCCAGCACCTTCCCTACGAGGTGGATCGCCGGTATCAGGGGCACCCCGCACCTTCCCTGGCCACCCTGGTGGGGGCGGCCCTCCCCCGCCTGGCGGATGCGGAGCGGGGCTTCGTGCTCCAGGTGGAGGCCGGGCGCCCGGATCACGCCAACCACAACAACGACCCCGGCGGGCTGGTGTGGGACTGGATGGCGGCGGATGAGGCACTTGGGGTCATCCTGGACTTCGTGGACGCCCGGGACGACACCCTCCTGGTCTTCGCCTGTGACCATGACACCGGCGGCGGCGTGGCCTACGGATGGGGCACCGGCTACCGGAATACGGACCCCGGGCTCCTCACCCTGGGAAACCTCCGCTCTTCGTACGAGTGGATCCTCCGGGAGGTGTTGCCCCGGCGCCCGTCTCCCGTGGAGATCCAGGAGGTGGCCCGACAGTATCTGGGAATGGAGGTGGCCGACGAGCAGGCCTGGCAGCTCTCCAGCGTGCTGGCGGGCTTCTCTCCGGCGGGGATGCGGTGGGGGCACCGGAACGCCCATGGCGGCGCCCGGAACATCCAGATGGCCGCCCTCCTCTCGGAGAGCCACACCGGGGAGCCCGACCGCCCGGGCCTGAACTTCGCCACGGCGAACCACACGGCGGGGTTCGTTCCCATGGCCCTCTACGGGGCGGGGGTGGGGAGTGGCAACCTGGGGATCGTGGACAACACCGAGCTCTTCGGGGTCATGACGGGGGCGCTGGGGATCTCCTTCCAGAACCCCATGATGACCGAGGACGAGGCCCGGGCGCTGGCGGCGGGGTGATCGGCCCGGCCGGCCCCCGGGGCTACCGGTATGTGGCGTCGGTCCCGTGGTCCGACAACTGGGCTCCGAACCACCGATGGATGGCCGTGACAAGGACCGGGTCCCCGGAGGAGTAGCGGATCCGCCCTCCGTCGGGGAGATCCGAGTAGACCACCTCCAGCCCCTCGGCCCCTGCCGACAGCTCCAGGAGCCCGGGCATGTCGGCCCCGTGGATGGAGGCGGGGTCTCCGAAGTCCCCCCGGGCGAAGCGCTCCGCCTGCTCCCGGAGGTGCTGCCGGATCAGGTCGATCTGCTCCGGCCCTCCTCCCTCCCGCACCACCACATCCTGGATCCCCCCCTCCACGGTCATCTCGAAGACGTGGAGCGTCTCCTCCAGGGAGAAGGGCATCACGTGGCTCCCCGCCTCGTGGATCATCCCGGGCCGGTGCTGGTGGGTGGACATGCCGCCGGTGGCCGTGCCCGGTGCCGCCCCCCCGGAAGTGGCCGCCGGGGCGGGTGCCGCGGCCTCTCCCGCACCCTCCGCCTGCTCCCCTGGAGGCGGCGCCTCGCTCCCCCCGGTGCAGGCCAGGGTCCCCAGCAGCAGGACCGCAACCCATCGACCCATCGTGATTCTCCTCTCCATGCCCTCGCCCTCCTCCATTCCCGATGGTGCTCTCCGGGAAAGCTCGCCGCAGCGGGAGGGAAGGGCCAGCCCCCTGCTGGTCCGAGGTATGCAGTAGTGCGAGATGCGTTGCGGGACAGAGCCTCCGACGTCCTCGACCTTCCAAGGGAGCCCCGCTTTGCCCATCTGGACGATCCTCCTCCAACTGCTGATCCCGGTCCTCCTCCTCCTCTGGCTGGGTTTCCGGCCGGCCCCCAGCCGTCTGGGATTCGGGCTGCAGGTCCTGGGAACGGGGCTGATGCTCTTCGCCCTGGCCAGGGTGGGGCTGTGGGCGCTCCCTCCCTGGTGGACCCCTTGGCTCCTGGGGGGGATCTGGGCCGTGCTGGTGGGACGTGGGCTGGTGCTTCGAGCCCGCTCGCTGGAGGAGTCGCCTCCCCACCTGTTCCCACGGCGGGCGGCGGGTTGGGCGGCAGCGATGGTGGCCCTGGCGCTGGTGCTGGTGGGGGGCGCAGCCGTGGGGGCTGCCCTTACCGCCCGGTCCACCCCTCCCGCGGAGGTGGTGGACATTCCCAATCCGCTGGGGCCGGGACGGTACCTGGTGGCCCACGGGGGCTTCCGGGAGCTGGTGAACGGTCACATGAAGACGCTGGATCCCGGGGTGCCCCGTTTCGCCGACTGGCGGGGGCAGTCGTATGCTGTGGATCTCCTGGGGATCGACCGGATGGGGCTCCGCACCCCCGGATGGCGCCCGGAGGACCCCGCCCGCTATGCCATCTTCGGCGCACCCGTCCATGCCCCCTGTGCAGGGACGGTGCTGGCGGCGGAGAACACCCTCCCGGACATGCCGGTGCCGGTCATGGACCGCGAGCACATGCTGGGGAATCACGTCCTTCTCCAGTGCGGCGACGTGGTGTTGTTGCTGGCGCATCTCCGGGAGGGGAGTGTGGAGGTCGCGGCCGGGGAGCGGGTGGAACCGGGCACCCTCCTGGGAGAGGTGGGGAACTCCGGGAACACCTCGGAGCCCCACCTCCACCTGCACGCCCAGCGGGCCGGAACCGCTGCGGCCCCCATTTCAGGGGAGCCCCTGGTGCTGCGGATCGATGGGCGGATCCTGGTGCGGAACGACCGGATCCAGGGGACCGACTGGTCGGTGGGACCCGTCAGTCCCGTCCCAGCTCCAACTCCGCAATGAGCGCCTTCATCTCCGCGATCTCCCGGCGCTGCGCCTCGATGATCTCGTCGGCCAGCTCCCTCACGCGGGGATCCGTGATCTGCGCCCGCTCGCTGGTGAGGATCGCGATGGAGTGGTGGGGGATCATGGCCTTCATCCAGGAGAGCTGATCCACGGTGGTCTGGCTCCGGACCAGCCAGAGGGAGGCGGCAAAGACCAGGACGCTGACAACGTAGATTCCCAGGTTCACCCGCCTGTTCTCCATCATGTGCAGCATGAAGGAGAGCATGATGATGGCCATGGCGGCCCCCATGAGG
>CAYQVI010000358.1:1162-3135 GCA_964420725.1 uncultured Gemmatimonadaceae bacterium | reverse complement strand
AGTCCTGGTCATCGAAGATGGGATGCCAGGTGACGCCGCCGTCCAGGGAGCGCCAGACGCCCCCCGACGCCGTCCCCACGATGATCCGGCTCCGGTCCGTGGGGTCCACGTCCACCGAGGCGATGCGGCCACTCATCCCCGCCGGGCCGATGAGCCGGGCAGTCATGGCCTGGAAGAGGTGGGCGTCGGTCTGGGCCCCCGCAGCCTGGGCAAGGACCGGAGCCGGGAGGGCCAGGACCGGCAGCCACACGAGGGGAAGGAGCCTTCGCCGCAGGGAGGGATGCAGCATGGGTATCTCCGGGGGAGGAACTGGAGGTGGACGTGCCGCTGTGCCCAGGGGTCATGGTCCACCCGGAGCGAAGGGCACGGAGGCGGCAGATGGGGTATAGTCAACCCGGCCCCGGAGGTCCAGACTTCCCCCCTACGCTCCCCCCACCGGCTGCGGAAAACACTCCGTGCCGCCGAAGGGGCGCCCCGTCCAGGGGTGCATGGTGCCGGCCCGGTTCCACTCCCCTGCGGTGCGGTACCGGCGGAGGTCGCCCAGCCTGTGCCCCTCCAGGAAGAACTCCCGTCTCCGCTCCTCCCGCACCTGTGCCTGCACCTCCTCCTCGCCGGCCCCCTGGAAGAGGGGAATCCCGGCCCGGTAGTGGAGCTCATTGATGATCTCCCGGGCCACCGCCCCCCCCTCCACCTCGGCCACGATGAGCTGGGCCTCCTCCCAGGTGGCCAGGGGGATGCCGGCACCCTCCCACGTGTACTTCCTCTGCCGATGGAGGGGGGTCACGCCGTCGGCTGCGGGAGCACCGGTGTTCCCCACCGGAACCCGGGGATCGGGGACCCCGTCCCACTCCACGCCCCAGAAGTGGGGGTCCACGGTCACGACTTCCAACAGGTTGTTGGCCACGAAGATATCGTTCTGTTCCCCCTCCGGGGCCTCGGCGCGCTCCACGTGGACAATGAAGTCCCGGGGGACCCTCCGGGCATCATTGGCCGCCTCCAGGAGCTTTCCCTGGGGCAGCCGGACCCGGGCCCGCCCCACCAGCGCCGCATGCATGGTCTCGTCGTCCCCGGCGCGGCGGGCCAGGGTATAGGCAATGGTGAAACGGTCCTCCGCCACCTCCATCAACTCCCGGGGGGTCAGCGGATCTCCTCCGCCCAGACGGGCCTCACAGAACGCCTCTCCGAAGCCGGCATGGATGAAGCCGGAGTAGAGGGCGACCCGGGCCAGAAGCCGATCCCGCTGCGGCACCTCTTCCCGGGAGGTGGCATCCAGTTCGGCCAGCGCCTCCTCGGCGGCGGAGCGGGCGGAGATGAGCGGACGGTAGAGGCCGCTGCGACCCTCGCACCCGGCGGAGGCGTACCCCTGATGGTGCGGGAAGACCATCCGGGTATGGAGGGGGAGGTCATCCGGGTCCTGGCCTGCACCCAGGAGCTCCCCAGAGAGATGGGCCGTGTGGTAGACCAGGTTGGACCATGCGCAGCCGAACCGCCGACCGGCCCCGGTCACCGCCGCCTCTGCAGCCGCAGCGTCCTCGAATCCCGCCGGAATCCCCCCGGGAAGGGGCTCAACAGCAGTCGATCCGTCACATGCCCCGAGAGCCACCACCACGAGGAATGCGGGCAGCCCCGGAGACCGGACCCCAACTCCCCACCGGCTCCATGACCCCCTTCCTGGCATTCCTGTCCCGACTCCTGCTCCGCATGAAGACCCGCAGGAAGAGCCCGGCCTACCAGGGCCCATCCGGATCCCGGCAGGTGGTCCCCGGGGGGGAAACGGTCCCCCCCCCACCAGCCGGTGTAGCAGTACTATAACACCGATAGGAACAAGACGATACACTTTTGCGCCCAGGTATGGCAACAAACTGCAACGAGAGAGTCCAACCTGGGGTGGAAACGAGTCCGGTGGAGCGGACGGGGCCCCCGGCGGGGGCGGCGGCAGGGGCGGGGAACGGTGGAGGTGGAGCGGATGACCG
>CAYQVI010000358.1:0-1062 GCA_964420725.1 uncultured Gemmatimonadaceae bacterium | reverse complement strand
CTCAGCCCCGGGCCACCCTCCACTCCCGGGCCCACTCCACCACCCGATCGATGTCGTCCCGGGAGTTGTAGACCCCGGCGGACATGCGGAGCACCCCCTTCCGGATCGACAGGCGCACACCCCGGGCGGTGAGGTGGCGGTGCAGGTCATTCATGGCCGGGTCGTCGGCGCTGTCGTGGTGCCCTCCGCCACTCCGTCCCACGGCCACGATGTGGGCCAGGTGGGGGCCCGGGGCGCCGCCGGCCACGGGGAGGTCCAGCGCCAGCAGCCCCTCCGCCAGCCGGGCGGCCAGCCCCCGGACGTGGGCCTCGATGGCCTCCATCCCCACCGCGTGGATGAGCCCCAGCGCCACCTCGGCGGCCCGTCCCCCCAGGTAGTTGTAGTTCCCCAGGTCGAACCGCCGGGCCCCAGGGGCGTAGGGGAGCGGCCCATCGCCGCTCCGGGCGGTCTCGCCGGCGTCCGTGCCCAGGTCCATGCCGTAGCGGGCCACGTGGATGGGCACCATGGCCTCCGCCACGGCCCGGCGGATGTAGAGGAATCCCGTTCCGTAGAGGGAGAGGAGCGCCTTCTGGGTGGCCACGGTCAGGGCGTCGATCCCCAGGGCGTCCACGTCCGTGCGCAGCGCCCCTACCGACTGGGCGCTGTCCACCAGCACCAGGGCGCCGTGGGCGTGGGCGGCGTCGGCGATGCTCCGCACATCCGTGATGAACCCGGGGGAGAAGGACACGTGGGGCATGGTCACCACCCGGGTGCGGCCGTCCATGGCCGCCGCCATCCCCTCTGCCGGGAGGCGCCCCTCCACCGGATCCACGGTGCGGACCTCGATCCCCCGAAGCGCCCGCAGATTGTACCAGAGGAAGACGTTGTTGGGATGCTCCAGGTCCGGGCAGAGCACCACGTTGTCGCCGGGGCGCCAGTCTACGCTGGAGGCGAACAGGTTGAGCCCCTCACTCACATTCTTGGTGACCGCCACCTCGTCCGGGTGGGCCCCGATGAGCCCGGCCATGAGCTCCCGGGCCCGCTCCACCGACGCGGTGGCTGACGCCTTGTCCCCCCGCCCCG
>CAYQVI010000357.1:0-3178 GCA_964420725.1 uncultured Gemmatimonadaceae bacterium | reverse complement strand
CAGGCGGCGGCAAGGCCGGCGAATCCGGCTCCGATGACGACGGTGTGGGGCACGGCGAGGGCTCCGGCAGCGGCAGGGAGAAGGGCGGCGCGTCCTTGCGATCCAGCCTCTACCCTCGTGGGGTTCTCCGGTGCGGGGAGGGGGGGGCCAGGGCGGTCATAGAGTTGAACAGCACGCAGGAGTCGGCTATACTCATGCGATGAGTCATCGCCTCCAGGTCCTCCTCGACGAGGACGAAATCCGGGCGCTCCGGGCCGCCGCAGGGCGGGAGCGGATCACCGTCTCAGAGTATGTCCGGAAGGCGCTCCGGGCCGCCACCATGGAGGGACCTGCCTCCGGGGTGGCGGAGAAGCTGATGGTGGTGCGGGAGGCGGCGAGGCACAGCTACCCGGTGTCCGACCCGGAGGAGATGGAGCGGGAGATCGCGGCCGGGTATCTCCGGGGGATGGACCCCGAGGGGGGACCCTGATCTTCCTCGACTCCAATGTGCCGATGTACCTCGTGGGCGCAGAGCACCCCAACAAGGAGCGGGTGCGGGAGCTGCTGGAGACCCTCATCGCCCGATCCGAGCGGCTGGTCACGGATGCCGAGGTGATCCAGGAGATCCTCCATCGGTACACCGCTATCGGGCGAAGGGGGGCCATCGGACCCTGCATCGATGCCCTTCTGGGGCTGGCGGACGAGGTGTTCCCCGTGGAGGCGGACGATGTGCTGCAGGCCCGGGATCTCCTCCTCTCCTCCGCGGGGATCTCCGCCCGGGATGCGATCCATGCGGTCATCATGAAACGCTTCGGCGTGGTCCGGATCCTCAGTTTCGACAGGGGCTTCGACGCGGTTCCAGGGGTGGAGCGGATCGGGTAGCGACCCTCCCGCCCGGCCGCCGCCCCTCGTCCCCCGACCCTCTCCTCCCGTTCGTCGCACCCCCCGACGGAGCCAACGCTGCAGGTCGGAAGGTCATCCCCCTCCCGGTCCTCCAGGCGGTGGACACCATGGAACCCCCCTCCTCACCCCCCTGCGGCTGGGCCTGATGGGCGGCGGGGGCATGTCAGCCCGGGACCGGCGTCTCTCAGGGAAGGAGCGCCAGGAGCTCGTCGTAGGCGTCCACGAGCGAGGCCTCGAAGCTGGTCAGGTCGCTGAGGGCGGAGAGGGGCTCCACCCGGGCCGCGTTCCCGTAGAGCATGTCCACAAGGCGGCTCACGGTGCCATCGACGTAGCGTTGGAGTTGGCGCACCCGGGCCATGGCGGCCACGATGGCCGGGTCCATGTGGATCGCGGCCTGGGTGAGCTGGGCCGTCTCCCACGCCGATTCCACCAGGAAGGGTGGGGCCAGCGTGAGGTTGCCCGTGCCCCGGATCACGGCGGTGTCGCCCCGGATCTCCACCCGGACGCTCCCCTCGGGAGCCTCCAGAAGCCAAACGCCGTTCTGCAGCCGTCGGGGCTGGAAGATGGGGATCCCCTCTCCCGAGGCGGCGGACTGCGCCTGGAGCATGGCGTTCATGGAGCGACCAAAGGCCTGCACCGAAGAGGTGTCCACAGGGGCCGTCCGGAGGTCGAAGCGGGCCATCTCGATTCCCCCCGACCGGAGCTGGGACACCATGGAGGCATGGTGCTCCAGGGCGCGGGCCGCTTCCGCCCGATTGGCCACCGCCTCCGCCCGGACCGTCTCCAGAACTGCCCGCACCGTGGCCCGGCGCTGTGCCCCCTGCGCCCATTCGCTGGCGGCCAGGGCAAGGAGGACGGAGAGGACGATCACGGCCATCTCCGCCAACCACCGCCCGATGGTGCGGCGTCTTCTCAGGCGTGAGAAGGGGGCCTCGGCCCCGCCCGCCGCCTGGCGCCCCGGCTCCACCGTCTCCGGTGCCCCGGGGGGAATCATCCCAGCCCCCCGGAGGAAGTCATCCCCCCTCTCCCCCCGGCTTCCCCTCCGCAGCGTTCAGCAGGGCCACCTTGGCCGCCATGGCCACCGCCATCTGCTCCAGCGTCGTCTCCCGGAGGTACACGCGGATCTGCTGCCGGATGGGCTGCCAGGTGTTGTGGAGGGGGCAGGGCATCCGGTCGGAGCAGGCTGCCAGCCCCACGGCGCACTGCTCCAGGTCGCCCACACCGTCCACGGCGGCTTTGACGTCGTGGAGGGAGATCTTCGATGGCGGGCGCGAAAGCCCGTACCCCCCGGTAGGACCCCGGGTGGAGCGGAGAAGTCCGGCGGCCACCAGCCGCTGCAGGATCTGGGAGAGGAAGGGAGCCGGGATCTCCTCCACTTCGGCGATGTCCCGGAGCTTCACCAGCCCCCCCTCCGTATAGCGGGCCGCCAGGTGGGTGGCGGCCCGGATTCCGTATTCACAGGCGTTGGAGTAGATCATGGAGGGAAATTGGATGGGCGGAGAGCCGATGGCAACGATCTCCCCCTGCCTGTCGATCCGTGGGTCCCTTGTGCGTCGAATCCGCAGGACGGGTGGGTCGGTCCCCCCGTCTTCACCCCATCAAGGAGGAAGAAGCCATGAAGTACATGTTCCTGCTGCTTGGAGAGGAGGGCGCCTGGGCCCGGATGACCGAGGAGGAACGGCAGGCCGAGTACGCTCGCCACGGCGCCCTGGCAGAGGAACTGGCGGCCGCCGGAAAGACGCCGGCCGGGGAGGAACTGGCCCCCAGTTCGGAGGCCAGGACGCTGCGCCTGGACGGGGCGTCCCGTGTCACCGACGGTCCCTTCCTCGAGACGAGGGAGCAGCTTGGCGGCTTCTACATCATCGAGTGCGCGGACATGGAGGAGGCCCTGGCGTGGGCCCGGAAGATTCCCATGTCGGGAGGCTCGGTGGAGGTGCGCCCCGTCGTGGAGAACATGGGGTGACGATGGCGGGAGCGGACCGGACCACCCTGGTCCGCTCCCCGCTCGGTTGGGGCCGCCGAGGAGGGGACGTGCCCTACCGCTATTGACGGACCGCCCCCGGGGAGGTCCTTTTCCCTCCACAATCGAATGAGCGGGGGGTCAACCCGGAAGCCGGTGTGAATCCGGCGCGGCCCCGCCACTGTAAGAGGTCCCGGCGCTTCGGCGCTGGGAACGGCGGTCCATCAGCCACTGGAGCCCAAGGCTCTGGGAAGGCGGACCGAACCGGCCTCGAGCCAGGAGACCTGACCCCCGCGCTTCCCGAACACCAGGAACGCTCGCGGGAGTGGATCCGGT
>CAYQVI010000356.1:0-3197 GCA_964420725.1 uncultured Gemmatimonadaceae bacterium | reverse complement strand
GAGGAGACCGGCTTCGCCTACGCCGTGGGGGCCTCCATGGGGGGCGAGACCTGCGGGGGGGCGCTCCACATGATCGACGTCCGGGATCCGGTGAATCCCACCTTCGCCGGCTGCTTCGGCGATCCTGCTACCGGCTTCGCCAGCACCGGATACACCCACGACGCCCAGTGCGTCATCTACCGGGGGCCGGACGAGGAGCACCGGGGGAAGGAGATCTGCTTCAACGGGTCCGAGAACGCCATCGGGATTGCTGACGTCACCGACAAGGCGAACCCGGTGGCCCTCTCCAACGCCTCGTATCCCAACGTGGCCTATGCACACCAGGGGTGGCTCACCGAAGACCACCGGTACTTCATGGTGAACGACGAGGGGGATGAGGTGGGTGGGATCGTGTCCCGGACCAGGACGCTGATCTTCGATGTGTCGGACCTGGACGATCCGCTGATGGTGAAGGAGTTCCTGGGGACCACCCCCGCCTCGGACCACAACCTCTACATCCGGGGCAACTACATGTACCAGTCCAACTACGTGGCCGGACTCCGGATCATCGACATCAGCAATCCCCTGGAGCCGGTGGAGGTGGGGTACCTGGACACCCTGCCCCACGGGGACGACGCGGCGGGGTTCGCAGGGTCGTGGAGCAACTACCCCTTCTTCGAGAGTGGCGCCATCGGCGTCACCAGCATGCGGGAGGGATTCTTCATGGTGCGCTTCCGCCCCACCACCATCATTCCCTGAACGGGGAATCCCTGCCCCCCACGGGAGCGTCGGGGAAGGAGAAGAACGAAGACCCCGGTGGGGCGTCCGTGGGGACGCTCCACCGGGGTCTTCGTTCCGCGGTCTCCCGGTCTACTTCTTCTCTTCCAACTGCTGCGACAGCGTCCGCAACTCCACGATGCGGAACCTCCGGGGACCCACCGGAAGCTCCACGGTGACCTCCTCGTCCTGCCTGGCCCCCATGAGCCCCTTCCCGATGGGGGAGGCCATGGAGATGTGCCCCCGATCCAGATCCATGAAGTCGCCGGTGACGATGGTGAAGGTCACCTCCTCGTCCAGGTGGAAGTCGCGGACCTTCACCGTGGAGCCGAATCCCACCCGGTCCGCCGGCATGGCCTTCACATCGATGTTCGAGATCTCCTGCATCCGCTGACTCAGGTGGTTCAGCCGGGCCTGCACGAAGACCTGGCGTTCCAGGGCGGACTTGTACTCGGCGTTCTCCCGGAGGTCGCCCAGTTCCACGGCCTTCCGGATGATCTCGGGGAGCTCGACGTTGAGTTCGGTGACGAGGAGCTCGATCTCGTCTTCCAGCTTCTGGCGGATCTCCTCCAGCATCGTACCTGCTCCGTAAGGGGGGTGCGGCCGGACACGGCCACAGAAAGACACACGGGGCGGACATCACCCGACCGGGCTGGACCGCACGAGACCCCATCGGACCCAGGATCCGGGCCCTTGGTTCTCCCCGCGGGAATGTGGACCGGGGCCCGCCGCATCTCCCTCGGGGGGAATGGGGCGGGCCCCGGCTTCCATTCGCTTCGATTCCGTAACGTACAACCCCGGAACCGGGGACGGGAGGGGGGGATCCGGCGCCGGGGCCGGTGACCCCTCTCCCCGCCCCGATGAGGGAATCCCGGGGCGGCTGTCGCGCTCCATGGTGGAAGGAAGTCCATACCACCACCGAAGGAGACCCTGATGTCCAGCCCCATCGCCACGCCTCGATCCCGGAAGACGGGAGTCCTGACCCTCCTGGCCGCCCTGGCCCTGACAGCCTGTTCCGAGGGTGGCTCCACGGCCCCGGCCAACGAGGCTCCGGTGGCCAACCCGGAACCCGCCATTGAGGTGACCGCGGGGGAGACGGCGGTGCTGGACGCCCGGGCCATGGATCCCGACGGGGACCCATTGGTGGTGACCTGGAGCCAGATCAGCGGACCCAGCGTGGGGAACCTGAACGGTCCGGTGGCCACCTTCACGGCTCCCGACGAGGTCTCCACCCTGGTGTATGACGTCATCGTCAGCGACGGCGAGACACAGACCGCCCCGCAGCGGGTGGTGGTGTGGGTGGTGGAGACCCGGGGACGGACCTTCTGGGTGAGCCCCCAGGGATCGGACTCCAACAGCGGCACCCGGGAGGCCCCCTTCGCCAGCATCACCGTGGCCCGGAATGCGGCGGCGCAGAATGGAGGGGACGTCTACATCGCCGCCGGGAGCTACAACGAGACGGTGACGCTGGCCGACGGGGTGAGCCTCTACGGCGGGTACGACCCCTCCACCTGGCTCCGGGACGTGGGGAACCGTGCCACCGTCATCCGCGGGGGGAGCACGGCCATGACCGGGAGCGACGTCCGGAACCTGACGCTGGACGGCCTCCGGGTGGAGGCGGCGGACGGCTCCAACGGTCAGTCCTCCATCGCCCTCCAGCTCCTGGCCTCCTCCGGGATCCGGGTCACCCGGAGCCACTTCCTGGCGGGGCGGGGTGGAAACGGGAACCCCGGGAGTGCAGGAGGCACCGGGGCCTCGGGACCCTCCGGAGGGTCCGGGGGAGACGCGAAGGCCTGTCCCTCCGGGCCGGTCCGGGGAAGCGGCGGAAGCCGCTCCGGCCACAACGGCGGCGGCACCGGCGGACAGGGGAATGCCGGCGCGGGATCCAACGGGAATGTCGGTGGCGGAAGCACCAGCATCCGGGGGAGCGGAGGGTCCGGCGGGGCCGTGGGGGGGAACGGCGGCAACGGGGGTGACGGCCGCAACGGCTCCAACGGGCAGCCGGGGCGGGCCGGGAATGGTGCGGGCTCCGTATCCTCCGACGGGTGGGTGGCGGATCGGGCCGGCAGCGGATCCACCGGCGGTGCCGGCGGCGGCGGCGGCGGGGGCGGCGGTGGCGGCGGCGGGGTGGTGTTCGCCTGCGGTGGGAGCGGGGGCGGCGGTGGTGCAGGAGGGCTGGGAGGCCGCGCAGGCACGGGCGGATCCGGCGGCGGAGCCTCCCTGGGGATCCTCCTGGTGGCCAGCCAGGTGACGGTGGAGACCACCGACGTGCAGACCTCCGACGGCGGCGATGGCGGGGCCGGCGCTCCCGGCGGCCAGGGGGGTGCCGGAGGGGCGGGTGGAGCCGGGGGCAGCCGCTTCGGTGGCCAGGGGGCCGGCGGTCGGGGCGGTCGGGGCGGATCCGGCGGCATCGGCGGGGGCGGGGGGGGGGGGGGGGGGGG
>CAYQVI010000355.1:0-3213 GCA_964420725.1 uncultured Gemmatimonadaceae bacterium | reverse complement strand
GACGCTGCTGGCCGCCGTACTCCGTCTCTACGAGGAGGGTCTCCGCACCGCCCGGGCCGTGGATACCGCAGCCCTCTTCCACCGGGCCGCCCGGCGGCTGGAGACAGAGCCGGAGGTGCTGGACGGAGAGGTCCTCTTCCTCCCGGGGCTCCCGGCCCGGGGGCTCACGGGGCGCTTCGTCCGGGGGCTGGTGGCCACCGGAGCCACCGTCCTGGCCGCGGACGATCCGGGACTCCCGGACACGGAGGTGGGGCTGATCTGGAAGAGCCGCACCCCTGCCGGCAGACCCGCCCTCCACCTCTTCCGGGCCGCCGGGGTCACCGACGAGGTCCGGGAGGTACTGCGGCGGGTGGTGGCGGCCGGCGTCCCCTTCGACCAGGTGGAGGTGGTGACCGCCGACCCTGTGGCCTACGGCTCTGCCTTCCATGTGGAGGGGTCGGCGCTGGGGGTGCCGGTCTCGTTCGGGGTGGGGCTTCCGGTGGAGCGTACCCGCCCGGGACGGGTGGTGGCGGCCTGGTTCCGCTGGCTGGACGGGGGTTTCCCCGCCGAGCTGATCCGGAATCTCCTGGAGGCGGGAGACCTGACCCCTCCCGGGGATGAGGCCATTCCGGATGGACCCCGGCTGGCCCGGCGGCTCCGCCTCCTCCGGGTGGGATGGGGGTGGGACCGGTACCTGGCCATGATCTCGGCCGCACAGCGGGGAGCGGATGGCGGTCCCATGTTCCGCCGGGAGGAGGGTCCCCGGGACGCGGAGGAAAGGCAACGCCGCACCAGGGAGGAGCTGGACGGCCTCCGGAAGCTCCTGACTCCGGTGCTGGAGGGGGTTCCGGCACCCCTCCGGGTGGGACGGGGAGCACCGGCGTCCGGGGGGCTGGTCTCCCCCGCCGAACTGGCGAAGGCGCTGGCCTCCTTCCTCCAGTGGGTGCGCCCGGCCCCCGGGCCGGATCGCACCGCCCTGGAGAGGATCCTCCGTCAACTGGACCGCATTGCCGGCACACTGGTCCGCCCCACGGACCCCTCGGCGGCGATCCGGATCCTCCGGCGGCACCTGCGCATCCGGGTCCCCGCTCCCGACGCCCACGGCGCCGCCCCCTGGATGGCCTCCGGGGGCTTCCTCCACGTCACCGACCTGGAGCATGGGGGCTTCACCGGACGCCCGGTGACCTTCGTCGTGGGAATGGACGCGGACGGCTTCGCCCCCCGGATCAGCGCCGACCCCCTCCTCCCCGACACCGACCGCCGGCTCCTGGACCCCCGGCTGCAGACCGGCGCCGACCGGGCCCGGGAGACCACCTTCCGCCTCCAGGCCTTTCTGGCCCGCCTCCGGGGGAGGGTCACCTTCAGCTACGCCGCCTGGAGCACCGGCGAAGGCCGGGAGATCACCCCTTCGCCCGTCTTCCTTGAGCAGGCCCGCCTCTGGACCGGGCGTCCAGGGCTGGGCTACGAGGAGCTCCCGGGGGTGCTGGGACCGGTGCGGGGAAGGATCCCCGAGAGCGGGGCACCTGTGCTGGACTCCGACGATGTCTGGCTCCGGGCCCTCTCCGCCGGGCCGGGGATGCTCCGGGAAGGGCGGGAGGTGGTGCTGGCAGGGCGCCCGGCGCTCCGGGCGGGAGTGGAGGCCCGACGGAGTTGGTCGCTGGACCCGGTGGGGCCCCACCATGGCCTCCTCCGCCCCCGACCGGAGCTGGATCCCCGGCTCGATCCCTCCCTGGTGGTCTCCCCTTCGGCGCTGGAGGCGCTGGGAAGCTGCGGTCTGCGATACCTCTACCGGGCGGGTCTCCGGATCCGCCCCCCCTCCGACCCCGACTTCGACCCGGACATCTGGCTGGACCCCCTCCACCGGGGCTCGCTCCTGCACCGGGTCTTCGAGCGCACGCTCCGGGAGGCCCGGGAGGCGGGAATCGCCACCGCCGCGGAGGGGCCGATGCTGGCACTGGCGCTGGCGGTGCTGGAGGAGGAGGCCCGCCGGGAGGAGCGGGAGGTGCCCCCCCCGGGGGAGAGCGTCCGGAACCGGGAGATGGTGGGGCTGGTGAGCGACGTCACCGCCTTTGTCGCCCAGGTGGTGCGGGACGGCGCCCCATGGGAGGCGCTGGAACTCCGGTTCGGCCCCGAGGCCGGTCTTCCGGTGGAGGTGCCGGTGCCGGGGGGGACCATCGCCCTCCGGGGTGCGGTGGACCGGGTGGACCGGGGAGCCTCCGGCCTGGTGGTGGTGGACTACAAGACCGGCGGTGCCACCCGGTACGGACCGGACCAGGGGGTCTTCCACGGGGGGCGGCGACTGCAGCACATCCTGTACACGTTGGCGGTGGAGCAGATCAGGGGGGAGGGGGTGGAGGCCATGGTCTATCTCTTCCCGGGGCGGAAGGGGCGGAACGACCGTAAGTCATTCACCCGTAAGGAAATGGAATCGGGAAGGGAGATGATTGGTGCCCTCCTGGACCTGGTCCGGGAGGGGCGGTTTCTCCCGTCCGACGACTCCGGCGACTGCCGCTTCTGCGACTTCGCCGCCGTGTGCCGGGTGCAGGAGGATGGCCGCACCCTCATCTCGCCCCCGGCGGACTGGGCGAAGGAGCGGATCGGTACCGAGCCCGAACTCCTTCCCCTCCGGCGCATCCGCCAGTGGGAGGACTCGTGACCTTGAGCGTCCCCAACGACCATGCGGCCCGGGAGCGGATCCGCCACGACCTGGACACCAACCTCCTGGTGGAGGCCGGCGCCGGGTCGGGGAAGACCACCATGCTGGTGGACCGGATGCTGGGGCTCCTCTCCACCGGGACGGTGAAGGTGGAGGGGATGGCGGCGGTGACCTTCACCCGGAAGGCTGCTGGGGAGCTCCGCCAGCGCCTGCAGCAGGCGCTGGAAGAGGCGCTGGGCTCCCTCCCCCCTGATTCCGACGAGGCCGTGCGGCTCCGGGCGGCCCTGGACGGTCTGGACAATGCTTTTGCCGGGACCATCCACTCATTCTGCGCCCGGCTCCTCCGGGAGCGCCCGCTGGAGGCCGGGGTGGATCCGGGGTTCCGGGAGTTGATGACCGCCGAGCTCATGCAGATGGCCCGGCGCTTCTGGAGCGGCTTCCTGGAGCGGAGGGCGGCGGACGGGGACCCCCTCCTGGAGGAGATGGAGCGGGCGGGGCTGCGCCCGGCCCGCTTCCAGGAACGCTTCTTCACGATGATGGACAATCTGGACGTGGAGTTCCCCACCCCCGAGGCGGAG
>CAYQVI010000354.1:0-3213 GCA_964420725.1 uncultured Gemmatimonadaceae bacterium | reverse complement strand
CTTCAGCTCGGCGACGACCTTCTCCACCGCCTTGTCGATGCCCCGCTTGATCCCCATGGGGTTCGTGCCGGCCGTGACGTTCTTCAGCCCTTCGGCGAAGATGGCCTGGGCCAGGACGGTGGCCGTGGTGGTCCCGTCACCGGCCAGGTCGGAGGTCTTGGTGGCGACCTCCTTCACCATCTGGGCACCCATGTTCTCGATGGCGTCCTCGAGCTCGATCTCCTTCGCGACGGAGACGCCGTCCTTGGTCACCGTGGGGGACCCGAACTTCCGGTCCAGCACCACGTTCCGGCCCTTGGGGCCGAGGGTCACCATCACCGCACGGGCCAGCTTGTCCACCCCGGACTTCAGGCGGGCACGGGCCTCGACGTCAAATTCCAGTTCCTTCGCTGCCATGGTCTGTGTCTCCCCTTACGACTTGAGAACGGCGAGGATATCGGACTCGCGGAGGATGAGGAACTCTTCCCCGTCCACCGTGACCTCGGTCCCGCTGTACTTCCCGTAGAGCACTCGGTCGCCGACCTTCACGTCCGGCGTGAGGCGGGCGCCCTCGTCGGAGAGCTTCCCCGGGCCCACGGCCACGATCTCGCCCTGCTGGGGCTTTTCCTTGGCGGTGTCGGGGATATAGAGGCCACCCCTGGTCTGCTCGGCCTCTGCCAGCGCCTGGACGACCACGCGGTCGGCCAGCGGCTGGATCTTGGCTGCGGCGGTGGATGCCATACTGCGTCACCTCCGTTCTTGGAATGTGGGTCAGGAGTCCTTCATGGACATCGTATTCCGGGGTGTTGGCACTCGTCGACGGTGAGTGCTAACACCACAGGGCTGAATGGTAATGGGAAGCGGGTTCCTGTCAACCGCTCAGCGGCCTCCAGGCGCCCGCTGTCTACCGCAGCGGCGCTCCGCTTTCCGGATGCTCCGCCCGTGCCTTGTAGCGGGGGCGTCCCCGGCCTTAGTGTTGTCCCCGGGTCGGCGTCCGGTGGCCCGGTCCGCTCCCTCCACGCCCATGCAATGCCCACGGAAACCGAGCACGACGAGGAAGCGGGCGGAGGCGAACCCACGGGGTCCACGACGGAGCCCTCCCTGGACGAACTCCTTCTCGCCACCTCCAGGACCTTCGCTCCCGGGATCCACGCCCTCCGGGGTTCCCTCCGTCGCCCCATCGGGATCGCCTACCTGGTACTGCGGGTGTCCGACTTCCTGGAGGACACCACCTCCCTGGAAGACGGCGACAAGGTGGAGTTGCTGGAGGAGTGGGCGGAGGCGCTGGTGACCGGTACGCTCCCACCGGAGCTCCGTCGGGTCCTGGAAGCCGCCGACGACGGCACTCCGGACGCACTTGCGGCCAACCACGTGGCCAGGGTGTTCGAGGCGCTGGGGGGGCTGGAGGATGGCTCCGGGGAGATCGTGGTCCGACACACCGCCAGCTCCACCCGGGGGATGGCCCGCTGGATCCGGCGGGGACCCCAGTTCGAGACCGAGGCGGAGCTGGACGACTACATGCACGAGGTGGCGGGGAAGGTGGGGCTCCTCCTGACGGACCTCTTCCTGGCGACCGCCGGGGTGGTCCGGGCTCCCCGGGACCGGATGATGCACCTGGCCAACGAATTCGGCCTGGCCCTCCAGACCGTGAACGTCATCCGGGGGCTCCACGAGGACATCCATCGGGGGTGGGACTTCGTTCCGGCCTCGTTCAGGGGCACACCCCCCGGGCCCCGGGACCACCCGGCGGTACTCAGGGCCTTCACGGAGAAGGCCGAGCGCCACGTCCTTGCGGGGGTGTCGTACATCCGGGGGCTGGAGCGTTTCGGCGCACGGGATGTCCGCTTCTTCTGTGCACTCCCCCTCTTCCTGGCGGCAGGGACGCTGCGACTCAGCCGGGACAACCCCCGGGTCTTCACCGAACCGGTGAAGCTGCAACGGAGCGAGGTGGGGAGAACCGTGACCCTGACCCGGATGCTGGCTGCGTCGGACCGTTGGGTGCGTTGGTACGGACTGCGGCTCCTGGGATCCACGGGGGCCGACCTTCCCGCCTGATCCGGGCCGGCGGATCCGGAATCGGCCCATCCGGATGGCCGACGGGGGGTGGGGCCGACTCCCGACGGAATCGGACTCCCCCTGCGGAGTCAGCCCGCCGGGGGATCCACCAGTCGAACGGAGCCCGCCATCACCCGCCGGGGAGCAGCGCCCCCTTTGTCCACCAGAAGGGCGCCATCCTCTGCTATCCCTGCAGCCATCCCGGTGCCCCCCGGTTCCACCCGGACCGTTCTCCCCCTGAGTCGATCCATGGTCTGCAGCGCCTCCAGCTCGCGGGGGGAGAGGAGGGGCCCCGCCCCGGACAGCGTACTGCGGAGGATGGACAGGAAGGATCCCAGCAGGAACGACCGGTCCGGCGCGTAGCCGGCGGCCATGGCCAGGGAGACGGCTCCCCGGCGAAGCTCCGTGGGGAAGTCCGATGCCTCCTGCCGGAGATTCACCCCCAACCCCACCACCACACCGGTCCGCCCTCCGGCTCCCTGCACCACCTCGCAGAGGACTCCCGCCGCCTTTCGGCCCTCCACCATGAGATCGTTCGGCCACTTGATTCCCGGCCGGAGGGGGGGGACAGCCACCTCCACGGCACGGACAAGGGCCATTCCCACCCGAAGGGGGAGGATGGGGAGGGCCGAGGGCGTCCGGGGGGAGTCCAGCAGCACCGAGATCCAGAGTCCCATCCCCGTCGGGGAATGCCACCCCCGTCCCCCTCGTCCCCGCCCTCCCGTCTGGGTCTCGGCCAGGACCACCGTGAAGGGCTCCGCCCCCTCCATCGCCAGTTCCTTCAGCCGATCATTGGAGGAGTGGAGGGAATGGAAGACCTGCAGGGTGGGAATCCCCCACCACTGCGCCCACTTCCGGACGTCCTCCCCCTCCCATCGGTCATCGGGAACGGGGGTTGGCATCCCCCTTCGCCCCTCAACCGGCCACGGACCGCTCAACCTGGCGCCCACCCGGACTCCAGGAGAAGGGACAGGTCCGCCACCGGGGCGGAATGGGTGAGTGCGCCCACGCTCAGGAGGTCCACCCCGGTGCGGGCCACCGCAGCCACCCGCTCCAGATCCAGGTTTCCGGAGGCCTCCAGGAGGGGACGGGGAGAGGGGAGTGCCGCCACCACCCGCACCGCTTCCTCCATGGTGGCCACCGTCATGTTGTCCAGGAGGATCCGGGCCGGGCGCGGCT
>CAYQVI010000353.1:0-3219 GCA_964420725.1 uncultured Gemmatimonadaceae bacterium | reverse complement strand
GGGTGGTGGGTGGTGGGGGAGACCAAGATGTCCAAGTCGCTGGGGAACGTGGTGGACCCGCTGGCCCTCCGGGAGGAGTTCGGCACCGATGCGGTGCGCTGGTACCTCCTCCGGGAGATGCCCACCGGACAGGACGCATCCTATACGCCGGAGCGCTTCCTCACCCGCTACGACGAGCTGGCCAACGTCCTGGGGAACCTGGTGAGCCGGGGGCTCTCCATGGTCAGCCGCTACCGGGACGGGGTGATCCCCGAGGCGCCGGGCACGGGCCTTGCCGACCGGATGGGTGCAACCCTGGCGGCCTTCCGGACGTCCATGCAGGAGTACCGGGTCCACGACGCCCTGGCGGCAGCCATGGATCTGGCCCGGGACGCAAACGGATACGTGGAGGAGCGGGAGCCCTGGGCCCAGGCGAAGGATCCGGCCAGGGCCGCGGAGCTGGACGAGACGCTGGCAACGCTTTCCAGGGTCATGGTCCTCCTTGCCGCCCTCCTGGAGCCGGTGATGCCGGAGCGGATGCTGGAGTTGGCGAAGAGATTGGGGCTGGAAGGGATCCCCGGGCTGGATGCGGCGGTATCACTCCGGCTGGCAGGTGGAAACGTCCGGAAGGGGGATCCACTCTTTCCCCGATCCGACCTCCTGGAGGGTTCCGGCAAGGATTGATACAGCCGGGATTCCTTCGTTGACATCGAGAACGAGCGTGGTCTAGCTTCAGGGTTTCGCTCATACGTCGTCCATCACCCCCGGTCCTGCCGGTGGGTCGGCCCCAATGGATGGGCCGGTCCGCGGATTCGTCCGCCGGTTGCACCCAAGGAAGCAGGTATGGCACGAGATCAGTGGACGATCGTCCTTGTCCAGGGCGAGGATGGTCCTCTCCGTCAGGTGACACTCTCCCGCAGGACCCTCCGCACGGCTGCGGGTGGGGCAGCCTTCCTGGCAACGGTCTTCGTGGCCCTGCTGGTGACCCTGGGGATGAAGAGCGCCTACCGGATCGAGGCGGGACTCCTGGAGCAGGAGAACCGGGTCCTGACGGCGGAGTTGGAGGGGATCCGCACCCGGATGAGGGGGCTGGAGGGCGACCTGGCCTTCCTGGCGGAACGGGACACCGAGGCCCGTCTGCTGGCCGGCCTGACCCCCATCGACGAAGAGGTGCTCCGGGTGGGCGTCGGAGGCCCCGGCTCTCCCTCCCTGGAGGAGCAGGAGCTCTTCCAGGTGGACTCCACGCTGGGGAAGGACGTGTTCGCGGTGGAGTACGACCTGGGCGCCATGGAGCGGCGGGTGGGGCTCTTCCGGAGCAGTATGATGGAGGCCATCGACTCCCTGCAGGCGCAGGAGGAGCTGATGGCCGCCACCCCCTCCATCCTCCCCGCCGCAGGTCTCCTCCGCAGTGGCTTCTCCCGCTCCCGTCTCCACCCCATCCTGAACCGCAACATGCCCCATGAGGGGATCGACATCGCGGCTCCCCGGGGAACCCCCATCCTTGCGGCCGCCCGGGGACGGGTGGTCCATGCGGGTTGGAAGTCCGGGTATGGGCTGACGGTGGAGATCGACCACGGGTACGGCTACAAGACCCTCTACGGACATGCCGAGAAGGTCCTGGTGCGGGTGGGACAGGTGGTGGAGCGGAGCCACGTCATCGCTCAGGTGGGGAGCACCGGACTCTCCACCTCGCCGCACCTCCACTACGAGGTGCTGGTCCGGGGCCAGCCTGTGAACCCGATGAACTTCATCATGCCTGGAATGGTACCCTAGGTCATTCCCGGGCTCCGCCCGGGGGGAGCCCGGCCCGCCCCGTCCTGCGGGCCCACGCTGTTCAACGGGAGTTCCTGCACCCCGTGTCCACTCGCCGGTTCCAGCCATTCCCGCTGGCCCTCACCCTGGGGGTCGGGGTCTCTTTCGTCCTGTCCGGCTCCCCCCTCCAGGGCCAGGTGGGGGATCCCCCGGTCGTGTCGTCCCCCCGCCCCGCCCTGGCACCCGACGCCGTGCTGGAGATCCCCGGCGGGCCCCGGCTCATCCACTTCGAGGCCCCCGGCACGGCCGTGGCCTCCCTCCGTCTCTCCCTCCCCCTCACCGAGTCGTCCGCCGAGGCGGGAGCCGGGCGCGCCCTGGTCCTGGCGGCCCTGGACCGGGTGCAGCCGCTGGCCCGACGGGTGGGGGCCCGCATCGAAGGGTCCCGGACCTTCCACGGGATCGCCTACACCGTCACCGGTCCTTCCGCCGCCTTCGATCACCTGGCCTGGCTGGTCAGGGAGTTGGTGCGGGAGCCGGACCAGTGGGGAGTCGATGGCGCCCTCGCACGTCTCCGGGTGGAGCTGGAACAGGGGGGTGAGACCCCGTCCGGGGTGCTGGACACCCGGCTCCGGGAGGGGGTGGCTCCGGAGCTCCCCCCCCTCTCCGGTTCTCCCGCATCGCTGGCTGCGCTGGACTGGCCCCGGGTGCAGGACGTGTGGCGTCGGAGCCACCGCCGGGAGATGATGACCGTGGTGGCCGCTGCCCCGGTGCCGGTAGAGGTCCTCCTGGCCGGGATCCTCGACGCCGGGGTCCCCGAGGGGGAAGGAGGGGTTGTCTCTGCTTCGCCCGCCCCCCGCTCCGGGACCCGGGTCCGGAGCCAGGTCCTCCGGAGCTGGTACGGGGAGGCGTATGCCATCGACTCCCCCGACGACCCCCGGAGTGCCGTCGCCGCCCGCCTGATGGCCTCGAGACTCCAGTCCCTTCCAGGCCGGATGGAGGCAGGGGTGCAGCTCTGGGAGCTGGGGGGGCGGGCGGCCCTGGTGGTCACGGGGGCCGCCTACTCCGGTGAGGCCGCCGCCATGCGCCGCACCATCCAGGGGATCCGGGACACCGTGACCCGGCAGATGCAGCCCGGTGAAGTGGAGCGGATCGTGGGGGACCTCCGGGCGGAGACCCTCCTGGGAGCCAGGAGCCCCCGGGGGCTTGTGGGGGTGGTGGGGTACCATCTGGACGCTACCGGCGACCCCGGGGGGGCGGAACTCTTCCTGGAGTCGCTGGTCACCCTTGATGAAGCCGCGGTGTCCGCCTTCCTGCAGGATCTCCTCCAGCGCTCTCCGGTGGTGGCCGATGTCCGTCCCTGAATTCCGTCCGGACGTGCGACTCCACAGGCCGGAGGCACCCCGGGGGCGCCGCACCGGCAGACGTTCCCCCCGGCTGTGGGTATGCCTGGTGGCGCTGGGCATTTCCCTCCCCGGGGGGGTGCAGGCC
>CAYQVI010000352.1:0-3225 GCA_964420725.1 uncultured Gemmatimonadaceae bacterium | reverse complement strand
CGTCGAGATCAAGGTCGACTGAGGAGACGCTCAGAGATGGCTGGATTGATCGGAAGAAAGGTGGGGATGACCCGCGTCTTCGACGAAGCCGGGAACGTCATTCCCGTGACTGTGATCGAGGCCGGGCCGTGCCCAGTCGTCCAGGTGAAGGATGACGGATCGGACGGGTATCGCGCAGTGCAGCTGGGCTTCGGAGTACGGAAGGCCCGGCGTGCCACGCAAGCCGCGGCCGGCCATGCCGCGAAGGCGGGATTGGATCACACGCCCTTCGTGCTCAGGGAGTTCCCCCTGGCCGAGGGCGAGGCACCGGAAGCTGGAGAGAACCTCACGGTGGAGCTGTTCACTGCGGGGGATGCCGTGAAGGTGACGGGCACCTCCAAGGGGAAGGGCTTCCAGGGAGTGGTGAAGCGCCACGGGTTCACGGGGCGTCCCGGGGGTCATGGACACCCGATGTCCCGGAATCCGGGATCCATCGGGCCCGGGACCAACCCGTCCCGGGTGATCAAGGGAAAGAAGATGCCCGGACAGATGGGGAACGTCCGGGTGACTGTGCGGAATCTGAAGGTTGTCCGTGTGGATCTCGAACGGAATCTGCTCTTCTTGAAGGGTGCCGTTCCCGGGGCCCGGAACGCCGTCCTCTTCATCCAGAAGTGATCATGTACAAGGCCCGTTACTACAAGGCGGACGGCCAGAAGGGCCGCGCGCGACCCCTCCCGGAGAGCATCTTCGACGGAGTGGTCAACGAGGGAGTGCTCCACCTGGCGGTGAAGGTGTTCCTGGCCAACCAGCGTCAGGGAACCCACTCCGCCAAGACCCGGTCCGAGGTGGCGGGTGGCGGACGCAAGCCCTGGCGGCAGAAGGGGACCGGTCGGGCCCGGCAGGGGACCATCCGTGCCGTGCAGTGGGAGGGAGGTGGTGTGGCATTTCCTCCCATCCCCCACAGCTGGCGCCAGAAGCTCCCCAAGAAGGTCCGGGGACTGGCTCGGCGGTCCGCGCTCAACGCCCGGGCCGAGGCGGAGCGGGTGCTCCTGGTGGATGCCTTCGACTACGACACGCCGAAGACGAAGCGCCTCCGGGAATACCTGAAGTCCATCGAGGCCGCCGGGAAGGTCCTGATCCTGACGGACGGGGTGAACGAGAACCTCCACCTCTCTGCCCGGAATGTGAAGGGGCTGAAGGTGATCCCCTTCGGGACCGAGTCGGCCTATGACGTGCTCTTCGCCACGACCCTCGTGATCGAGCGGGGTGCCATCGACCGGGTGCCTTCCACCACCGCGGTGACTGAGGGAGACGACGCAGATGCGTGAGGCACACAATGTCATCATCCGACCGGTGGTGACCGAGAAGACGGCACGACTGGGCGAGGACGAGAACGTCTACGCCTTCATCGTGGCCAAGGATGCGAACAAGATCGACATCACCCGGGCCGTGCAGACGCTCTGGGACGTGACGGTCCTGGACGTCCGGACCATGCGGTACGCCGGGAAGTCCCGTCGGTCGCAGATGGGCCGGATGAACAAGAGCTGGAACGTCGGGCGCACCGCCTCCTTCAAGAAGGCGCTGGTGAAGCTGGCGGACGGTGATTCCATCGAGCTCTACGAAGCCGGCTGAGGACGATCATGGCAATCAAGAAGTTCAAGCCGATGACGGCAGGGACCCGCTTCCGGTCCATCAGCGTGAGCCCCGAGTTGACCCGGAAGGGTCCTGAGCGGTCGCTGACGGAGTCGCTCCACGGCACCGGCGGACGGAATCATCACGGGCACATCACCTCCCGCAGGCGGGGGGGGGGACACAAGCGCCGGTACCGGGTCATCGACTTCAAGCGGAACAAGGTCGGGGTGCCCGGTCGGGTGGCGGAGATCGAATACGATCCGAATCGGTCGGCGAATATCGCCCTCATCCACTACGTCGACGGGGAGAAGCGTTACATTCTCCATCCCCGGGGGCTGAACGTGGGGGAGATGATCGTGTCGGGCCCGGGATCCGACATCAAGGTGGGGAATGCCCTCGCCCTGGAGTCCATCCCCCTGGGATCCACGGTCCACAATGTGGAGTTGAAGCCGGGGAAGGGTGGCCAGATGGCCCGCTCGGCGGGATCCGGGGTGCAGTTGATGGCCAAGGAGGGGGACTATGTCACCCTTCGTCTTCCCTCTACCGAGGTCCGGCGCGTCCGCAAGGAGTGCATGGCCACCATCGGGCAGGTGGGGAACCAGGACCATGAGCTGCAGTCCATCGGCAAGGCCGGTGCAAACCGGTGGCGGGGACGGCGTCCAAAGGTCCGGGGTGTGGCGATGAATCCGGTGGACCACCCCCTGGGTGGTGGTGAGGGCCGGAGCTCCGGTGGGCGTCCGCCGGTCACCCCCTGGGGCAAGCCCGAGGGGAAGAAGACCAGGCTGCGGAAGAAGCCGTCCAATCGCCTGATCGTCCGTGGCCGGAAGCGGGGCAAGGCCACCAAGTAACGTGAATCCGCCGGATCGTCCGGCGGCGGGGATCCCCCAGGGTCAAAGAACCGATGGCACGCAGCGTAAAGAAGGGCCCATACATCGACGAGAAGCTTCTCCTCAAGGTTGAGGCGATGAACTCCAGGGGTGAGAAGAAGGTGGTGAAGTCCTGGGCGAGAGCCTCCACCATCTCCCCGGAGTTCGTCGGGCACACCGTCGCAGTCCACAACGGGAACAAGTTCATCCCGGTGTACATCAGCGAGAACATGGTGGGCCACAAACTGGGGGAATTCTCCCCGACCCGGCTTTTCCGGGGCCACGGCGGCAAGCTGGCTGACAAGCGCTCCAGGCGCTGATTCACGCCCGGACGCGGAGACTCGACGAGATGGAAGCGAAGGCGATTGCTCGACACGTGAGGATGAGCCCCCGAAAGGTCCGGCTGGTTGTGGACCTGATCCGGGGAAGGGCCGTCAATGAAGCCTACTCGATCCTGATGTTCTCGAAGAAGGCGGCAGCAGAGCCGGTGGGGAAGACGCTCCGGTCGGCAGTTGCCAATGCCCAGGTGAAGGCAGAGGGTGACGGGGATCACGTCGACGTGGACGACCTGTACGTACGGGAGGTCTTCGTGGACGAGGGTCCGACCCTGAAGCGGTTCCGGGCTGCGGCAATGGGTCGCGCCGCTCCGCTGCGGAAGCGGACGAGCCATATCACGGTTGTCGTGGACAGCAAGGAGTAACCACCGGATGGGACAGAAGACGCACCCCTACGGCTTCCGCCTGGGCGT
>CAYQVI010000351.1:0-3251 GCA_964420725.1 uncultured Gemmatimonadaceae bacterium | reverse complement strand
TGCTGGTGTCCCAGGCCATCTCGCTGTGCCCCACCCTCACCCTGCTGGAGCCGGATGGCAGCCATCGGAAGCCGCCACGCAGGGTGCGTGAACCGCCTCACCCGGATCCTGGTGACCGGTGTGGGACCGGAGGCGCTGGTCACCGTGCAGAATCCGGTGCGCCTCAGCGACCTCTCGGAGCCCCAGCCGGACCTGGCGGTGGTGCGCCCCCGCCCCGACGACTACATGGAGCGCAACCCCCCTCCCGGACGACGTCCTCCTGGTAGTGGAGGTGGCGGACACCTCGGTTCCCGTGGACCGGGAGAGGAAGGCCCCCCTCTACGCCACGGCCCGGATCCCGGAGTACTGGATCGTCGACCTCCCGGCGGAGGTGGTGGAGGTGTACCGGGAGCCGGAGGGGGGAGGCTACCGTTCGGTGACCCGGCACCGGAAGGGGGAGCGGCTGCGCCTCCTGGCGCTTCCGGAGCTGGAGATGGGGGTGTGGACCTGCCCCGGTTCGGTGGACAGTTGAGAGGTGAGGTGGGCGGGGGCGATGGCCCCGATCCGACCCACCGGAATCTTGAATCAATCCTTCCGCCCGAGAGCGATGGGGGCGGAAGGGCCGAAGGCCCGCGGCGCCCCCGCGAGGGGGTCCCAGCTCGGAGCTGGGAGCCATGCTCCAACGGGTGGCCCGCGGTGACCCCGTCCAGCGGTAAGCCTCCCGGCGTTCGGCATAGGACAGCACCCGTCCATGTCCGTTCACGTCTCAACACCCGTTCCGTGCCGGGCATCCGGGATACGCCTGGTCATCGGGCTTCGATCACCTCCCGTACAGCCTGAAGGTTGGGGTTGACCACCCGTCCATTGAGCCAGACCGTCGGGGTCCCTGTGGCTCCTGTTTCGGCAGCGAGGGCACTACCCAGCGCAATCCGCGGGAACGAGTCCGGAGGCAAGTCGATGCATCGAGCGAAAGCACCGAGGTCGTTGACCCCAGCTTCGATCGCGAAGGTTTCCCACGGCTCGGTACCAAAGCCATGCTGCCCGGCAAGAAGCGCGCGGTACATGTTCCAGAAGACGCCTTGCCTATCCGCACACTCGGCTACGATCGCTGCAGGCATGGCATTGCGGTGCCCCGTGAGTGGAAAGTGCTGGAACACAACCGCCACCTCCTCCGGGTAGTCGGTCACGAGACTGTCGATCCTTGGCGCGAGTCGCGCACAGAACGGGCATTCGAAATCGATGAACTCTGTCAGAACGTACGGGGCGTCAGCCGCGCCGCGGCGGATCCCTTGGAGGTTCGCGTCCTCCCATCCGGGAATCTCGCGGGAGGTTTCGTACACGCTGAGGTTGCGAGAGGCATGGCGATCCCAGAGGTAGGAGCCACCTACGGCAAGAGCCACTGCCGTCACCGCGACCGTGGCCCCCACCTCCAGAACTGTTCTTGCTCCTGCCATCCTGGCCTCCTCGTATGGGTTGCCTCTCCGGCCGTCCGCTTCAGGCGCCAGTTCTTCGCAGGCGGTAGCTGTGAACGAACTCTACTCCGAAGTCAGTCCGCCAAACCCCGAGCAGCCGGTCCGCTCCGACGCTGTGGAGCTCAAATCCCGTCGGCATCCGCACGACTCCCCGGGCTCGACCCTCCGGATCGAATAGCGCCCATTGGACGGGCTCGTGCGGGTCCCAGCCGTAGATCTCCGCCCACCCCCAGCCTTCGGAATCGAGCAGGAGAGACCGAAATGCCGGCAGGTGGGAAGGAATGGGATAACCGTCATACACCCTCACATACCGGGGATCGACCTCGCTTCCTGGGGGCGTGTTTTGCATGCGTCGCGCCCAGCCGTCGATCATCTCCGAAGTCACCGGATCCGTCGGGGTGGGGATGCGGAGGATCCGCGCCAGCCCTCCATCAGGATCCAGCTCCCGGACCTCGAACGTCACACCATCCGTGACGAGCAGCCCTCCACGCGTGGGAGTCCACGCAGGAGCGGGGGCGTGGGGAACCAGGTTGATCGGAGCATCGTCCTTCACGAACCAGCGGGTCGCGGAGAAAGTCACCAGCTCACGCACATCCAAGCTCTGCGGATCAGTCACGAAGAGCGTCTTGGCGTCCTCGACCGGGCCTGGCGTGTACAGGGTCGATTCGTACGTTCCGCCATTGAACGTTCTGCGCCCTCTGAGCCAGAGGCCGTCCACTACGCCGAAGGGAACGACCCTACCGTGCCGATCCGCCCCCAGGTGCTCGATTCGCATATCCTCCAGATCAGCAGAGAACACAGTGACCCGTGCACTGTTGATATCATACACGATGACGGAGTCCCGGTTGGCGGAGGGAACGAGGCGAGGCGTTATGAACTCGCCTGGTCCTCGTCCCATCCCGCCCCGACGCGCCACCTCGCGTCCGAGGACATCGTAGAGGAGGACCTCACGGCGACCGTCATCCACAACGAGGATCCCACCCTCCGGAAGGTCCCGAACACCAACGACCCGCATGAACGGGCCGGAGGGATGCTCCTCCATCCCCAGCACCAGATCGGGAACGGAATCAAGCGCCCAGCCAATGGGCGCAAAGGCCTGTTCCGCCGGGGACAGGGACATCAGGACCCCGGCGCTGTCGAACTGGACGAAAGTCTCGAGTGATGCTTCGCGCTTCCCGTCTGCGCACGCCGACACCGCGATCACTGCTGCGTACAACCAGAGGGGCAGATGGCACGACGTTCGCTCCGTGGGCGACCCGGCGTGCCTCCCGGACAAGCCGGAAAGCCAGCCGCGAGTCGCTGTGAAGGGTGGCATCTCTCCTCCGAAATCAGGTCTCTTCAAAGTGGCAGACCTGGGCCACGTCCGTGCCGTCGCAGTTCCCGAGTCCGCACGCGATCCAGCCCAAACCTGCGCATCCGGGAAGCTGCTCCCCGCAGGGCCTCCCGGCCACTTCGAGGCATGAACCGGAAGAAACGCACTCTTCGATGGTGTAGGTCTGGCAGGTGGATCGCGCAGTCGTCTCCGACGGAGCGCCGGCCAGCGCCACAAAAAGAACCACCATCAGTCCAGGCAGTCGGATCAGACCCAGCAGGGGGTTTCTGTCATCTTGGCGGTCCATACGGTTTTCTCCTTTCTGGGGGAGCGTTCTTGCGCGAGTTCCCAACACTGGGTGCACGCGCAGGTCGGCGAACTTCGAGGTCGGGCCGGGGAACGGATCCATCACGCGCACGTCCCTCCGAGTGGCGCGCTCACCGATCTCTGAGTACATGAACGCCTCAGCCCCCCATTTCTCCCCCCCC
>CAYQVI010000350.1:0-3286 GCA_964420725.1 uncultured Gemmatimonadaceae bacterium | reverse complement strand
GCCCTCCCGGAGAACCGGGACTACTTCTACGACTACTTCCTGGACAACTGCTCCACCCGGGTCCGGGACGTGCTGGACCGGGTGCTGGGGGGGCAACTGGGGGAGCGGTTCCGGAACGAGCCCACCGGCACCGCCTACCGGACCCACACCCGGCGCCTCACCCAGGTGGACCCCCTCCTCTACACGGGGATGGACTTCCTCCTGGGGTCGCCGGGGGATGAGCCCATCTCGGTGTGGGAGGAGATGTTCCTCCCCATGACGCTCCGGGACGCCATCCGGGACTTCGAGATCGTGGGTGCCGACGGATCACGGCGGCCGCTGGTGCTCTCGGAGCAGGTGCTGATCCCCACCACCCGGGATGCGGAGGTGGCGGTTCCCCCCCGCTGGAGCCCCTGGTACCTGGGGCTGGGGGTGGTGCTGGGGGGGCTGCTGCTGGGGCTGGGGCGGGGAATGGCGCCGCGAGGGGCCGAATCGTCGCCGGTGGCACTGCGGCTGGGGTTCGGGGCGTTTGCCTTCGCCTGGAGTCTGCTGGCAGGGGTGGGGGGGCTGCTCCTGGTGCTGGTCCTCTTCACGGACCACCACTTCATGTACTGGAACGAGAGCATCCTCCAGTTCAATCCCCTCTCCCTGGCCGTGGCGGCGCTTCTCATCCCCGCCGCGGTGCGAGGGCGGGCCTCGTCGACCCTGGTGGGGCTGGCCTGGGTGGTGGTGGGGCTCTCCCTGCTGGGGGTGCTGGTGGCGCTCCTCCCCCTGACCCCGCAGCAGAACACCATCTTCATCCTGCTCTCCCTTCCGGTGCACCTGGGGCTGGCGCTGGGGATCAGCGGGGGACGGAAGACCGGGGCCGCCCCCCAGTAGCGGCGAGCCCGGGCGCACCCGGCGGGGCTCCGGGAGGAACGGGAGGTCCCCCCCGGTGCCGCCCCGCTCTCTCCCCGGAGGTCAGCGTCCCGGAGGAGAGGGCGCGGCCCCGCCCCGTCCGCTGTCTCCCCGGGGTGGATTTCCCCGCCGGCTCCTGAACTCCCGGACCCGGGCGTCGTACTCCTCCCGCTGCTCCGGCGAGAGCACCGCGTGGATGTCGGCCTGTGTGGAATCCATGGCGGCCCGGAAGACCGACTCCTGCTCCCGCCAGAGGGTGGTGACCCTCCGGCGCCCCTCCTCCAGGATGGAGTCCACCCGGCTCCGCTGATCCTCCGTCAACTCCAGCGCATCCAGGATGGGCATCCGGTCGGGGATGCCACCGCGGCCACCGCCACGGGGGGAGCCCCGACGATCCGGCCCTCCCCGGGTCGCCTCCGGCACCTCCGCCCCCACCTCCGCCGGGGCTGCCAGCGTCCGCTGCAGCGCCACCCCGGCAAACCCTCCCGTGAGGAAGGCCACCACCACCAGAGCCAGCCCCACCCAGCGGCTCCCTCCGTTGGTCACCATCCCTCCCCCTCTTCCATCGCCAGGACCAGCTCCATCGTGGTGGGGGCCCTCCCCTCGTCCAGCCAGGTGGCCACCGTGGTGGGGAGCCCCAGCACCTCCGGGAGCAGCGCCGCCTCGGTCTCCGCCTCCGCCATGGTCCCGGTCCCCGGCCCCGGTGTCCACTGGAGGACCCCGGTGGAGAGGAGCCCCACCACCGCCGCGGCGGCCAGGATGGGGCGGGTCCACTGGGAGAGGACCCCCAGCGCCCCGGCTCCTTCCCGGATGGGCACGACACCCGATCCCCGCCGCTCCAGCTCCGGTGCGGCGGCGGCCATGATCCGGGCCACCAGCGCCTCCCGCTCCCGGGCGTCCTGATCGACACCCAGGGCCGAGAGATCCAGCGGCACCTCGTCTCCCGACGGGCTCTGCATCGCGTCATCCTCTCTCATCAGACCTCCTCCATGGAGCCCAGTTCGGCTCGCATCATCCTCCGGGCACGGAACAGCACATGTCGGACCGTCCCTTCCAGCATCCCCATCTTCTCTCCGATCTCCCTGTGTTTCCACCCCTCCAGGTCGTGGAGGAGGAGGACCTCCCGCTCCCGTTCCGGGAGGGTGGACAGCGCTGCCGAGAGGCGATCCCGGAGCTCCGAGCGGGCCGTCTCCCGCTCCGGGGAATCCCCCTGGTGCGGCGGATCCACCACCCCGATGTCCACCTGGGGAAACCGGGTGATGGAGCGCTTCCGATCCAGGGCGCGGTTTCGCACGATCCGGAGCACCCACCCCTTGAAGGCTTCCCCCCGGGTGAGTTCCTCCAGTCGCTCCAGGGCCGTCACGAAGGCGTCCTGGGCCACGTCCTGGGCCGCGTCCCGATCCGGGAGGATGGCCAGCGCCACGGCCAGTGCGGCGCCCAGGTGACGGCGCACCAGCACCTCGAACGCCTGTCCATCCCCCCCTCGGGCCCGGCCCACCAGTTCGGCGTCGGTCTCTTGCATCGTGCTGACAGGACGCATGGCAGGAGGGAAACGTTACCGGGAGACTGGCATCAGCCTCTTCCAGGGGGGCCAATTCACGCCCCTTCCCCGTTACCTTACCCCCATGACCGACACGGCGCAGAACTCGACCCCTCCCTCCGATCCACCCGGTTTCCTCGACCTTGGACTGGACACCCGTCTCCTGGACGCCCTCACCGGCCTGGGCTACGAGGAGCCCACCCACGTGCAGGCCCGGGCCATTCCGCCACTGATGGAGGGTCGGGACCTCCTGGGCCAGGCCGCCACGGGGACCGGAAAGACGGCGGCCTTCGCCCTTCCCCTCCTCCATCGGCTGGCGAATTCAGCCGCCCGACAGACCCCCGCTCCCTCGGTGCTGGTCCTGGTCCCCACCCGGGAGCTGGCGATGCAGGTGGGTGAGGCGGTGAGCCGCTACGGAAAGGCCATGGGGGTCTCGGCCCTCCCCATCTACGGCGGAGCCCCCTTCGACGGGCAGCTCCGGGCGCTCCGTCGGGGGGTGGATGTGGTGGTGGCCACCCCGGGCCGTGCGCTGGACCACATCCGGCGGGGATCGCTGGACCTGGCCGCGCTGGCGGCGGTGGTGCTGGACGAGGCCGACGAGATGATGGACATGGGCTTCGCCGAGGACCTCGAGGCCATCCTGGAGGCCACCCCGGCAGAACGCCAGACGGCCCTCTTCTCGGCCACCATGCCCCCCCGGGTGGCGGCCCTCACCTCCCGCTACCTCCGGGATCCGGTCCACGTGACCGTGGCCCGGGAAGTGGCCGTGGAAGGGGAGGCGCCCAGGGTCCGGCAGATGGCCTACATCGTCCCCCGGGCCCACAAGATGGCGGCGCTGGGGAGGATCCTGGACGTGGAGGAGCCCACCTC
>CAYQVI010000349.1:0-3316 GCA_964420725.1 uncultured Gemmatimonadaceae bacterium | reverse complement strand
GGGAGGACGGACCCTCCCGGAGGGCCGCCAGCGGGGGGGGAGGAGCCCCCCGGCCCCCGGGGTTGACCCTCTCCCGGCAGCCGGGTAGACTTGCCCATGAAGGACGCTCCAATGCTGCCGTCCGGCGGCCCAACGCCCGCCTCCCGGGACCCTGATCAGGGGTCATCACGGGGGGCGGGCGCCGCATATTCCCACGGTTCCAGCCCCCTCTCCGGAGGTTCCATGCCCCAGGCCCCCGATCCGGCTTCCCGCATCATCGGGGAAGGACTCACCTTCGATGACGTCCTTCTCGTTCCGGGTCATTCCGAGGTCCATCCCCGGGACGCCAGCATCTCGTCCTTCCTCACCTGGTCGATTCCGCTGGCCGTCCCGCTCCTCTCCGCCGCCATGGACACGGTCACCGAGGCCCGGATGGCCATCGCCATGGCCAGGGAAGGGGGGATCGGGGTGATCCACAAGAACATGTCGGTGGAGCTCCAGGCCGGTGAGGTGGACCGGGTGAAGCGCTCCGAGAGCGGGATGATCCTGAATCCCATCACCCTGGGGCCGGACCAGACCCTGAGGGAGGCCCACGGGCTGATGGCCCGCTTCTCCATCAGCGGTGTCCCCATCGTGGAGGCGGACGGGCGGTTGGTGGGGATCGTCACCAACCGCGACCTGCAGTTCGAGACCGAACTGGATCGGCCCCTCCGGTCCGTGATGACGGGAGATCGGCTCATCACCGCTCCGGTGGGGACCACCCTGGATACCGCCGAAGCGATGCTCCATGAGCACCGCATCGAGAAGCTTCCCGTCGTGGATGGAGAGGGGAAGCTCCGGGGGCTCATCACCGTGAAGGACATCTTCAAGCGACGCCAGTTCCCCGCCGCCTGCAAGGACGACCACGGCCGCCTCCGGGTGGCGGCGGCCATCGGAGCCGCAGACGGGGATCTGGAGCGGGCCGGGGCCCTGGTGGACGCAGGGGTGGACGCGCTGGTCATCGATACGGCCCACGGGCACTCCGAGGGAGTCCTGCGGGCGGTGTCCCGCATCCGGGAGCGTTTTCCCGACGCCCAGATCGTCGCGGGGAACGTGGCCACGGCTGCAGGCGCTGCGGCGCTGGTGGAACGGGGAGCGGACGCGGTGAAGGTCGGCGTGGGGCCCGGTTCCATCTGCACCACCCGGGTGGTCACGGGGGTGGGGGTCCCCCAGCTCACGGCCATCCTGGAGGCGGTGCGGGGGGTGGAGGGGCGGGTGCCCATCATCGCGGACGGCGGAATCCGGTATTCGGGGGACATGGTGAAGGCGCTGGCCGCAGGAGCCCACTCCGTGATGATGGGCTCCATGTTCGCCGGGACCGAGGAGTCTCCCGGGGAGGCCTTCCTCCTGGAGGGGCGGCGCTTCAAGATGGTCCGGGGGATGGGCTCGCTCTCCGCCATGGAGCAGGGGTCGGCAGACCGATATTTCCAGGATGGGGAGTCCAGTGTCCGGAAGCTGGTCCCCGAGGGGATCGAAGGGCGGGTGCCCTACAAGGGGCCCATGACCGACACGGTGTTCCAGTTCATCGGCGGGCTGCGGAGCGGCATGGGGTACTGCGGCGCTGCCACCCTGGACGACCTCCGGTTGGGATCCCGGTTCGTCCGGGTCACCTCGGGGGGGCTCAGGGAGTCCCACCCCCACGATGTGACCATTACCCGGGAAGCCCCGAACTACCACATCTAGACCGGAGCCCCCCCTCCCACCGTCGCCGGCCGTGGTCTCGTCGGCGACGCGTCCGGTCCCCGTCCCCGAGCCCCGCTTCTCCACCGGACTCCCCCGACGGCCAGAACGGGCCCTCCACTTCCCGCCTTTGTGGTGGGTGGGCCGGGAGTCTAGTTTTCCCCTGGGGGAGGGTGTCTTCCCGGGGGTCCCGGGGGCCAGGGTCTTCCTGCCGGGTGCGACGGTTTGAAGCAGATGCGGAACCCTGGACGGGTTCTGGACGTCTCAGCGAGTGGCGGTTCGGGGGAGGGCCTGCGGCAGCATCGCGGAGCCAACCCATCAACCTGGTCCGGGGAGGAGGTTGCTCATGTTCGAGGTGGGGGCATCGGCGTTGGCTGGGCGGTGTGTGGTGGGTACGAGGCGATGTTCGGTAGCGGCCGCTCCATGAAGGGACGCCGGAACAGCGGACTCCTCCTGGCGACGGTGCTCCTGGCCTCCGGATGCGGGGTCAGGGTTCCACCGGCCCCGGTGGTCCCCCCCTCTCCCGTGGTGGAGGGCGATCAACTCAAGCTCCCCCATGTGGAGCCCGCCTCCGTGGTCGACGCGACCTTCATGCCGCCTCCTCCGACGGAACCCCTTCCCAGGCTGGACGGCATCCTGGACTCCCCCTTCATGGGGCACCCGGAGCTGGAAGAGCGGGTGGCCTACTGGGTGGAGCGCTGGCGCCGGCGGGGGGTTTTCGATCTCCCGGTCTCCCTGGGTCGAATGGGGTACTATCGTCCCGTCATCGAGTCGGAGCTGGAGGCCCGGGGACTCCCCTTGAGCCTCCAGTATCTCCCTGTGATCGAGAGTGGCTACCACCCCACGGCGGTGAGTCGGGTGGGTGCCACGGGGCTCTGGCAGCTCATGGGTCCCACGGCCCGGTCCATGGGACTGAATGTGAATACCCTGGTGGACGAGCGCCGGGACCCCTTTTCGGCGACCCCTGCGGCGCTGGGGTACCTCGAGGAACTCCACGAACGCTTCGGCTCATGGTTCCTCACCCTGGCCGCCTACAACTCCGGCCCGTTCCGGGTGGAGTCGATCCTCCGCCGCCATGCCCCGGACGCCCCCAGGGACGATGCCACCTACTGGCGCATCCGGCCCCACCTTCCCGCTGAGACCCAGGATTTCGTTCCGAAGTTCATCGCCGCTGCACGGATCGGTGAGGATCCCCTCGGGCACGGGTTCATGGTGACGCCGGCAGAGCCGCTGGTGTTCGAGGAGGTGGCGGTGGCGGACGCCACCAGCGTCGATGTGCTGGCCCGGGCGGCAGGGTCACCCCAGGACGTCATCGAGCGACTGAATCCCCACCTGGTCCGGGGGATCACCCCCCGGGGTGTCCCCACCGTCATCCGGGTTCCCGTGGGTCAGGCCGAGGGATTCACCCGGAATCTTGAGGCCATCCCGGCCTCGGAGCGGGTCTCCTTTGTGGAGCACCGCATCGCCCGGGGGGAGACCCTTTCTGCCGTTGCCGCCTCCTACGGGATCCGGCTGTCGGATCTCCAGGCTGCCAATCCAGGGCTGAATCCCCGTCGTCTCCGCATCGGTCAGCCCCTGACCATCCCGAGGATCCCCTCCGGTGGGTCCCGGGTGGCGG
>CAYQVI010000348.1:1403-3319 GCA_964420725.1 uncultured Gemmatimonadaceae bacterium | reverse complement strand
CTGCTCCTGCCCCCCCCTGCAGCCAATCCCACGATGGTGGCCGCCACGGTGAGGGATCCCACCACGTAGAGGGCGACTCCCGCCGTGGGGATCCCGATCCCCGGCACCAGCAGGACCATGAGGAACACGGCGATCCCCAGCGCCGCGGCCTCCACCACCATCTCCCCCACCATCATGGCCCCCCCGCCGGGGAGGTCCACCCCCAGCCGGCGGAGCGCCAGTAGGCGGGCGGGGTCGGAGCCGGAGCGGGAGGGGGTGACGGCGGCGGCGGCCTCCCCCACCAACTGGGTGGCACAGGCCGCCCCGAGCCCCAGGGGGCGACCCACTCCCCGGGCCAGGAGGGTCAGCCTCCCACCCCGGCAGAGGAGCTCGGCCCCGAAGATCAGCAGGGCCCATAGATGGATCCAGGGGGGAAGGAGCCCCACCGCACCGCGGAAGCCGGTCAGCCCCCCCACCGTGACCCAGGTCACCGCCCCCAGCGCCGCCAGGGAGACAGGGGTGGCCAGTCGGCGGAGCTTCACCCGGGTACGGTCTCCGTACCGGCTCGCAGCCCCGCCCCCATCCCCGCCAGCGATCGGTAGAGCTCCAGCAGACGGTCGAAGGTGCCCTCCCAGCCGAAGCTGGTCAGGGCATGGGCCCGGGCCCTGTGCCTCATCTCCGGACCCACCTGCCCTCCCAGGAGGGCCATGGCCCGGGCACAGTCCTCCACATCACCGTTCCGGTAGAGTTCTCCGGCTCCGGACCCCTCCAGCCGATCGGGGACGGCTCCGCTGTCCACCCCCAGGACCCCGAGGCCGGCGGCCATGGCCTCCGCCACAGCCAGTCCGAAGGTCTCCCCCGGGCCGGCGGCAAGATAGAAGTCCGCATCCGCCAGGAGGTCGGCCAGCCGCCCCCGGTCGTGCTGGTACGGGAGGATGGTCAGGAAGCCGTCCATCGCCGCGCGTGCTGCGATGGACTCCTGCTGCTGGCCCATCCCCACCAGCACCAGGTGCGGGCGTTCGCCGGGGGGCAGGCGGGCATGGGCGTCCAGCACCACGTCCAGCCGCTTCTCGGGGCACATGCGTCCTGCGAAGATCCCGATGGGGCGACCTGCCGGGATCCCCTCCCGCTCCCGTAGCGCCCCGCTCCTCCGCTCCGGGGTGAAGAGCTCCAGGTCCACCCCCAGGGAGATCTGGTGGACGTTGGGGATCCCCATCTCCCGGAGTTCCCGTGCCACCGAGCTGGAGGCCGCCACGGTGGCATCACAGCGCCCGTAGACACTCCTTACGTAGCGGCGTGCGGCACCCACCCCCAGGCCCTCCATCCGACTCCCCAGCCGACCCAGGTAGGGAATGGCATAGGTCCGCACCAGGTCACTGTGGTAGAACCCCACCACAGGCGGGCGCATCCGTCCCCTGGTGGCCCAGCGGACCAGGAAGGGAACCAGGAAGGGGCTCCCCAGCTCGATGACGTCGGGGCGCTCCTCGTGGATGATCCGTTCCACCGCCTGCGGTGAGACCAGGAGCCGGTACCCCGGGGTCGTAGGGACCCGGGGGCTCCGGAGGCGGTAGACCCGGCTCTCCCCGTCCATGGAGATGGAGTCCCTCCGGTCGGGCACCACCAGCGCGTGGGAGACCCCCCGCCGGGCCAGCGCCAGCCCCTTGGCGGCCAGGTAGGTCCTCACCCCGCCGCTGGCCTCGGCGTAGAACATGGTGATGTCCAGGACCCGGAGTGCTCCGGGGATCCGACCCCCGGTGGAGCCGGGGGCGTACAGGATGGGGGTCGTGGTGAGCATCGGACCGAAGCTCACGGTGGTCCGTAACGGCCGGGGTACGAGGTGGCCTCAGGACGGTAAGCGGGATTCCCCAACCGCCAATCCCCGCCTGCCAATCCCCACCTGCCGCCCCTTCCCGGGTGGGACTCCCGGGACGGAGTGA
>CAYQVI010000348.1:0-1303 GCA_964420725.1 uncultured Gemmatimonadaceae bacterium | reverse complement strand
CCTGCCAATCCCCACCTGCCGCCCCTTCCCGGGTGGGACTCCCGGGACGGAGTGACAGCTCCGATACCGGATCATCACAGAGGGGTGGAGAGGGACGGCGAACTTGTGCGTCATGAAGATCGCCCTCTTTACGGACACGTACCTCCCCGAGGTGAACGGGGTGGCCAGGACGCTGGGTCGCCTCGTGGCCCACGCCGCGGAGCGGGGTCACGAGATCGGCCTGGTGACCCCCCGGGTGTCTCCAGGACCGGCTCCCCACACCGCCTTCCACCACCAGCTGTTCGGCGTCCCGGTCCCGGTCTATCCGGAACTGAAGCTGGCCCGACCGCTGGATGGAGCGGGGCGGCGGATCCTGGAGGCGTTCCGCCCGGACCTGATCCATGTAGCCACGGAATCGACGGTGGGGGCCTCCGGGGCCCGGTGGGCCGTCCGCAGCGGAATCCCCCTGGCCACCTCCTTCCACACCAACTTCGCCGATTATCTGGCGGGGTACCGACTGGGGTGGGCGGAGGGGTGGGTCTGGAACCACCTCCGGGGCTTCCACGGCCGGGCGGGGATGACCTTCTGCCCCTCCCGGGCCACCCTGGATACGCTTCGTTCCCACGGTTTCCACGACCGGCTCCGGATCTGGTCCAGGGGGGTGGACTCCCGCCACTACCACCCCTCGAGGAGGAAGGAGTCGGTGCGCCAGCGCCTGGCTCCCGGGGCCGATCGGATCCTCCTGTATGTGGGTCGCCTGGCTCCGGAGAAGCGGGTGAACCTTCTGGTGGAGGCCTTCCAGGAGATCCGGCGGCTGGAAGGGGAGCGGGTATCGCTGGTGCTGGTGGGGGACGGACCCGCTGCGGCGGAACTCCGGAGGACCGCCGGCCCCGGGGTGCGTTTCACCGGTTACCTCAAGGGGGACGACCTGGCGGAGGCCTATGCCGCCGCCGACATCTTCGTCTTCCCCTCCGACACGGAGACCTTCGGGAATGTGGTCACCGAGGCCATGGCCAGTGGGCTTCCGGTGGTGGCACCGGCCCGGGGGGGGGTGATGGAGACCGTCCGCCCGGGGGAGACGGGGATCCTGGTCCCCCCCGTCCACGTGGGTCGGCTGGCAGAGGCCACCCTGTCCCTTCTCCGGGATGGTTCCCTGCGGGCCCGGCTGGGAGCCGGTGCACGCCGGGAGGCGGAGAGCCGGAGCTGGAGCACCATCCTCGACGGCCTTCTGGATTCCTGGCAGGAAATGGTGGAGCAGGCCCGGAGCGGCGGCGGGGCCGGAATCCCCCGGGCTCCCAGTGCCGCCTGACATGCAGCCCCCCCC
>CAYQVI010000347.1:0-3328 GCA_964420725.1 uncultured Gemmatimonadaceae bacterium | reverse complement strand
TGGGCGGGGCGGACAGGGCGGGCGGGGGTGGGGATGGGCGCCGAGAAAAATTCGCCTCTCGTCCTTCTCGCGGTCCGCGAGGGCAGGATCTCTCTCGATATCCGGGAAGGATTCGTGGTTCGGGCCGCTCATCGTCTTCGACGGCTGAATCCTTCTCGATTTCCGGGAAGGATTCGACCCTCGCCCTTCCAGACTCCGTCGAGGACTGAATCCTTCTCGCCCCGGAGACCTCCCCTCCCCCTGGTGGTGGCCGGATCGGCGGGAGATGCGGACCCCCTTCGCTGCGCCCCGTTCCGGTCCCCCCTCCTCCAACCTCTCCGCCCTCCCGCCCCACTCCGATCCCCGGAAGCCGGGCGGGCCAGGGTGGGGCCCTTCCGCCCAGCAAGCGTAAACAGGCCCTGGGGGGGGAGACCCAAGCCGGGCGGAGGTCGGCAGGGGTCCCGATCAGGGAGCGAAGAGTTCCGCCAACCGTCTCCAGGACCCCCGCCTGGGTCGGCTCATCCAGTTCGCCCAGGCGTTTGACCAACCGCGCCCTGTCCACCGTGCGGAGCTGATCCAGCACCACCTGCCCACTCTTCCGCTGGAATCGGCAGTCCACCCGGGTGGGGTAGGACCGGCCCCTGCTGGTCATCGGAGCGATGATCACCGTCCGGATGGCCCGGTTCATCTCGTCCGGAGAGATCACGACACAGGGCCGGGTCTTCCGGATCTCCCCCCCCACCGTCGGATCCAGTTGAACGAGGTAGACTTCGAAGCGGCGGACTACCACTCCCATTCCTCGTCATCCCAGCGGGTGGCCGATGCCCCCACCTCGTCCAGGAGGGCATCGTCGGCCGTCTGGCCCATGCGTTCGAAGGCCTCCGCCCATCCGCTACGGGGCGGATCCGCAGACCGGATGATGATCTGCTGGTCCTGGACCTCCAGTTCCACTTCCCCCTTCAGGCCGGACTGCTCCAGCAAGGGCTTCGGAATCCGCACGCCCTGCGAATTTCCGATCCGGACGATCCGCGTCTTCACCTGAGCCTCCTCGTTTGGTGTACCCACCACGTAATCACGACGAGAAGCCCCGGGCAAGCCGGTGGACGAGTGGGGTCGGCGCGTTCGAACGTCCCCTCCTTCCAGGGGCGCGGGAATGCTTCCATGGGACGGGCTTCGGGTGGCCCGATCGAGGACCGCCAGGCCCAGGCCAATCGGGGCACCGAGGGGGCGGTGATCGGGAGTGAGACGGGGGTGTGCGGCGGGGCGTGGTTGTGCTGCGAGGCGAGAGGGGGGCCGCACGGGTCCAGGCGTCCGGTGCGACCCTGCCATTTCCTCCGGAGATCGATGGCTGTATGGAGGGGGCCAGGGGCTTCCCTCCGGCGGGCTACCGCACGAGCTGCTGGGCGAGCCCGATGAGAATGCCTTCCGGCCCCCGGATGTAGCAGAGCCGGTAGACATCCTGGTAGTTGACGACCTCATCGACCACGGTTGCACCCAGGGCGGCGAGACGGGCCAGGGTGTCGTCGAGATCCTCGACGGCGAACATCACCCGCAGGTAGCCCAGGGAGTTCACCGGGGCCATGCGGTGATCCGCTGCAATGGCGGGGGAGTCAAAGCGCGACAGCTCCAGACGGCTGTGGCCGTCGGGTGTGCGCAGCATGGCGATCTCGACCCGCTGGCCGCGCAGGCCGGTGACGCGACCGGCCCATTCCCCTTCGATCGGCATGCGGCCTTCCAGGGTGAGGCCGAGTTCCGTGAAGAACTCGATGGCGGCGTCCAGATCCTCCACCACGATGCCCACGTTGTCCATGCGCTGGACCGTCATGACGTTGCCCCATCATGGGCCCGCTCGAGGGCGGCCACGTCGAGCTTGACCATGGTCATCATCGCCTCCATCACCGCCTTCACCTTCACGGGGTCCGGGGCGGCAATGAGTTGCATGAACCGCTTCGGCACGATCTGCCACGAGAGGCCGAAGGGGTCCTTGATCCAACCACATGCGGTGGGCGTCGCCCCGGCGGCGACCAGCTTGTCCCAGTACTCGTCGACTTCGGCCTGATCCTCGCAATCCACGTAGAGCGAGACGCCCTCCGAGAACGAGAAGTACGCCCCCCCGTTGTAGCCCATGAAGAGTTGACCGCCGACGACAAACTCCGCAGAGGTGATGGGGCCATCCTTCCCAGCACGGGCGACCTTCCGGACTTCCGAGTCCGGGAAGGTGGCGGTGTAGAACTCGATCGCTGCCTCGAGTTGGTCGTTGAACATCAGAAACGGCGTGACCTTGTTCATCCGGGGCTCTCCTTGTTCGCGAAAGAACATGGGGAAATGGGGACCGACCGGATGTGGGTCGATGGGGGATCGGCGAAATCGACATCCGGGGGGACGGATGACACAGGTCTGCGGCCATCGGGCTCCCCTCTGTGGGCCATCAAGTCGCACTCGCTGAAGGCCACCCCCGGGTCCACAAGCCGATCCCCTTCAGGGTCTGCAACACAACGCACACATGTGTTACATTTCATCGATGGACACCACGATCCGGAATCTCGACGAGCGGGCCTACCGAGCCCTCAAGGCACGCGCCGCGCTGACAGGTCGCACCATTGGCGAGACGGTCAACGAGGCGATCCAGGTGTACCTCGCCCGGCCCGGAGACCACCTCCGCACCGGGTCCCTGGCCGACGTCCGCCCCCTGGCCTTCCCGGAGGGGACTGAGGAGTTGAGCCGGCAGGTGGACGAGGTGGTCTACGGCCCGGGCGGCTCCCGTACGTGATCGTACTCGACAGCAGTCTGCTCGTGGCGTGGACGAACCCGCGGGACATCCATCACGGGGCGGCGAGTGACTTCATGCGTCGGTTCCTGGACGGCGAGTGGGAAGAGGGGATTCTCCTGGAATACGTGTTCCTGGAGGTGGTGACCGTGATCCAGATGCGCCTCGATCATCCGTCCGCAGTCGCCATGGGGGATCAACTCCTCCGGGCCCGGGAGTTGGTCTTTGTCCCCGCCTCCGACGTGTTCCTTGCCGCCGTGGACATCTTCCGCTCCCAGGGGGCTCTGGGGCTGAGTTTCGCCGACGCCGCCATCGTCGCGGTGGCCCGGCAGTCGGCCGAGGGGCGTGTGGCCACCTTCGATCGGGCCTTCAGCAAGGTGGAGGGGGTGTCGGTTCTTCCGGAGGAGGCGTCGGGCAGGTGAACCGCCCGGGGGGAGGCAGAGCGGGGCCTGCCAGGACCGGGTCGTTCCAGTACAAGCGGTCTTGCGGCGAAGGAGCTGGAGGCTGTTCCGCTGGAGGATCGCTCCCCATGGGCCGCCTGGTCTGCCAGGGCGCCCCGCTCCAGTCGATGCACCCGCACCC
>CAYQVI010000346.1:0-3335 GCA_964420725.1 uncultured Gemmatimonadaceae bacterium | reverse complement strand
GCCCCACCCCGCCCCCCCCCGGGGGCGCTCCGCGTCCGGTCTCAGGAAGGCCCTGTTACACCAGACTCCCCGGGGGGATCGTCATGGCGGACCCGCGGTCCCTCATCCACCCAACCGGGGTGACCACTTGGGAACCTTGGCCCGGACCCCCAGGAGCACGGGCCTCGTCGCTCCGGTGACCGTGTCCACCACGTAGAGCCCGTAGCCGAAGCTCCGCTCCCCCACGAACACGATGTGCCGACCGTCCGGCGCCCAACTGGGATCCTCGTTGTTCCCCTCGAAGGTGAGCTGAGCCACCCGGGCTCCCCCCCGGCTCACCTCGGACACCAGGATGTGGAACCTCCCCCGGTCGATCCTCCCGTGGAAGGCCACCTGATCCCCCGTGGGGGACCAATCGGGGGAAGTATAATGACCGCTCTGACCGAACCTGTAGGGCGAGACCAGGTTGGGCTCCCCCCCTCCCGCCGGAACCACGTAGATCTGGGGGGACCCCATCCCCAGACGGTTCGAGTTGAAGACGATCCGCCGCCCGTCCGGGGACCAACTGGGGGTCAGGTCGTCCCACCGCCCCGTTGCCACCGTCTGGAGGCAGCAGTCCCGGTCCAGGTTCCAGGTGTAGATCCCACGGGCGTCCCCCAGGATGGAGAAGGCCAGCGTGCTCCCGTCCGGCGAGTAGGCGGGGGTCATGTGCTGCCCCCCACGGCCGGGCTCCAGGATCCACTCCCTGCCGGAGAGCAGGTTCAGCTCCCGGATCCGGGTCTCCCCCGTCTCTATGTCCTGGAAGGAGAAGGCAATCCGGGTGCCGTCCCGGAACCAGGTGGGGGAGAGCACGATCCCCCCGTGGTTCGTGAGCCTCCGGAGGTTCTCCCCGTCGGAGTCCACCACCCACAGCTCCGTGGCATCGTCCCGGGACATGGAGAAGGTGATGCGGGTGGCGGCCACCCCGGCCTCACCGGTGGCCCAGCGCACCACCTCGTCGGAGGCCCGGTGGACCGCCATCCGGAAGTCCGGGTCATTGGCCGCCGGCAACTGGAAGCGGCCCTGGTCCTTCAACTGGCGGTACACCACATCGTGGAGTTCCAGGACCAGGGTGCCACCCCCTCCACCGGACCCCTCCACGCGACCGGTGAGAAGCCATACCGCCCCCAGGTCGTCGAAGAGGGCGTAGTCCACCCCCGGAGTCCCCACCAGGGAGGCGGGGAGTGAGTCCATCACCGTGAACCGGTTGGAGAACCGGAGGTCCCTCCCCACGATGGCCTGCACGGCCCCCGCCGCGACACCTCCCCCCGCGGTAGCGAAGGGCTTCACCGCCAGCGCCGGGCGCGCCACCGTCTGGTAGACCATCCCCAGTTCGACTCCAGGGACCCGGTCCCGATCCTGCCCCGCCACCGCCAGGGGCGCCAGTGCAGCCGCCGACGCCGCCAGGAGGAGGGGGACCAGCCCCCGGACTCCAGGGAGCCGGGTCATGGACGGACCGCCGGGGACCACTGGGGCACACGGGCCCGGGTGTTCAGGAGGACCGGCCGGATGTTCCCGGTCACGGTGTCCACCACATAGAGCCCATGTCCATAGCTGCGCTCCCCCACAAAGGTGATATGTCGCCCGTCCGGCGCCCAACTGGGATCCTCGTTGTTCCCCTCGAAGGTGAGCTGTGCCACCCGACTCCCCCGGGCTGCCACATCCGCCACCAGGATGTGGTAGCGACCTGAACCGATCCGCCCATGGAACGCCACACGGTTCCCGTCCGGGGACCAGTCGGGGGAGGTGTAGTACCCCGGCTGGCCGAAGCGGTAGGGGGAGACCAGGTCCGGCTCACCACCCGAGGAGTTCATCACGTAGATCTGCGGGGTGCCGGTTCCCAGACGATTGGAGTTGAAGGCAATCCGCCGACCGTCGGAGGACCAGGTGGGCGAGAGGTCGTTCCACCGTCCCCCCTGCAGGTAGGAGAGGCAGCAGTTCCGCTCCACGTCCCAGGTGAAGATGCCGCTCCGGTCCCCCCCCAGGATGGCGAAGGCCAGGAGCGACCCGTCCGGACTGTAGGCCGGGGTCATGTGCTGCCCGGGGCGGCTGGGTTCCAGCATCCGCTCCTCCCCGGTCACCAGGTCCAGCTCGTAGATCCGCTGCTCGCCGCTCTTGAAGGACGAGAAGGCCATCTTCCTCCCATCCGGGGACCAACTGGGGGAGAGGACGATGCTCTGGTGGCTGGTGAGCCGCCGGAGCCCCTCGCCGTCGGAATCCACCACCCACATTTCCTGCACCTCCTCCCCATCCACCGTGCGGGGCTGGGAGAAGGCGATGCGGGTGGCGGCAATCCCGGGCTCGCCGGTGGCCCAGAGGACCACCTGGTCTGCGGCCCGATGCACGGCCATGCGGAAGTCGGCATCCGAGGGATCGGGGATGGCGAACCGATTCCTCTGCTTCACCTCCCTGTAGACCACATCGTGGAGCTCCAGGGTGAGGGTGAAGCCGGAGCCGTCTGTACCAGTGACGTCTCCCGCCAGGAGCCACACCGCCCCCAGGTCGTCCCACAGGACGTAGTCGATCCCCTCACCGGTCAGCGCCAGCGGAAGGGAATCCATGACCGTGAACCGGTTCGAGAAGTTCAGGTCCCGGGCGATGATGGACTCCACTCGACCGGCCACAGCCTCCGCCCCCACCCCCGCGCCGAAGGGCTTCACCGCCAGGGCGGGCTGGGCGATAGTCTGGTAGACGATTCCCAGCTCCACGCCGGGAACGGTATCCCGCTGCTGGGCCCCCAGCGGCACACCGGCGGCCAGGAGGAGCAGAACGGCCCATGGGGCCGCGAAGGCGCGCGAGGGCGACCGTCCGCTGGTGTGGCGTGGCCGGAGCCTGGCCTGCCAGAGGGACTTCGGAAGCGGACCACTGGTCTCGATCTGCACGCGTCTGGATCTCCGATGGATCATCGATGGTTCAGGAACAGTGGCTCATTCTCTCGCCCCGGCGGGGCGGAAGCGGAACTGGATGGGGAGGATGTCCCCCGGCAGGTCGTCCGGGAGGGGGCGCAGCCGACCTCCGGCACACTCCACCGCGCCCTCCGCCGTCAGGTCGAAGACCAGATTCCCCGACGACTCCACGGTGGCCGTCTGGGAAGCATCGATGGTCCCGTCCCTCCGGATGTTGAAGCGCACCACCGCCGCCAGATTTCCCCCGCCCTGCCAGCGGAAGCAGCGGGCCACCTGCGTGGTGATGTGATCGTAATACTCCGGATAGTCCCGCCTGAGCCCCTCCATGCGGATCTCGATGTCCATCCCCGAGACCGGGGAGGGGGTGGGATCCGGGGTGGTGGACGGCGGAGCCTCCTCCTCCACCGGAGG
>CAYQVI010000345.1:0-3336 GCA_964420725.1 uncultured Gemmatimonadaceae bacterium | reverse complement strand
GCATGATGGACGACCAGTTGGTGGAGATCGACACCCGGACCTTCCAGGTGTCCCGGCGCTTCTCCGTGGCCGTGGGGAAGGAGGGACCCCTCCCCGTGGACGCCGGTGCGATGGCCATGGATCACGGTGCCCATGGCCATATGGGCCACACGATGCCGACGGCTCCCACGAGTACTCCCCCGGGGAGCCCTCCCATGGACCCGGCGGAGATCGGGTACGCGGAGGGAGGACGACACGTGATGGAGCCCAACAGTTGTTCCCCCACCTGGGCCCACCCCTCCCCGGATGGGGACAAGATCTACGTGGCCTGCAGCAAGTCGGACGAGATCCTGGAGGTGGACCGGGAGGGGTGGACCGTGACCCGTCGCTACGCCACGGGGCGGGGGCCCTACAACGTGGACGTCACCCGGGATGGGCGCCTCCTGGTGGCGACCCTGAAGCAGGGAGGCATGTTCGAGGTGTTCGACCGGTCCAGTGGCGAGAGCCTGGCCCGCTTCCGGAACTCCACCACCGTGGCCCACGGCATCGCCCTCTCTCCCGACTCCCGGTACGCCTTCATCACCAGTGAGGGGGTGGGGGCCGAGCCCGGCCGGCTGGATGTGTACGACCTCACCGCCCTGGCCCACGTGGGGAGTGCCGAACTGGCCCAGCAGACCGGGGGGATCGCCTTCTGGAAGATGGAACCGACAGGAACCCACTGATCCGGGGGGGGCTTCCCATCGCCCCGCTCCTCCCCTTGCATCCTGCCACCGCTGGCGCAGATCGCCCCCGGGGGGGAGCGCGCACCCCCCACCTGGGCCCCGTCCCCGGGAGGGTCTCCCCCCAGTCCCGGCGCCACCGTGAGCCCTTTTTCCCCTCCTCGTGCGCCCTTTGGAACGGAGGATGCAATATGACCCGGTTGCGTAGCTGAGCATCCACCTTCAACCTCCGGACACCGATGCCTCGTTTCCAGTACTCCAGTCCGTCGGGAGGCCGCGTCTTCGTGGATGGTCCTGAGGCGTTCGTGGCGGCTCTCAGGGCCCACCGGCAGCAGGATCCCCTCCCGGTGCTGGACCTCGAGCTGGATCGGCCCTGGCATGGGAAAGACCGCACCCCGTCAACGGATTCCCTCACCACCCGCCGCACCGGGGAGGAACCCGCCCTCCAGCCCTGAAGCCCCGCCGGGGGCGCCCCGGCACCGATGACCTCGACGCCCGACCCCGGATCCCGGGGGCGGGCGTTCCTGTATCCAGGAGCTGCACCCGGGGAGGTGCCCCCCCCTCCGGGGGAGGCGGCCAGCCACGGATTTCTGGAACACGCGCCCCCAGGGGCGTCAGATTCCTGACACCCGATACGAAGGAGAGGCCCACGCCATGAAGATCTTCGGACAGCACGACGAGCAGACGCTCCGTCAGCTGGAGGACGTTGCATCCCGGGCCCGACGGGCGGCCCTCATGGCGGACGGGCACCTGGGATACGTGATGCCCATCGGGGGGGTGGCGGGCTACCACGAGACGGTGTCGGTGACGGGGGTGGGGTTCGACATCGCCTGCGGCAACGCCGCCATCCGCACCGACCTCCATGCCGAACGACTGCATCACCTGGACGAGCTGGCCAACGAGATCCAGGACTCCATCTCCTTCGGGGTGGGGCGGTCCAACCGGTCCCGGAGCGCCCCGGTGGACCACCCCCTCTTCCAGGACCCGGCGTGGGAGGCCGTCCCCGCTCCCCATCGGCACGGGCTTCGGGAGAAGGCCCGCTCCCAGTTGGGCACCGTGGGGTCGGGAAACCACTACGTGGACGTCTTCGCCGACGAGGAAGGGCGGATCTGGGTGGGGGTCCACTTCGGCTCACGGGGATTCGGGCACACGGTGGCGTCGGGATTCCTCTCGCTGGCGCAGGGGGCGCCCTGGGGGAAGCGGGTCCCTGAGTCGGAGGCGCTGCTGGATCTGGGCACCCCCCTGGGGGATGCCTACTGGTCGCTGATGGAGCTGGCAGGGGAGTACGCCTACGCAGGACGGGAGTGGGTGGCCCGGAGCGTGGTGGAGATGATGGGAGGGGTGGAGGAGGAACTGGTCCACAACCACCACAACTTCGCCTGGACGGAGGTCCACGACGGGGAGGAGCTGGTGGTGGTCCGGAAGGGGGCCACCCCCGCCTTCCCCGGACAGAAGGGGTTCGTGGGGGGGTCCATGGGGGACGTCTCGGTGATCCTCCAGGGGCGGGACTCGGAGAGCGCAGGGCAGGCGCTCCACTCCACCGTCCACGGGGCCGGCCGGGTCATGAGCCGCACCGCCGCCCGGGGAAAGGTGGACCGGAAGAGCGGACGGATCATCACCCCCGGGCGGGTGACCCCGGAGATGATGGAGGCCTGGCTCCGGAGGGAGGGGGTCATCCTGCGGGGGGGCGGGCTGGACGAGAGCCCCCACGCCTACCGCCGGCTAACGGACGTCCTGGCGGCCCAGGGGGACACCATCGAGGTGCTCCACACCCTCACCCCCCTCATCGTGGTGATGGCCGGCGCCAACGAGTTCGATCCCTACAAGGACTAGCGGATCCCCACGATCCCCCGGACGGAGTCGAAGAGCTTCTCCGAGTCCCAGCCGAGGCCGTGGCGGAAGACGAGCCGGGTGTTCCGGAGATGGCCATCCGCCTCCACATCCCCCTGCACCACCAACAGGTCGGCAGTCTTGCCGGCCTCCACGCTCCCCACCTGGCTGTCGATCCCCAGGATCTTCGCGCCATTGAGGGTCATGATCTGCACCACCTCCGGAGCGGTGAACCCCGCCTCCAGGAGGAGCTCGTAGTTCCGCTGGTCTCCCAGACCGGGAGGGGCCGCGCCGTACCCGGTGGGATCCACCCCGGCGGCCAGGAGCCCGCCGGCCTTCACGAAGGCCCGCTCGTACTCGGTGGCGGCCCTGTATACGTCCTGGGGAATCGCCCCGATCCCCGCCCGGCGCTGCTCGGCGATGGCCCGGACCTCGGCGGCAATTTCCGGGGCCAGCATCTCGTAGACCCGCTCGTCGATGGGGGGACGCCCCTCCACGCTGATCTCGTAGACCACCAGGGTGGAGGTCATCCCCACCCCGTTGTCGATCATGTCCCGGAAGGTGGCCTGCACCTCGGGGCCATCCATGTCCAGGTCGGGGAAGCCGTTCCGGAAGCCGGCGGGGCAGTCGTCGGGCTGCTTCGAGGGGTCGTACTCGCTGTTGGCGAAGAGCCCGTGTTCCAGGTTGTCAATCCCCAGCGCCACCGCCTCCCGGTACCCCACCGAGCAGAGATGCGCCGTGACCTTCACCCCGTGGCGGTGGGCCTCCTCGATGGCGGCCCCCAGCTCCTCCCGGCTGATCCAGGTGT
>CAYQVI010000344.1:0-3337 GCA_964420725.1 uncultured Gemmatimonadaceae bacterium | reverse complement strand
CCCCCGGCGGCATCCCCGTCCTGGAACCTCGCATGGCCAGAGAATGAACGGCCCCCTACGCGACGTCGTGCTGGCGACGCTGCTGGCACTCGCCTTTTCGGAGCCCCTCCACGGTGCCCAGTGCCCCCCGGGCGAAGAGCCGGTGCCGGTGTCGCTGCAAGAGCTATGGAACGCGACCCGGACCCTGGAACCCGGCTACCGTGCCGCGGAATCCACCATCGCCGCCGGGCAAGCCGCCCGCTCCTCGGTGCGCAGGGAGTGGGCTCCATCCGTCTCTGTTGAAGCGTTGGGCGACCACGGACAGCGGCTCAGCCCCGGTGAGGAGCGGGTCCTGGGTGTGGGCCCTCGGGGAGATCTGCGCGTGGTGGGAAGCTGGACCTTCCTGGACGCTGGAAGGGGTGCCCGGGCCCGGGAGGCGGAACTCAGGGAGGCGGGAGCCCGAGCGGGCGCCGACCTCTTCGATACCACCTGGCGGGCCCGGGCCGGGACGGCCTGGGTGGAGGCCGCGGTCGCCGAGGCCACCTGGGCCATCCGCTCCGTGGAACGGGCCGAGGTGGAAGCGCTGGAAGCCCCGGTCCGGGCCAGGCTGGAGGCCGGGGTGGACGTGGCCTGGGAGGAACACCTCCTGGACGAGGCGCTGGCCCGCACCACCCGCCTGCTGGCCGATGCCACCCTGGCCCGGGATGTGGCTCGGGCGGAGCTCTCGGCATTGGCGGGCCGGTGTGTGGTCCCCCAGCAGCTGGCCCCTCGCCCCGGCGCCACCCTGAGCGCGGAGGGGGTCCCCCCGGAGGTCCGCCAGCTTCAACTCCTGGCCGATGAGCGGGAGTCCGCCGCCCGCGCCCTGGCCGGCCAGGATCGCCTCCAACTGCAGCTCACCGGCATCACCGGACCCACCCGTTCCCGGGCCTTCGAGGACGGGCCGGTCCGGAGCGAGTACCTGGTGGGCATCACCGGAAGCTGGCGGCCGGACCTGGCCGGCGTGGGGCGCCAGTTGGCGTCGGCCGAGGTGGCGGGGAGCCGGGCCATCCGGGCCCAGGCGGAGAGCCGCAGCATGGAGCTGGACCGCGAGGTGGAGCGTCTGCAGTTGGTCCTCGAACACGCGGATCCTCGACGGGAGGGGCTCAGGCGGGAAGGTGAACAGGCTGCACGCCGCTTGTCGGGAGCGCTCCAGCGATGGGAGGCGGGAGTGGATCGGTGGACCGAGGTGATCCAGGCCAGCGACCGGGTGCATCAGGCCCAGCTCCTGGAGCTGGAACTGGAGCGCGAAGTGGCCCTCACCCTTCTCCGCCTGGGGGAGCTGACCGGCCGCATGGATGAACTCCCCGGGATCCTCGGACAGGAAGGAGCCGATCGATGAGGTGGATGACAAGGAGTGGGAGGGGATCCAGGGTTGGCTACGCCCGCCGGGCCTGGGGCGCCCCCGGTTCCGCACTCCTGGCGGGGGCCGTCCTGGCGGGACTCTCTGCGTGTGGCGGTGGGAGCGGGTCCGGGAGCACGGCTTCAGCAGCCACAGCCGTGGCGGCCGTGACCCTCACCCCCCAGAGCGTGGAGGTGGAGCGCCGCTGGACCGGCCGCCTGGAGCCCCTCCGGGTGGTGCCCGTCCAGTCCCCCCGGGAGGGCCGCGTGGGGGCGGTGGAGGTCCGGGACGGAGACCGGGTGCGGGCCGGCGACATCCTTCTCCGCATGGAGGGTCCCGACCTGGAAGCCCGCCGGGACGGCCAGTCCCAGCGGCTGGCACAGTTGGAGGAGGAGTTGGCCCGCTGGGAGGCACTGGCCGGCACCGGTGCGGCCGGGGCGGGGGAGGTGGCAGCGGCCACCCTCCGGGTCCTGGAGGCCCGGGAGCAGACTGCACAGCTCGAGGCCGCCATGGAGGAGTACCGGCTCCGGTCCCCCTCGGCGGGTGTTGTCCACAACACGGTGGTGACCCGGGGGGTGAACGTCGCGGCAGGGCAGATCCTCCTCCAGGTGGATGACGCGTCCTCGCTGGGGGTGCGGCTGGTGGTGTCGGCCGGCGAGACCGCCTGGCTGGAGGACCCCTCGATGCTGGAGGTGCGGGACGACCGCGGCCAGGAACTGGTGGTGGAACGGGTGGTCCTTTCCTCGGATCCCCACCCGGCTTTCGTCCGGGCCGATCTCTACCTGGGCGGCTCTCCGGAGTCCGTTCGCCGGGGGGTCACGGTCCGCTACCGGTCCAGCGAGGAGATGCTCCTCCTTCCCTGGACCGCCCTGGCCAGCGACGGGACCCGCCAGTGGGTGGGATGGATCGCCCCACCCACCGCCGAGGGGGAGCCGCACCGGGTGGAGCGGCGAACCGTGGAGCTGGGTCGAGCCCACGCGGATGGGGTGGAGGTGCTGGCGGGGCTGGACCCGGGTGACCAGGTCATCCGCTACGAGCCCCGCTCCCATGCCGAGGGGAGGGCCGTGCGCCCGGTGGAACGGAGCGGCGGGGCAGGAGGCGCCCAGTGAGCGGCTTCCGGGGCCTGCTGGTGGGAGGGCTGGGGGCGCTGGCGGGACGGCGGGTGGCCGTGGGGGCCATCTGCACTGCGTTGCTGGTGCTGGCGGTGGTCTCCCTGGCGCGCATGCCACTCCAGCTCCTTCCCGAGATCCGGTATCCGCAGATCCGGATCATCTCGGATCTTCCAGGGCAGACATCCCGGGTGGTGGAGGAGAGCCTCAACGAACCCATCGAGGCCGCCCTGACGGGGGTTCCGGGGATCATCCAGTTGGAGAGCCGCTCCGGTGACGGACGGAGCTACATCGATCTCTTCTTCGCGCCGGGCTACGACCTGGACCGGGCCCTGCGCGACGTCACCCAGTCCGTGCAGCGGGCCCAGGCCCAGATCCCCCCCGACTACCCCGAGCCCCGCATCTTCGCGGTGTCCACCATGGAGGAACCGGCCCTCCGGTTTGCCTTCGGATCGTCCACCCTGTCCGTCCCCGAGATCCGGCAGTTGCTCCGGGGAAGTGTGGTGCCCCGCCTGAGGGCCATCGATGGGGTGCAGGCGGTCTACATCGAACGGGAGGAGATCCCCGAACTGGTGGTGGACATCGACCCGGTCCGCCAGACAGCGGCGGGGGTGGAGTTGGCAGCCCTGGAGGCCATTCTCCTGCGAGCCACCGCCCCTCCTCCCAGCAGCGCCATGCGCACAGCCGATTTCGAGGGGATCGTGGTGCTGGAGGGGAGCGGGTGGACGCCTGCCTTCCTCGAGGCGCAGCCCGTTCCGGTGGCGGGGAGCCCCGCCGCCATCCCCCTGGGGAACATCGCCTCCGTTCATCGGGCTCCATCGGAGGAGGCCCTGCGCACCCGCCTGTCCGGGCAGCCGGCGGTCCTGGTGTC
>CAYQVI010000343.1:0-3412 GCA_964420725.1 uncultured Gemmatimonadaceae bacterium | reverse complement strand
GTCCCGGCTCCCTCGGCCGCGATCCCGCCGCCCCCGGCCTCCAGTCCGGCCTGGTTCCCCTCCACGGCCACGTCGATCAGGGTCAGGCCGGCATCGAAGAGCCGGATCCCGCCCCCCCATCCCTGGGGAACCTGATTCCCCCGGATGGCACCCCCTTCCATCACCAGGATGGAGTTCTGCACCAGGTCGATCCCTCCCCCGGCGGCGGTGGCCCCTGTGGCTCGGTTGTCCTCCACGACGCTCTCCATGAGGTGCACGGTGCTCCCTCCGGCCACCTGTAGCCCACCCCCAGCCCCCAGTGTGGACTCGTTGTCCCGGAGGATCACCCCGGTGAAGCGCACGTCGGAGGCCCCGGAGACCGCCACCCCCCCTGCGCCGGGTGTGTGTCCCCCCCGGAGGGTGAGCCCCGTCACCTCCGCTCCCACTGCTCCCGCGAACTCCAGCACCCTCCGGGGGGTTCCGGCGGAGCCAGCGGCGTCGATGGCCAGCAGCTCGGCCCCCGGCCCGACGAGCACCACCGGGGTGGTGATGGCGGGGAGGGGGGAGCTGAGCACGATGGCTCCCTCCAGGGCGGTCCTTGGGATCACGACGTCCCCGATCCTGCCGGCTTCGGCTCTGGTGGCAGCGGCGGGGGACCCGGTCGCTGAAGCGGCGGCGGTCGCGGCAGCAGTGCCGATCGCTGCAGCGGCGCCCCCGCCGCCCAGGACGATGGTGTCGGGGTCCGCCTGGGCCTGGGCGATTCCGAGGGCCGCCCGGAGTGTGCAGTCGGCCCAGCTGCACCCGTCCCCGGGCCCGTCATCCGTGGTGTTGACGAGCAAAGCCTTTCGCACCACCACCGCCGCCGTGGCCGATTGGGTGGGGTCGAGGGTGCTGGTGGCGGTGACGGTGCACGCCCCGGGTTCGTCGGGGGCGGTGTAGGAGAGGGACCCTCCGGCGGGAGCGGCCTCTCCGCAGGTCACCGCCCAGGTCACCCCCGTCTGCCCGGTCGCCACCCCCGCCACCGAGGCGGTGAAGGTCACGGGCTCCCCCCGGAAGAGGATGGGCGCTGACGGGACGATGGTCACGGTCGCGGGAGTCACGGTGAGGGTGGCCGAGGCCCTGGCAACGGGATCGGCCGTGCTGGTGGCGGTGACCGTGTAGCTTCCCCCCTGGACCGGGGCCTGCCACACGACGGTGCTCCCGGAACCGGCGATGGTCCCTCCGGTGGCCGTCCAGGTCACGGCCGGGTTGGCGGCATTCGTGACCGTGGCCGTGAGCGTGAGATTCCCCCCGGCCGGCACGGTGGCGGCGGTGGGGTCCACCGAGACGGAGGTGGCCGGGGTGGGGGAGGTGCCGTCCTCACCACACGCGGCAAAGGCCAGGGCCAGGAGGAGCGCGATGGGAAGTCGGAGCCAGGAGTTGGGACGCATGGGAGCCTCTCGGGGAAGGGTGGCCGTCCCCCTGTACGCGCGGGCACCCGACGGAATGGCTCACGCCCCGTCCAGCTCCCCCCGCCAACGCTCCGCCTCTGCCGCCCGCCCCCACTCCTCGTAGAGCCGCACCAGTCGCTCCCGGGCGTCCCGAACCGGCCCCGCCTCGCCGCCGAGCTGCGCCACCAGTTGGGGCTCGGCCTCCAGGAGGAGTGCCTCGGCCGCCTCATGCTGTCCCATCCCGATCAGCTCCCCGGCCAGCACCGACTGACCGCTGGCCACCAGCCAGTGCCCTTCCGGGAAGCTGGCCCGGCGCAGCTCGACGCTCTCCCGGAGCCACGCCTCCCCCTCCTCGGCGGCACCCTGCCGGACCCGGGCCACACCCAGCGCCTGCATCGCCGTGGACACCGCCGTATGGGTCTCGGGAAGGGTCGTTCCCCGGAGGGCCAGCACCTCCCGGGCCCGCGCCTCCGCCTCCGTCCAGCGCTCCAGTGCCAGGAGGATCTGGGCATGGTTGAACAGACTCCACGCGTAGTCCGGATGCTGGGGTCCCAGCAGGTCCCGGCGGAGCTCCACAACCTGCTGCATCACCGAGTCGGCGGCCTGCAGTCGCCCACTCCGGTCCAGGACCCCCGCGTAGTTGTTCAGCGCAGACGCCACCTGGGGATGGCGGTCTCCATGGATTCGCCGGGCCGAGACCACCGCCAACCGGTGCAGGGAATCCGCCTCGGCCAGCGCCCCCCGGTCCGCCAGGAGGATGGCCAGGTTGTTGTAGGAGACCAGGAGCCCGGGATCGTCGGGGCCCCCGTTCCGGATCCGAGCCTCAATGGACTCCCGGTAGAGCCCTTCGGCGCTTTCCAGCTCCCCCAGGTTGTGGTGCAGGCGGGCCACCTCGTTGAGCACCGAAGCCAGTTCCGGGTCGGAGGGGTCGGTGGAGGCCCGGAAGAGGGCGAGGGCCTCTCCGTACAGGCTGTCGGCCGCCGCGTAGTTCCCCTCGAACTCGTACGTCCCCCCCACGTTCAGCATGGCCAGGGCCGTCCCCCGGTCCCCTCCGGGGGTGAGGCTGCGGCGGAGGTCGAAGGTGCGCTGCAGGTGGGTCCGGGCCACGGCGTATTCCCCCAGCCCCACATAGGATCGACCGATGGCCGAGCGCACTTCGGCCTCCAACTCTGGCTGGGTGGCCAGCGCCTCGGCGTTCTCGGCTGCGGTGTCCAGGACCGAGCGGACGGTGGCATCCGGCCCCAGACTTCCGGGGTCGGCCGCCCCCAGCATGGTGAGGAGGAACTCGTTGATGGCCACCGCCCGGGCCCGCTCCACCTCGGTCTCCCGGGCCTCCCGCAGTGTGGAGAGGACGCCTCCCGCCAGGGTCAGCGCCACCACGGCCGCCGAAGCCAGCTCCACCCGCCGCCGCCGGACGAATTTCCCGGCGCGGTATCCCACCCCGTCCCGTCGCGCCGAGACCGGGTGTCCCGCCGTCCAGTGGCGCAGATCGGTGGCCAGCGCCTCCACCGACCCGAACCGGCGCTCCGGCTCCTTTCGCAGCGCCATGAGGAGGATGGCATCCAGGTCCCCCTCCAGGCGCCTCCTCAGCCGTCCCTCTCCCCGCTCCCCCAGGAGCGCCGCCGCAGGGGAGCCCACCACCGTCGACGGGGGGGGAGGCGCTACTTCGCAGACCACCCGTTCGGCCTCACCGGGAGGGAGATCCTCCACCGCCAGGGGCCGCTCCCCGGTGAGCAACTCGAAGAGGACCACCCCCAGGGAGTAGACGTCGGTGGCGGTGCCCACGGCGAGACCCCGCATCTGCTCGGGGCTGGCATAGGCCGGCGTCCCCGCCCGGAGCCCCGCGAAGGTGGCGGGAAACTCCTCATCCTCCCCGGGCTCCCGCAGCAGCTTGGCGATCCCGAAGTCCAGGAGCTTCACCGTTCCGTCCCCGGTGACCAGGATGTTTCCGGGCTTCAGGTCCCGGTGCACCACCAGCCCCCGGTGGGCGTGCCGCACCGCAT
>CAYQVI010000342.1:0-3414 GCA_964420725.1 uncultured Gemmatimonadaceae bacterium | reverse complement strand
CTCATCAGCGACGAACCGGGGATCAGCCCCCGCCCCATGTACTACGCCGATATCCGGGTGGACCCGCAGAACGAGAACCGGATCTACCGGCTGGGGAACAACCTGGACATGAGCGAGGACGGGGGGCGGAGCTGGACCTCCCTGGTTCCCTCCTCCCTCATCCACGGCGACCACCACGCCCTCTGGATCGATCCCGACGACCCCCGGATCCTGGTGAACGGGAATGACGGGGGGATCGGGCTGAGCTACGACTGGGGGGGGAAGTGGCGCTTCGTGGAGAACCTTCCACTGGCCCAGTTCTACAAGGTGACGGTGGACATGGCCGTCCCCTTCAACGTGTACGGGGGGGTGCAGGACAGCGGCTCCTGGATGGGGCCCAGCACCACCTGGGACGACCGGGGGATCGTCAACGCCCACTGGCGCCGGGTGAATGGCGCCGACGGATTCGCCACCATGGTGGACTTCTCCAATCCCCGCTTCGGCTACACCACCTCCCAGAACGGAAACCTGCTCCGCTTCGACAAGGTCACCATGGAGCGCCGGGGGATCCGCCCCACCGCTCCCGCAGGCACGGAGCTCCGCTGGAACTGGAATTCACCGCTGGCGGTGGATGCCCATGACTCCACCACCATCTACTTCGGGAGCCAGCATGTGCACCGGAGCCCGGACGGGGGGCGGACGTGGGAGACCATCTCCCCGGACCTTACCACGAATGACCGGGGGAAGCAGGATCCGGCTCCGGTGGGAGCACCGCCGGCCATGGAGTACGACAATCACACCACCCTCCTGGCCATCGACCAGAGTCCGCTGGACGCCGGGGTGATCTGGGCCACCTCCGACGACGGGAAGGTGCAGGTGACCCGGGACGGGGGAGCGAACTGGACCGACACCGGTGGGCGCCTGCGGGGGGCTCCGGATTCGGCGTACGTCCCGGCGGTGAAGGCCTCGCGGCATGTGGCTGGACGGGCCTATGTGGTGGTGGACGACCATCGCCGGGGGGACATGGCACCCTACATCTACCGCACCGAGAACCACGGGGGGGATTGGCAGGCCCTCTCCACGGAGGGGCTGGAGGGGTTCCTGCACGCGGTTGAGGAGGACCCGGTGGAGCCCAACCTCCTCTTCGCCGGGAGCGAGCTGGGGCTCTTCGTGAGCCTGGACCGGGGGGGGAGCTGGATGAAGTGGATCCACGGTGTGCCCGCGGCGCCGGTCCGGGGGATCGTGGTGCACCCCCGGGACCACGACCTGGTGATCGGCACCCACGGGCGGGCCATCTGGATCGTGGACGACATTCGTCCCCTCCGGGCCCTGGCGGGGGATCCATCCCTCCGGGGACGGGCACTCCACGCGTTTGATGCCCCCCCGGCCCAGCAGCATGTGGTGGCGCTCCAGGGAGACCTGGGGATCCACATGGGTTACCGGGTGGTGGGACACGCGATGTTCTTCGGGGAGTCCCGCCCCTACGGCGCGCTTCTGAGCTACTGGGTGGGGGAGGGGGCAGCCGGGGGAACGGCCCGGCTCCAGATCCGCTCGGCAGGTGGGCGGGTCGTGCGGGAGCTGGAAGGGCCGGCCGGGGCGGGGGTGAACCGGGTGGTCTGGGATCTCCGGGAGCCGGCTCCCGCCGGAGGGGGCGGCCGGGGAGGGCAGGGGCCGGAGGTGGCCCCCGGCACCTACCAGGTCAACATCCGGGTGGGGGGGGAGGAGAGCTCCACCACCGTGCAGGTCCTTCCGGATCCCCGGAACCAGGGGGTGGAGTTCTTCATCCGGCGATGAGGGGTGGAGGGTGGTCCCCGGGGGGGGAGGGAGTGTGCCGTGTGAAGAAGGGCCCGGTGCCGGGGCTCGGGGCAGGGCGCCGAAGGAGGAGGGTCCCGGTCCGGAGTCTCCTGGTGCTGGCTGCGGTGTCGGCCCTCCTTCCCCTGGCTGGATGCTACTCGTGGCGCCCGGTGGAGATGGAGCAGGTGGTGCCCGGGGACCAGCTGCGGGTGGAGTTGACCCGTGCGGCTGCGGCGGCCCTCCCCTCCGGCGCCTTCCCCCTGGGGGGCAACACCCTCCGGGGGGATGTGGCCCCGGGGGGCGGGTCCCCCCTGGTCCTCCGGGTGCCGGTGGGGGAGGCTCGGGAGGGGATCGTGTCCCGCACCCTGCGGCAGGAGGTGGAGGTGTCGCCGTCGCACGTGGTACAGCTCCGCCGCCGCAGCTTCGAGCCGGCGCGCACCGGCCTCTCGGTGGCGGGCGGCGCCGCCCTGGCGGTCCTCCTCTTCCAGGCCTTCGGAGATGTGGAGAACGAACCGGACCCGGATCCGCCGGTCCCCCCGGGGGAGGGATTCCGCATCCCCATCCTTTCCATCCCGGTGCGCCAGTAGAGGATGGCGGCGTGGGCCATCCCTTCCACCACGGGCCCATTGGACCCGGGGGCCGGGCGGAAGACCGCGGGTCCCCGGCCCTGCTCCTCGAGCCCTCCGTGACCTACCTTTGGTGACGCCCCGTGGGCGCCGCCCCCCCCTCCGGTTCCGACCGGACTCCTCCGGGGTACAAGGGACCGCCGCCGCCCAGGCGGAGTGCCCGGCGCCACCCCCGGAGCCGATGGACTGATCCGGAGTGAGGACCCATGAAGCAGGTGGAGCAGCCATGATGGAACATCGGCCCCCTGGGGCGGAGGGGAGGAGTGCCCACACCCCCCGCTGGAGCTCCGGGCGACTGGTGGTCCTCTTCCTGGTGTTGCTGGGGGTCCTGAGCGCCGGGGGCACCGTGGTGGTGATGTCCTCGGGGAGTGTCACGGGGCCCCGGGACGCCCTGCCGGCCGCACAGCCCGACGGAGAGGGGGAGGCCCCCCCGGGCGCCGGGTCCGGTTCGGATGCGGAGGCCCTGGGGCGCGGTGCCGCAGGGGAAGTGGCCTCCGACCGCTCCCTCCGGTCCGCCGCTGCCGCCCGGTTCGGCTTCCCGGATGCCCCCATCGGGGGGATCTCCTTCGTGGCGCCGGGACGGCCCATCGGCGGCGAGGCGATGGATCCCGTGGCCCGGGTGGCCTCGGGGTGGATCGCCGTGGTTCCCTACGCCTTCCTCCTCCCCGACGACGGCGGCCTCCGATTCGACCCCGACCGGCAGATGTGGGGAGAGGGTCCCGAGGGGATCCGGGAGACCGTCCGCCTGGCCCGGGAGCGGGGGCAGCGGGTGCTCATGAAGCCCCACGTCTGGACCCGTGGGGGGTGGATCGGGGACTATGTGGCCGACTCCGACGAGGGGTGGGAGCGCTTCGAGGCGGGGTACCGGACCTACCTCCTGACCTTTGCCCACCTGGCGGATTCGCTCGATCTGGAGATGCTGGCGGTGGGGACCGAGAAGGACAGTTCGGCGCGGCTCCGCCCGGAGTTCTGGCGGGGGCTCATCGCCGAGGTCCGGGAGATCTACGACGGCCCC
>CAYQVI010000341.1:0-3415 GCA_964420725.1 uncultured Gemmatimonadaceae bacterium | reverse complement strand
CGGCGAACAGGGTCCGGAGACCTCTGGGCGGGAAGAGCCCTGAGGGGCGGAAGGGTCCGGACAGCACTAGTTGAGTGACCCGATGATTCCGATGTCAAGGGATCATCAATTCACCCGCCTGCCGCCCTCAGCCGGGCCAGCGCCCGCCGGGCCAGGTCCTGGATCTCGCGATCCTGGGTGGTGGACAGGAGTCGTTCCACCGCCGGAACGGCCGGACGGGCCTCGCCCCCCATCTCCACCAGTCCACGGAGGCTCTCCCGCACCACTTCCGGGTCGTCGCTGGCCAGTCCCCGGACGAAGACGTCGAGCTTGCTCCGGGGGGAGATGGCGCTGGACCGGGTGGCCCGTACGCTCCCCAGGGCAAGGGTGGCGTCGCTGCCCTGCACCGCCGCCGCGGCCGGGACCGCGCTCTGGAGCTGGGCCGTCTGGAACCGGGCTGCGCTCAGCGCCGTTCGCACCGCCGGGTCACCCGGGTCGGCCTCTGCGATGAGCGTCGCCCGGGCAACCTGCGTCCCGGCGGCCTGGAGTTGCTCGCCGGCCAGGTAGCGCACCGCCGGGCTGGGGTCCTGGAGGGCCGCCCCCAGGCTGTCCCGTCCGGAGGGGGTCGCGGCGGAGACCTCCAGGACCGTCCGGGCCCGCACAGCGGCGTCCACGGCTCCCTCCGCGGCGGCTCCCGGGGCCGCCGGCAGGGCGAAGGCGGCGGGGGGAAGCTCCCGGAGCAGCTCCGTCCCCCGTTCCCGCTCCTCCCCATCCCCCTCCTCCATCACGGAGACGACGGCGGCGGCGGCTCCGGGCCCCAGCTCCTCCAGGGTGCGCTCCCGGTCTTCTGCAGGGAGCAGCTCCGGGTCCAGGCGCATGTACTGGCGGATGGCGGCCTCCAGCGAGGCCCGGGGGCGGGGGACGGCGGGACGATTCCCCGTCTCTCCTCCCACCAGCGGGTCGTCCGGGGCGATCCCTGCAGCCAGCCGGTAGAAGGGGGCCAGCTCGAACCCCTCGTAGGCGAACACGTCGTCCTCCGAGAGGCGGAGCACACCCTGCTGTCCGGACTGCAGGTCGCCGCTGAACCGCACCCCCGCCCCTCCCGAGGCGGCGATGGAGTCCAGGGTCGCCGACAGCGAGTCCAGCACCTGGGTCGATGTCCCGCTGAGGGTCTCGATGTTCAGGGAGACGGTGCCCCGCCACGCCCGGACGATCACGTAGGCGTCCACACCGGCCTCGGTGACGTTCCGGGCCACCGATGACGCGGCGATGCGGGGGATCAGATCCCTGGCCTCCACCAGGGCTCCGTCGAAGGCCACCCGGACCTCCACCTGGTCCTCCCTCCGGGAGAGGGCCTCCACCGCCGCGGTCAGCCACCCCTGGGATCCCCCCAGCCCCACCCCCAGTTCGGCGGAGGAGGCCACCCGGACCTGCCGCTCCAGGCGGATGGGCTGCCCCTCCAGGAGCCCCGAGTCCCCTGCAGTGACGAACTCCAGCGGGATGTTTCCCTCGAAGAGGAGGATGCTCCCGGGATAGCGCCCGGCGGCGGGGGGGAGATTCACGAAGAGGAGGGTGTCGCCCTCGCTTCGCTGGAGGGCCTGGAAGAGGGCCGTGCGGAAGTCCACCAGGTCCGAGGATGGGGGGATGTTCTGTCCCCGGGGCCAGAAGAGGTAGAGCGCCACCGACAGTAGTGCCACCCCGGCGAAGACGCCAATGAGCCAGTTCCGGGAGGTCTGCTCCCCTCCGCCGGGGTCGTGCCTGGGCCCGGGGGGTTCGGGGGCTTCTGCTGCCGCGCCCTCGGGCCCAGGCGTTTCGCTCCCCTGCGTCTCGTTCCCCTCATTCCCGGTCACGGTGCCCCCTCTGCGCGGATCCCTGTGCGCGTGTCCCCAACCACGAACCCTGCGGGGAGGGGGACCGCTACCGCAAGCGGCGGCTCCGTCTCTGCAGCGCCTTCGCCCCCATCACGTCCGCTTCCTGCTCCAGCCCGCGGTCGTCATTGATCGCCACCCCCTGCGCCTGCATCGTCGGCTTGACCCGCCCCTGGGCCTGCTGCACCACGTGCCAGGCCTCATGGGGAAGGTGTTGCTCCTGTCCAGACGCCAGGTGGATGTTGCTCCCCTGGGCGTAGGCGTGGGCCTGTACCTGGGCCGGCTGCGGCGAATCGTAGTGGACCCGAACGTGATCCATCGACAACCCCGACAGCGATTCGATCCCGGTCTTCAGGTCATCGGGCATCCCCGTCCTGTTGGGGGGCGGTGCCGCCGGGGTGGTTGTCGAAGCACGGGCTGCGTCCTCCTGACGGGCCTGGAGGGGCTCCTCTTCCTCCACAAACTCTCCCTGCAACGGCGCACTGTGGAACCGTCCCTGGAGGGGCTCCTCCTCCTCCATCCCCATGCGCTGCGCTGCTCCCGGGAGGGCCTTCATCTGGAGTTCCTCCTCCTCCGGCAACGCTGCCCGCTGGATCGCCGGGCCGAAGGTGGCCTCGATCCGGGCCCGCTGGGCGGCCAGCCGAGGGCTGTCCAGGATCTGCCGCTGCGCCGGCGACGTTGCGTGGGAGTGCCCCGGGGAGTCCTGGGTCCGGACCGCACGGGCCACGGAGTCCTCCCCCTTCGTCGATCCGGCCCGCTGCGCGCTGGTCTTCATGGGGGGTCCTGGGGCGTCTGGTTGAGGGCCGGGCAGGGGAGGGCAGCCGCGACTGAGGCCCATGAAGAGTAAGGTGCGCCGCCCCTCCGGAGGGGGCAAGGGAGGTGGAGTGGCTCACACCGGGATGTCGAAGTGCAACACATCTTCCCGCACACCCATCTTCGTGTAGAGCTCGATGGCCGGATCGTCGCCGTGGTCGGCCTGCACGTAGATCACCCAGGCCCCCCGGCGGGCCGCCTCCCCCTTCAGCGCTTCGATGAGGGCTGTGGCGATCCCCTGACGCCGATGCGTCTCCGCCACCGCCAGATCGTAGATGTAGACCTCGCTCCGCCGCTGCTCGAACTTTCGCAGCTCGTAGGCCGCCAGCCCTCCCACCACCGCGCCCTCGTCCACCGCCACCACGGCGATGAAGGTATCGCCGGCCAGGAGGCTCCGGAGGTAGGCGGAGTCCGGAGGGGCGCCCCTGTAGCTCTCCGGGTCCTCGAAGGCCTCGGCGAAGAGGCGGTTCAGGGTCTGGAGGAGGTCCACGTCGTCGGGACCGAGCATCTGGACGGTGGTGGTCATGTCAGCGTGCCCTGCCGTTGCCGAACAACTCGACGGCCTTGTCGATCCGACGCACCCGGGTGTCGGCGGCCCGGGCACCGTTGATCTGATCCACGTGGTACCGCTGGAGGCTGTTGGAGAGTCCGTCGAAGAAGCTCCGTACACCAGCGTCGGCCATGGCCCCGGCGAAGTCGTCGGGCACGTCCACCTCCCGGGGAGCCGTGGCCACCGAGAGGATCACGTGAAGGGC
>CAYQVI010000340.1:0-3421 GCA_964420725.1 uncultured Gemmatimonadaceae bacterium | reverse complement strand
GAGCCCGACGACGGGGGTGAGGATGATCCCCAGGACACGCCCCCAGGCCGTGGTGGAGAGGAGGTGCCCTTCCAGAAGCCCCGCGGCCACCAGGGCGTGGACCTCCACCCCAGAGGTGGGCTCCCCGAGGGGGGCGAGGATCCGATCCCCCACCCCCTGCGCCGTGGCCCCCACGAAGACCAGCCGGTTCTGAAGGGTCTCGGGCGGGAGACGCCCCTCCAGGACATCAGCAGCGCTGATCTGCTCCACCGCACTTCCCTTCCGCCGGAAGGGGATCGCCAGGGCGCCCCGGTCGTCCAGGGGAATGGCACTCCCGTCCACTTCGAGCCGGAGATCCCCCGCGAGGGCTGGGCGAAGGGTGGGCGCCCCCTGGCCCCGGTGCTGCAGGACCGCAGCCAACGCCAGAGCCGGAACCAGATCCTCCCCCGTTCGGAGCAGGAGGGGGAGGCGCCGGAGGACCCCGTCCCGGTCGGGGGCCACGGTGACCACCCCGGAGGCGGCGGCGACCCGGGAGAAGAGGGGAAGGGAACAGACACCGCCGCGGGTGGAGAAGAGGAGGTCGCCGGGGAAGGGGCTCCCTCGGGGGGCGATCCGCACCACCGGGAGAGGAGGAATGTCGCAGAGGTTGTCTCCCGCCTCCCCCCCTGTGGCGAAGGCGGGGGCGTGGCTCAGGACCACCCTTCCCCTGGAAAACGCTGCCGCGAGGGCCTCGTCGCCGGCGGGGGTGTCCACCTCCGACAGGAGGAGATCCAATGCCACGACGGAAGCCCCTCCATCGAAGAGGGCATCCACCAGAAGGGCAAGCCGATCCCTGGGCCAGGGCCAGCGCCCCACCCTGGTCAGGCTGGCGTCGTCCACCGCAACCACCGAAACCTCCGGGTGCGGGTCCATGCCACTCCGGGAGAGGAAGGCGTCGGAGAGGAGGAGCTCCCCCCGGTGAATCAGGGGGAACGCCATGGCCGTGGCCAGGGCCACAACGCCTGCTGCGGCGCCTGCGAGGAGGACCGCCCGGGGTCTCATGGGCTTCACGGGGGAGAAGAGTTAGCGGATCGTGATCTCGACGCGGCGGTTCAGCGGTTCGGCCACCCCGGGTCCGGTGGGGATGAGGGGGTCGGTCTCCCCGAACGATTGCACCTCCACCAGCTCCGGAGCCGCCCCGGCCGCCAGCAGGAGGTCCCGCACGGCGGATGCCCGGGTGAGGCCCAGGGCCAGGTTCTGGTCCGGATCGCCGGTTCGGTCGGTGTGGCCAATGACGGTGAGCTCCGGGTTGGGGCGTCGCTGCAACTCCGCCGCCACCTCCTCCAGCGCCTCCAGTGACTCGGGGGTGAGTTCGGTGCCCCCGAGTTCGAAATAGAGGGTGAAGGTGGCCACGGGAAGGGGGAGGGCGGAAAGGGCGGGCCCGAAGAGGCGCTCGATCTCCTCCAGCCCCAGGATTGCGGGGGCCCCGGGCACCCCGGAGCCCGAGATGGTGGTCCCTTCCCGGGCCCGGGTGAGCTCCACGGTGGAGCCGTCCCCCCCTGTCACGACTGCACTCCCCACCTCCCCGGTGTCCGGGTCCGGGAGGAGGACCACCCGCTCCCCCGCGTGGGCGCACGCTGTGCACAGCCCAACCAGCACGGTCACACACAGCCCCCGGATCCGCATCCTGGACGGATTCACTCGACCCGGAGCGCCAGGTGCGTCCCGCGCACCGCTACCACCGAGGTGGGGGTCTCCAGGCGCACGGAGCCCGGGGAGAGGCGTGCGATCCTTCCCGAGATGTAGGAGAGGGTGCCCTGAACCAGGCGGAGGGTGAGGGCAAAGCGCTCCTCACCCGGGGCGTAGGTGAAGCGGGAAAGCTGGAGTTCGGTTCTCGGCCCCATGGAGAGACGGGTCTCGTCTCGAAGGGTGACCCCGATCCGGCCGTCCCCCCCGGTGCGCAACAGGTCCGATTCCAGAAGGACAAAGCCTGGAGTGACTGGAAGCGACTCGCCCCCTCGCTCCACCAGCGCCGTCCCCGAGACGTTCTTCACCTGGCCGATGGACCCGGACTGGGCTGCCAGCGGGGAGATGGAGCCCACCAGGAGGAGAAGGACGAGGAGTCGACAAGTCGTGGATGCAGGCACGGGCGGACCGGTTGGCGGATTCAGTGGGGACGACCACGAAGGGTAGAGTAGGAGCAAAGGCAGGGAGTGTCCAGAATTGTCTAGCGACTCTGCTTGACCCCCGCCCGCCGATCCATGCACTCTCCTTTCGCAGCGTCCACGATCCCCCCCAACCACATGGAGGCCTCCCGTGCTCACCCGGATCTTCTCCCCGACCTCCGCAAGCTCCCACCCGGGGGTGGTTCGGAGCCTCGTGGCCCCCCGCCTTCGGGGGGCCTGCCTCGCCCTGGTCCTTCTCCTCTCGATTCCGGTGGGTGCGGTTGCCCAGGTCGGTGGGACGGCGGGGTGGGACGATGCACTCCAGCGCTTCGCCGCCCAGGTGGCCCAGGACGTGGAAGCGGATGCCGTGGGCGGGATCGCCGTGGGGGTGGCGGTGGACGGCGACCTGGTGTGGGCCCGGGGGTTCGGGTGGGCCGACCGGGATCGCCGGACACCCATGGGGACCTCGGCCGTCTCCCGCACCGGCTCGATTTCCAAGTCGGTGACGGCGGTCCTCCTCATGCGGCTGGTGGACCAGGGGGTGGTCTCCCTGGACGACCCGGTGGAGCGCTACCTCCCGGAGATCCGGGGGCTGGTGGATCCCCCGGCCGGGACCGGGGCGGTGACCCTCCGGGGGCTGGCCAGCCACACCTCCGGCCTCATCCGGGAGCCGATGCTCCCGGGGGCCGCCTCCGGGCCCATCGATCAGTGGGAGGAGAGGGTGCTGGCCTCGATTCCCGCCACGGGGTTCGCCCACCCTCCCGGGGAGGCGTACCTCTACTCCAACATCGGGTTTGGCATCCTGGGGCTGGCGCTGGAGCGGGCTGCCGGTCGTCCATTCATGGAGATGGTGGAGGAGGAGATCTTCCGCCCCCTGGGGATGACGGGCTCCACCTTCGTGGTGGGGGATGAGCTCCTCCCCCGGCTGGCCGCCGGCTACCAGAATGGCCGGGACGGATCCATCGACGGGGGAGTCCCCGCCGCCGAGCATGCCGGGCGGGGCTACAAGGTCCCCAACGGCGGGGTCTATGCCACCGTGGCGGACCTGGGCCGCTTCGCCGGGGCCATGAGCGGAACCCCGGGGCTCCGGATCCTCTCCGAGACGGCCCGGGAGGAGATGCTCCGGGTGCAGACGCCGGAGGACCCCCGCCGGGGCTATGGGATCGGCTTCACCGTGCGGGTGGACGAGGACGGCCGCCGCATCGTCTCCCACGGGGGCTCGGTGTCGGGCTATACCGCCCACCTGGCCTTCGACCCCGAAGCCCGGGTGTCGGTGATCCTGCTCCGGAACTACGGGA
>CAYQVI010000339.1:0-3437 GCA_964420725.1 uncultured Gemmatimonadaceae bacterium | reverse complement strand
CCTTCGAGGCCGGCGACTACACCGCCGTGGCCACCTGGAGTGATCCCGGGGCCACGGCGGTGACGCTGGAGATCCCGGTGTCCGTCACCTGGCCGGCGCTGGCCCGGGTGGAGATCGCCGCCGAGCCGGGGCGGCTCTACACCGACGTGATGCTGGCCCACCGGGCCCACGCCTTCCACGCCGATGGAAGCGAGCGGCCCTCGGTGCCCACCCTCTGGTCTTCCTCGGATCCATCGGTGGCGTCCGTGGACCGCTTCGGAAACGTCACCGCCCTCCGCCCCGGCCGCGTGGAGATCGTGGCCCGTGTGGAAGGGGTGGAGGCCCGCCGGTCCTACCAGGTGGAGGCCAATCCCGTGGCCTCCATCGAGATCGACATCCCCGAGGATGAACTGCGTACGGGTGACGTCATCCACCTGAACGCCACCGCCCTGGCGGCGGACGGGACCCCGGTCCCCGACGCCCCCATCACCTGGAGCTACGTCTACACCCCGGCGGACACCATCGAGGCCCCCGGCGGGGCGGGGATCATCGACTGGGGGCGCTTCGCAGCCAATGCGTCCGGGCGTTTCACCCTCCTGGCCCACTCCGGTACCGCCCTGGCCCGGAAGGTGGTGTCGGTGGAGGAGCGGGACGTGATCCAGAAGATCGAGGTGACGGGACGGGGGAACATCAACACCACCCACACCTCGGACCTCTGGCCCTGGACCGGCGTGGACGGCCGGGACTATGCCCTGGTGGGGACCTGGGGGGGGGACGGCTGGGCGCTGGTGTTCGACATCACCGACCTGGGGAACATCGTCCGGACCGACTCCATCCAGATCGACGCCCGGACCATCAACGACGTCACCATCTCCCCCGACGGGCGCTACGGCGTTCTGGCCCGGGAGGGGGCCTCCAACCGGGTGAACGGGGTGGTGATCCTGGACCTGGCCAACCCCGCACACCCCACGGTGGCCTCCAGCTTCAGCGAGGAGCTCACCGGCGGCGTGCACAACATGTTCGCCACCGATGACTACCTCTTCGCGGTGTCCGGTGGACAGAAGTACGTCATCATCGACGTCCGGGACATCTACAACCCGAAGTACGTCAGCGAGTACCGTCACCCCAACGCCCGGCTCCACGACCTCTGGGTCCACGACGGGATCGCCTACTCCGCCCAGGGGGGCGTGGGGACGGTCATCGTGGACGTGGGGAACGGGGCTTACGGCGGGACCATCGAGAACCCGAAGCTCATCAACGTGGTGGAGATCAACTCCGGCCACGAGATCTACCCCTACTTCCAGGAGTCCACGGGGCGCGTCTACCTGTTCATCGGCGACGAGTTCATGAACCGGGAAGGGCGGGTGTGGGAGGGGACCGACTACCGGGATGAGATGTACACCCCCGGCGGAGTTCCCCAGACCTCGGGGGGGTACACCCACATCGTGGACTTCACCGACCCGATGAACCCCCGGAAGGTGGCCCGCTACCACCTGGAGGACTTCGGCTCCCATGACATCATCGTGGAGAACGACATCCTCTATCAGGCCTACTACGAAGGCGGCGTCCGTCTGGTGGACGTCTCCGGCGAGCTGCTGGGGAACCTGGCGGATCAGGGGCGGGAGATCGCCGTCTACAAGCCCTATGACCCCAACGGGTACACCCCCAACGCCTCTTTCGTGATGAATGCCATGCCCTGGAAGGGGCACGTGCTCTTCACCGACTTCAACACGGGGCTCTGGTCGGCCCGGCTCCTTCCGAAGGGGCGGACCACCTTCTGAGGCGAGGAGCCCACGCCGGAAGCGATCCCTCTGGAGAGCCAAGGAAGCCCGACGACCACACGGTCGTCGGGCTTCCTTGGCGTCGGTGGCCCGGGGGTCCGGGAGGTGCTCAGTTCGCCGCGGCCCCCAGCTCCTCCTCCACCCCCTCCCACTCCTCCATCAGCCTTCCCACCCGATCCTGGAGCTCCACCCGTTCCCCTTCCAGGGTTCGAACCTCGTCGGGGGGGGTGGCGTCGTAGAACGCAGGATCGGCGAACCGCTTCTCGATGGCGGCGATCCGCTCCTCGGCGGCTGCGATCCGCCCCAGGAGTTCCTCCCGCTGCCGCTCCAGCCGCTGCAGTTCACCCTTGGAGAGGGTTCGGGCCGGGGGGGTGGGGACCCTCCCGTTGAGGGAGGGGGTGGGGGCGCTCCCGCCCCCCTTCCCCGCGGCGGGGGTCGCTCCACGTCCGGAACCCCCCTTCTCCTTCTTCCCCCCCTTCGACTCCGCCTTCGCCTTGAGGATCACCCGGTCGGCATCCAGGTGGTCGTCCCCGCAGTAGTGCACGTACTCCTCGTAGGTCCCCCGGTAGTCCAGGATCGTGTCCGCCCGGACCTCCACCACCCGGTTGGCCAACTGCCCCACGAACCAGCGGTCGTGGGAGACCAGGATGAGGGTGCCGTCGTACGTCTTCAGCCCGTTCACCAGCGCCTCGATGGACTCCAGGTCCAGGTGGTTCGTGGGCTCGTCCAGCACCAGCACATTGGGGCGCTGCATGAGGAGCTTGCTGAAGACCAGCCGGGCGGCCTCCCCTCCGGAGAGGGTGGTGAGGCGCTTCTTGGGGTCGTCTCCGGAGAAGAGCATGAGGGCCATCCGTCCCCGGACGAAGCCCAGGTCCTTCTCCGGGCAGAAGCTCCAGATCCACTCCTCGGCGGTGCCGGCGTGGGTGTCGAACTGGTCCTTGTGGTCCTGGGCGAAGTACCCGGGGTGGGTTTCGTACCCCCACTCCACCGTGCCGGCGTCCGGCTCCAGCACCCCCATGGCGATCTTCAGGAGGGTGGACTTCCCGATCCCGTTGGGTCCCATGATGGCCAGCCGGTCCCCCCGGGCCACCTGGAGGTCAACCCCGTGGAGGACCTCCTTCTCCCCGAAGGACTTGCGGATCCCCTTGAGGGTCAGGACATCCTTCCCGCTGGGGCGCTGCTGCTGGAAGAGGAAGGTGGGATAGCGGCGGGAGCTGGGGGCCAGCTCCTCCATGGAATCCGCCATCTTCTCGATCATCCGGGCCTTGCTCTGCGCCTGCCGCGCCTTGCTGGCCTTCGCCTTGAAGCGGTCCACGAACTTCTGCTGCTGGGCGATCTCCTTCTCCCGGGAGGCGATGCCCTTCTCCCGGCGCTCCCGCTCTTCCACCTTGGACTCCAGGAAGTCCGAGTAGTTGCCGTGGTAGAGGGTGACCGTCTGGTAGTCCACGTCCAGGATGTGGGTGGCCACATTGTCCAGGAAGCGGTGGTCGTGGGAGATCACCACCACCGGCCCGGGGAAGTCCGCCAGGAAGGTCTCCAGCCAGCGGATGGAGAGGATGTCCAGGTGGTTGGTGGGCTCGTCCAGCAGCAGCACGTCGGGGTTGCTGGCCAGGACCTGCGCCAGGAGCACCCGGAGCTTGAAGCCCCCGGAGAGGGTCCGGATGGAGTTCCGGTGCT
>CAYQVI010000338.1:0-3449 GCA_964420725.1 uncultured Gemmatimonadaceae bacterium | reverse complement strand
GGGATCCCCGTGGCGAAGAGCACCGGGAGGAGGACCGCGATGGCGTTGATGGGGCCGATCCCGGGGAGCATCCCCACGGTGGTCCCCACCAGCACCCCGCCGAAGACCAGGAGGAGGTTCAGGGGGCGGAGCGCCACCAGGAAACCGTCCCCCAGGAGGCCGAAGGACTCCACTCAGCCCCTCCCGCCGGTGAAGAGCCATCCGATGGGGAGGGGAATCCCCAGGAGCGGCACGAAGAGGAGCCAGAGGAGGGCGGTGGTGACCACCCCCACCACCAGGACCCGACGGGGGGGACCCCCGAAGAGGAGGCCCAGCCCCGCCACCGCCGCCACCGTGCTGGCCCCGAATCCCAGGGGCTGCATCAGGAGGCTGTAGACGAGGAAGACGGCGGCCCCGGCGGCTCCCCGGAGGAGGCCGGCGGAGCGGGGCCACGCCGGCTCGGGGCCCGGGCGGCGGATCAGGACCAGACCGCAGAGGGCCAGGAGTCCGGCCACCAGGAGGGGGAGAGCCCGGGGGCCCAGGGGATCGGTGAGGAAGGCCACCCGGAAGGTCCGGGCCTCCAGGGCCACGATGGCACCCAGCAGGAGGAGGAGGATCCCCGCCACCCGGTCCGTGCGGAGCATCGGGGACCGGGGGCTCCCCTCAGGTCCCGCATCCGGCTCCGGGAGGAATCCGGCGTCCGGAAGGTCGATGGAGGGCGCCCCCCCCGCCCCGACGGAGGGCTCCGTCACTGGATCAACCCGATCTCCCGGGACATCTCCCGGTACTCGGTGACCTGGTCCCGTACGAAGGCCTCGAACTCGGCCCCCGCCACGAAGAGGGGATCCAGTCCGCTGGCCTGCCGCACCCGCCCCCACGCCTCCGACTGCTCCACCTCGGTGAGGACCGCCACCCAGCGCTGGTAGGCCTCCTCGGAGATCCCCCGGGGGGCATAGAAGCCCCGCCAGGTGATCCACTCCACGTCGTACCCCGCTTCGTGGGCGGTGGGGATCCCCGCCAGCACGCCCCCCGCCCGCTGGGGCGCCAGCACCGCCAGGACCTTGAGGGTCCCCGCCTCCAGGTGGGGGATCACCTGCGATGCATCCGTGGAGAGGAGCTGGACGAAGCCCCCCAGGAGTGCGGTGAGGGCCTCACCCCCCCCGTCGAAGGGGACGTAGCGGATCCGCAGCGGGTCCACCCCGGCGGCGTCCCCCAGCACCAGCATCTTCATGTGGTCCAGCCCCGCCACGGCACTTCCCCCCGCCACCACGAAGCGGGTGGGATCAGGGCGCCACTCCGCCAGCAGCTCCTCCAGGGTGTCCCAGGGGGCGTCGGGAGAGACTGCCACCACGCCGTAATCCGCCCCGATGGCGGCGATCCAGCGGACGTCCTCCTCGGTGAGGTGGGCGAACTGCCCCTGGGCCAGGCGGAGCGTGGTGGCGGGGGAGGCGGCCACCAGCACGCTCTCGTCCCCGTCCCGCTGGGCCACGGCGTGGGCGAAGGCGATCCCCCCTCCGGCTCCGGGGAGGTTGGTCACCCGCATGGTCCCCGGGGAGAGCCCCAACTCCTGGGCCGCCGAGGAGGTGGCCCGGCAGGTGAGGTCCCACCCGCCGCCGGCTGCCGCCGGGGCGATGCACTCCCAGCTCCGGGGAGCCCCGGTGGGGTCCTCGCAGCCGGAGATGCCGAGGACGAGGGCCAGGACCAGGAGGGGGCGCCCTGGCACCCGACCCGATGGGGCCGGACGCCGTCGGCGCGAGGGGTGGCTGCAGTCCGGCCGGCTCCCGGGGATCGGAGCCCCCCCTCCGGCGGCTGGAGAGCCCATCGGTGTGTTGTCCTGGGGGATCATGCGTCAGGATACCGGGGGCGGCTCCCCGGCGCGAGGGTGGCCCAGGATGTGGTCCACCACCAAAGGGACGATCCTTCCGGCCTCCCCCTGCAGGTGATGCACCCCGGGGTTGCTCCACCCGGAGGGCCCCGGATCCACCACCACCACCGTTGCCCCCGCCTGCAGCGCCACCGGGACCATGCTGGCGGCGGGGTAGACCCGGCCGGAGGTCCCCACCACCAGCATCAGGTCGCAGGTGGCGGCGGCCTCGGCGGCCCGCTCCATGGCCCCCTCGGGCAGCATCTCCCCGAACCAGACCACGTCGGGACGGAGAGGGGCGCCGCAACGGGGGCAGGGGGGGACCCCACCGGCCGCGGTGTCCCAGGCATCCACGGGGGTGCGGTCCCGGGAGCAGATGGTGCGGAGGATGTTGCCGTGGAGCTCCACCAGGTCGGTGCTCCCCCCCCGACGGTGGAGCCCGTCCACATTCTGGGTCACCAGGGTGAAGGATCGTCCCGCCCCGGCCAGCCCCTGCTGGAGCCGGGCCAGCGCCAGATGGGCGGCATTGGGCTCTGCCGCCGCCACCCCCTCCCGGCGCCATGCGTACCAGTTCCACACCAGCTCCGGATCCCGGGCGAAGGCCTGGGGGGTGGCCAGATCCTCCGGGCGGAACCGGGCCCAGAGCCCCGTCTGCGCCTCCCGGAAGGTGGAGAGTCCACTCTCCTTCGAGATCCCGGCACCGGTGAAGGCCACCACCCGGCGAGCGGAGCGCAATGCCTCCACCAGGCCCTGCGAAAGAGCCCCGGGATCGCCGGCGCCCCCCGGAGTCACCGCCTGTCGCCTCCCCGCTTCCCGGCGTCCTTGTCCAGACGGACCGTCACCTTCCGCCCCTTGATGGTGGACGCCCGGAGCGCCTCCACGACCCCCTCCGCCAGGCTCTCCGGGATCTCCACCAGGGAGAAGTTGTCGGTGATCTGGATCCCCCCGATGGCCGAGGCCGCCACCCCCGCCTCGTTCACGATGGCCCCCACCAGGTCGCCGGGGCGCATCTTGGCCTTCCGCCCAGCTCCGACATAGATCCGGGCCGGGGCGTTCCCCCGCTCGCCGGGGCTGGTCCGTCCCCCCCCGGGGCGGGGCTGGGGCGGCCGGACCTCGGGGATCTCCACATGGTCGCTCTCGGCCCCGTCCTTCTCCATCAGGAGCTGCAGGGCTGCGGCGGCCACATCCATGACGTCGAACTCCCGCCCCAGCGTCTCCACCACCACCCGGACCGAGTCGAGCTCCCCCTCCAGAAGCCGCTCCCGGAGGGTGGCCCGGAGGGTCTCCAGCCGACTGGCCCGGAGGTCGGCCACGGTGGGCACGGTGGCGATCTGGATCCGCTGGCGGGTCTGGGCCTCGATCCCCCGGAGGAGCCGGTGCTCACGGGGTTCCACCAGGGTGATGGCCACCCCTTCCCGCCCCGCCCGGCCGGTGCGCCCGATGCGGTGCACGTAGCTCTCGGCCGCGGAGGGGACATCGAAGTTCACCACATGGCTCACGTGGGCGATGTCCAGCCCCCGGGCCGCCACGTCGGTGGCCACCAGGATGTCGGTGTTCCCCGCCCGGAAGGCCTTCATGACCCGGTCCCGCTGGTCCTGGGAGAGCC
>CAYQVI010000337.1:0-3468 GCA_964420725.1 uncultured Gemmatimonadaceae bacterium | reverse complement strand
ACAGGGTGGCTGCAGCCGGGCCCTTGATGATCTCGATGGACTCGATGGATTCAGGGTCGAGGTCGTTGAGGCGGCTTACGCTGGCCCCCCCTCGCTGCCCGAAGCCCCGGTCGGGGCGGCTGTCCATCCGCACCCCGTCGATGTAGACGATGGGGTCGTTGTTCAGTCCGATGCTCCCGGTGCCCCGGATCCGGATCCGCTGTCCGGACCCCACCTGTCCCGCTCCGGCCAGCATCGTCACCCCGGCGCTCCGTCCACCCAGGAGCTGGGAAACGCTGGTCACCGGCGCCACCAGGTTCACATCTGCGGTGGAAATCCGGTCCACGACGTTCCCGATGGCCCGCCGCTGGGTTCCCCCTGCGGTCCCCGTGACCACCACCTCGTCCAGCGACAGTGCCTCTTCCACCATGGCGATGGTCAGCGCGAGGGTCTGACCCGACACCACCGTGACCTCCTGCACCACGGTCCGGTAGCCGATTCGCTGGATCTGGATGCTCTGGGTCCCGGCCGGGACGTCCCGGAGCATGATGCGACCGTTGGCATCCGCCAGCCCGCCGATACCCGTCCCCGCCACCGAGACCTGCGTCCCACCCAGGGGCTGGAGGTTGCGCTGGCTCGTCACCACCACTGTGATGATTCCCTGTGCCTGCTGGTCCAGGGTGGACGGGATGACAGCCACGCCCGCGTCGATGGTGACGGGGAAGCGATGCATCCCATCCTCGGGCACTGTTCCGCCCGACGGCGCGCCCAGCGTCGTCAGGGCCACGAGTGTTCCGGCAAACCACGTTGTGTTCACGTTCACCTCCAGGGACTGGACACGAGCATAGAACGGCGCAGATGCGCCTGACGGCCATCATGGGATTGGCGTTTCGGATGGCGCAAGCACAATCGAGTCGCACCAAATCGATTCGTGTGATTGATGGACTTGCTCAATTCAAGAGAGTAAAGCTGTCCCAAAATAGTGATCACATCTCTCTAAAATGCTCTCTATCCACGGGTTAGACAGGATCGAATACTGGGCCATTTTGGCCTATCCGGCCTCGTCGACCCCAGTGGAACGCTTCGTTTCACCCCGATCCGCAAAGGGGCTGAAAGGCTGCTCCCAGCGGCGACGGCAGCGAGCGGGAGTGGCCCAGGGACGCGAGAAGGCCCCCGGAACCAGAACGGTCCCGAGGGCCATCGATACTCTCGCCCCTTTCCCCTCCTGCTAATCCATCAACAGACCCATGGCATCCGCCATCGCCCGCCCCACATCGGCCAGGTGCAGGGTTCCGGACGGTGCACCCGGACCCCAGGCGAAGAGGGGAACATCGTCTGCCGTGTGTTCGTGGGTGGTCCAGTCCAGGTAGGTGAAGTCCCGGCAGAACACCCGGCCGATCCCGTCGCAGTCGTTGTCCCGATGGGGGTTGCGTGAGGCCACGAGGATCTCCTCTGCCTGGGCCACGCTCAGGCTCACCCGGAGGTGTTCCTCCACCACCCGACGGATCGTCGCCACGTCAGGGGACTCTGCGATTCCGTGGGTCTCCCACATGGCCACGGTGCTGGTGTGCACATCCCGAAGAGGTGCCACCAGACTGTCATGGGGAAGCCCCGTGCCGGCGGCGGCCTGTGAGCGGGCATTGCCCATGGCCAGCCCCCCTGTCCCGTGGTCGGAGAGCACGATGACCAGCGTGTCGTCCCGGCCGGCAGCGAAGGCCTGCACCTCCGCCACCGCCCCGTCGAACTCCAGCATCTCGTGGACGAGCATGGCCGGGTCGTTCTGGTGCCCGGCCCAGTCGGTCTGGGTCCCCTCCACCATCAGGAAGAATCCTTCCGGCTCCAGGGCAAGGGTTCGGAGCGCGTGCCGGGCCAGTGCGGGGAGCATGGGCTGGGTGGGGGCCATCGCCGCCCGGTCGATGACCGGATGAAAGGACCCCTCCGCAAACTGCCCGAACACCGGACCCGGGGCGGTGGCCGCCAGTTCGGCGGCGGTGGTGGGGAGCGCGTAGCCCCTGTCCCGGAGGAACCCGCCCATGGTGGTGCTCCCCCCATCCTCCAGCGGTTCCGCCAGTAGCTCCTGGCCACCGGAGAGCATCACCGTCAGCCCCGCCTGCACCATCTGTCGCGCCAGGGGCAGGGAGGCGCCCCGGTCCGGGTGGTGCGCGGCGAAGACCGCAGCGGTGGCCGTGGTCAGGCCGCCGGTGACCACCAGCCCCGTGGCCCGGCCCCCGTCCCGGGCGGCCTCCAGGATGGTGCGCCGGGGCCGTCCCCCGTCGTCCACGCTCACGCGTCCATTGCCCGTGCGGTGCCCGGTGGCCAGGGCACTCCCCGCAGCCGCACTGTCGGTGATGAACGCGTCGGCCGACTCCGTGGACACCTGCCCACACGCCCACGCCTCGAAGGTGAGGGGGGCTCCCTTGAAGGCCCGGGCCAGACCGTAGTGGGGGCTGCTCACCCCATCGGCGATGCAGAGGATCACGTTGCGGGCCTGCGCCACCCGCCGGGGCGTCGACGGGGACGCCGCAACGGCCCGGGGCACGTCGCCCGCCAGCAAGGCCGCCGCCGCACCTGCCGCACCCACCTGCAGGAACCGCCGCCGGGGAAGGACCCCCCCGTCCGGGGAAGCCGGTCCGCCCGGTGGGCCGGCCGGCTGCGAACTCAAAGCTGCCACCCCAGGCCGAAGGTGGCGATCCAGGAGTTCTGGATCAGGTTCTTCTGCACGCCCCGCTCCGGGCCCATGGTGCTGTCGTAGGTGTAGGCGCCAGTGAGGTTCGTGGTCTCCAGGAAGACCCGGAGCCGATCGCTGAAGCGGTAGCTCGCCGTGAGATCCAGCTGGTTGTTGGGGAGGAGGTATTTGTCATAGGCGGCGGACTCACCATCGATCCGCTCCAGATAGCCGCTCCGGAAGACGTAGGCCAGGCGCACCGAAGCGTCATACTTCTCGTACGAAACGGCCACGTTTCCCAGGTAGTCCGGCTGATCGTACAGAGTGAAGGTCTCGTCGGGATCCACCCGGAAACCCGCCGCCCTGCTGTTGGGCTTCAGCTTCGACTCCCCCCGCAGGAAGGTGACGTTGGCCAGGAAGCCAAGGCCGTCGAAGGGGGAGGGGAGCATCCGCAACTGCTGCTGGTAGGCCAGTTCCAGCCCGGTGATGGTGGCCACATCGCCATTCTCCGGGCGGGTGATGGGGAGCCCCGTATCCGGATCCACGCTGGTGGAGGTGGCCCGCCCCCGGTAGATGAAGTTCTCGATCCGCTTATGGAAGACCCCGGCCGACGCCAGCCCCAGCGACCCCAGGTAGCGCTCCACCGACAGATCGAGGTTGAGGGCGGACAGGGGTTCCAGTTCAGGATTCCCCGAGCTGATGGAGCTGGACGATTCGGTGCGCCGAGCCGAGAGGTCGGAGAAGTTGGGGCGGGCCATGGCCACCGTCGCCGCCCCCCGGACGATGAGGCGGTCCGAGACCCGGTAGTTGGCGTGCAGGCTCGG
>CAYQVI010000336.1:0-3470 GCA_964420725.1 uncultured Gemmatimonadaceae bacterium | reverse complement strand
CCGTGGCCTCCGGGAGGGGCGGCTGGAAGCGGATCCGGGCGGTGGCCAGCGCCGGGGGAATGGCCAGCACGAGGCTGCGGGCTCGGAATGTCCGCTCCCGGGCTTCCACCTCGACTCCGTCCTCCAGCACCTGGATGCCGGACACGGGATGCCCCAGGAGGACCGTGCCGGGGGGGAGTGTCCCTGCCATGGCGGCGGCCAGCGCCTGCATCCCGGCGGTGAGGCGCCCGGCAGGACCCTCGATGGGGTTGCCCTCCAGCCGGTGCACGCCCCTGGGGTCCTGATAGAGCGCGTCACCGGCGATGTGCTGCGGGTGGACCTCCAGCCCCAGCTCATGGATCAACGCCTGCACCCTGGGCTCGTTCGCCCAGAACCAGGTGGCGCCCAGGTCGATGCCCCCGGTCTCCTCCGTCTCCCCCGTCCCCGCCGTCCCCGCCGCCCCCGCCGGAGCCGACAGGAGTCGTCCTCCGACCCTCTCCCGGGCTTCCAGGACCCGGACCTCCAGCCCCCCCGCCACCAGCGCCCGGGCGGCGGCCAGGCCGGCTGCCCCGGCCCCCACCACGATCACGTCCACGGTTTCTGGCACGGGTTGGTCCCTGGGGTCGGAGCAGGAGGGGAGCTCCGGATAAGCTAGGGCCAGCGGGAAGACGCCTCCAGCCGTCCGCTCAAACCGTCGGCGACGAGGACCCCGCCCCGGTGGCTTCCCATTCCAGGATGAACCGCGTGAGGCGCTCCGCCAGCCACTCCCGGAACTCCGGCGTGGTGGGAGGGGAGTGCCGGGAGCCCCGGAGGAGCTCCGTGTCCACGAGGTTGGGGAAGAGCTCCCGGGCCCGGCGGATCAGGGCCTCCCCGGGGAAGCTCAGGTCCTGGTCGGCTCCCAGCACGAAGGTCGGCGCCTGGAAGCCGGCCAGCTCCCGGGTCCGGGCCAGCGCCGGGACCCGCATGGTGCGGAGGTTGAAGGTCAGGAAGGCGTCGGCCAGGTAGCCGGTCCACTCCTCCTCGGGGGTGGTGAGGAGCCGCGCCATCAGGGCGTCGAGGGTGGCGGGTGTGGGAGCCAGGAGGTAGCGGGTCATGGGCCACCCCATCCGGATGTGGCTGGAGAGCGGGCTTCCCACCACTCCGGCGGGGACCAGGAGCGCCAGGGTCCGGATGCGCTCCGGGGCATGGGCCGCCAGACGGATCGCCACGAAGCCCCCCCAGCTCACGGCCACCACGTGCGCCGAGGCGAGTCCCAGCCCGTCCAGCACCTCCTCCAGCCACCGGCCGTAGTCGTTGTTGGTCACGGAGGGCCGGGCATCGGCGCTCAGGGGCGACTGCCCCACCACATCCACGGCATGGACGCGGAATCGGGGGACGAGCCCCTCCAACTCCCGCAGCAGCAGCGCAGAGTTGGCCAGCGCTCCGTGGAGGAGGACGGCGGGGGGTGCATCCGGCGGCCCGGCGGTGAGGACATGGGTGCGTCCCCAGGAGGTGGTCAACTGCAGGCTTTCGGTGGGGTGGGCGAGCCCCTCCCGGAGCCGCTGGGCCCGGGCTTCCAGCCGCAGTCGCCCTTCTTCGCTCTTGAAGGTGGAGGTCATGGGAAAGGCTCCAGGCCGTGGATGTGCTGGGCGAACTGGGCCCGGACCAGGCGGGCGGGGTCCGGCTGCGCCCCCTGGGCCCAGGCCAGGAGCGCGAAGTAGAAGAAGGAGAGCCAGGCCATCCCCAGGAGCTGGAGGTCGACGGCGGGGGACAGCTCCCCCCGGGCCACCGCCTCCTCTCCCAGCCGGACCAGGGCGGCGTGCACTCCGGCGGTCTGCCCCCGGAACCGCTCCGCCCAGGGCGCCTCGGCGAAGAGCGACTCCTTCAGCAGCACCCGGGAGAGCCGGGGCCGCTCCTGGTAGTGGAGGAACACGGCCCGGGCCAGGCGGTCCAGCTGGTCCTCCAGCGGAGGGGGCCCGACCCCCGCCACCGCCGCCTCCAGCGCCTCTTCCAGCGCCGAGAAGAGGGTGGCGTAGAGGAGCTCCTGCTTGCTTCCGAAGTGGTGCAGCACGGTCCCCGGGCTGACCCCTGCCGCGGCGGCGATGTCCCGCAGGCTGGCACCGTCGTAGCCCGCCTCCTCGAAGGCGGTCCGGGCGGCGTCCAGGACGGCATGGTGCGTCCTGGCCTTCCGGTCCTTCCGGGAGAGGGGGAGGCTGTCGCTGAACGTGTTCATTCAACATGGTTAGCAAAATGGGAGCGGCGGGGCAAGAGGGTGACCGTTCCTCCCGGGGGAGATTCGTCGTAGTGTGATGGAGGAGCCCAGACCCACTCCATTCCCAGGGAAGTGAAGATCCGATGGCAGCAAAGAAGCAGGGCGGGCCGCGGCCCGCAGCGAAGGGATTCCGGCCCGGCAAGGAGCCGGCCCACCTGAAGAGGCAGAGGGCGAAGGCCCAGCTCCCGAAGGACGCCACGTGGGCGCAGAAGCAGGCCGTGGAAGCGCTCTCCGGCCGCGACCCCCGGGAGGTACGCCGGATGGTGCAGATGTGGAGCGTGGGGCTGATCGTGGCCGCTGTGCTCCTGGCGGTGCTGGGGGTGTTCGTCTACGGGTGGGCGGTGCCGGCGGGTGTGGCGGTGCATGTCCTGGCTGCCGTGCTCCTCTTCCTGGGGGTGCGGCTGAAGAGGCAGGGGGCGGCGTTGGTGGGGCTGGCGGAGCGGTTGTAGCGGGGAGCCGGCCTGCCAGGCGGTCCTGCCGGATCAGGCGGGCTCATGCCCGGGGGAACACCGCTCGTGAGGCATCCGTCCATTCATGCGGGGGATCTACGATGCAGCGTCCGCGCCTTACGCGAAACCTGACGGCAGTGGAGTTTTCGCTCTGGTACTGGCTGAAGGAAGAACTGCAAGCGTTCTGCCGTGAACTGGGAGTCGCGTCTTCCGGGAACAAGCTGGAGCTGCAGCAACGGATCGCAACGGTCCTTTCCGGGGGCGTTCCTGAGCAGGATCGGACCAGACGACCGAGTCGAGCAGCGATGCCCGTCGAATTCACGCCGTCGACGGTCATTGGTGCGGGCTGGACCTGCTCGCAGCCCCTTCGGGCATACTTCACTGTGGTACACGGGCGAAGCTTCCGGTTCAATGCCGCGTTGCGCGAGTTCATCGCTCAGGGGGAAGGCAGAACCCTTGCGGATGCGTCCGAATGCTACGAGTCATCCAGGAAGAGTCCCTCCGGACAGATAGCACAGCAGTTCGAGTACAACAGGCATATGCGTGAATTCCATGCAGCGAATCCGGCGGCCACGCATCAGCAGGCGGTAGAGGCGTGGTGGGCCCATCGCGGGAAGGGCAAGTCCTGAGGGACGAGTGCCAGTCTCACACTGCAACACCCATCCAGACCGACCACGCTCCGGGAGGGCGGGTCCTACAGGCACTCTCCTTCCCACCCCGCAGTACCTCCCGTAGCTTGCCGAGTGGGCCCATCCATCCATGGAGGCGCCCCGGTCGAGGTGCCAGACTTC
>CAYQVI010000335.1:0-3483 GCA_964420725.1 uncultured Gemmatimonadaceae bacterium | reverse complement strand
GCCTTCGAGGGGGTGACCCACTCCCTCTGCACCCTGGAGTTCGAGAACAATCGGGAGCTGTACGACTGGATCCTGGAGAACGCCGGGTTCCGGGAGCCCCGCCCCCACCAGACGGAGTTCGCCCGCCTGAAGCTGGACTACACGGTCCTCTCCAAGCGGAAGCTGATCCGCCTGGTGAAGGAGGGGCATGTGAGCGGGTGGGACGACCCCCGGATGCCCACCCTGGCGGGGTTCCGGCGCAGGGGAGTCCCTCCGGCCGCCATCCGGCGGCTGGCGGAGCTGGTGGGGATCTCCCGGGCCGACGCACGGGTGGAGTACGGTCTGGTGGAGTTCGCCATCCGGGAGGTGATGAACGAGACCGCCCCCCGTCTCATGGCCGTCCTGGACCCCCTTCCGGTGGTGCTGACCAATGTCCCGGAGGAGTGGGAGGAGTTGCTGGACGCCCCCCTCTTCCCGGACGATGGACCGGAGCGGGGGACCCGACCGGTACCGCTGACCCGGGAGACCCTCATCGAGCGGGAGGACTTCTCGGAGGATCCGCCGAAGGGGTGGAAGCGGCTCTCGCCCGGGGGGGTGGTGCGGCTCCGCCACGGGTACCTGATCCGCTGCGACGAGGTGGTCCGTGGGGAGGACGGGGAGGGGATCGCCCAGCTCCGCTGCACCGTGGACCGGGAGAGCCTCACGGGGAAGGGGGAGGGGTGGAAGAGCTCGGGGACCATCCACTGGGTCTCGGCCCTCCGGGGGGTGCCGGCGGAGGTGCGGCTCTACGAGCACCTCTTCACCGTCCCCGATCCCGACGACGTCCCCGAGGGAGCCGACTTCATGCACCACCTGGCCCCGGAGTCGCTACGGGTGATGGAGGGGGCGGTGGTGGAGCCAGCCCTGATGGAGCCCGGGCAGGCCGATGCAGCAGCGGCACCCCGGGTGCAGTTCGAGAGGCTGGGCTTCTTCGCCCGGGATCCCGACGACGCCCCGGGCCGCCCGGTCTTCAACCGGATCGTGGAACTGGCCTCCCGCCGACCCGCGGAGCCCGCCACGCACCGGCCGGTGGAGGCGACGGCTCCGGTGCAGACCTCCGGCCAGACGCCGGAGGACCGCATCTCCCCGGCCCGGGAGGCCGCCCGACGGGAGGATCCCCTCCTGGCCCAGCGCTTCGCCCGTTACAGGGACCATCCGGGGGTGTCGCTGGAGGATGCCGACCTCCTCAGTGGAGATCGGGCCACCGGCGACCTCTTCGAGGCGGCGCTCGCGGTGCACGGGGATCCCGCCGCGGTAGCCTCCTGGGTGACCAACGAACTCCGGGCCGCCCTTGGCGACACTGCACCCGCCACCCTTTCCTTCGGGGGCGCGGCGCTGGGACGGTTGGCGGCGCTGGTGGCGGAAGGCGCGGTCACCCGGGCCGCCGGCCGTGAGGTCCTGGCGGAACTGGTGGCGTCCGGGGGCGACCCGGATGCCATCGTGGCCCGGCGAGGCCTCTCCGCCGTGGCGGATCCCGCAGCGTTGGCTCCCGTGATCCAGGAGGTGCTGGAGCGCCGGGCCGACAAGGTGGCCGAGTACCGGGAGGGGCGAACGAACCTCCTGGGGCTCTTCATGGGCGACGTCATGCGGGCCACCCGGGGCACCGCGGATCCGGCGCTGGTCCGGTCCCTCCTGGAAGAGGCGCTGGCCGCCCCCGTGGACTGAACCGGGGGCGGGCGTCCCTCCCCCCGGATTGCATCGTATTCCCCCTATCCCCTCCCCAGCCGATGACCGTCCGAGTCCGATTCGCCCCCTCCCCCACCGGCTACCTCCATGTGGGAGGAGCCCGCACAGCCCTCTTCAACTGGCTCTTCGCCCGGAGGGAGGGGGGGGTGTTCATCCTCCGCATCGAGGACACCGACCGGGAGCGTTCCAGCGAGGCCCACACCGCCGCCATCCTGGAGGGGATGTCGTGGTTGGGACTGGACTGGGATGAGGGGCCGGTCTTCCAGTCGGAAGGGGTGGAGCGGCATCGGGCCGACGCCCTCCGTCTCCTGGCGGAGGGGAAGGCGTACCGGGACTTCTCGGACCCGGCGGAGCTCAAGGAGGAGGCGGCCCGGAGGGGGATCGGCCACCCCAGCGCCCTGGCCCGGGCCCGGGCCGATGCCCTGGCCCCGGGAGAGGCGGAGTCCAGGGCGGCGGCGGGGGAGCCCTTTGCCATCCGGCTCCGGGTGCCGCCGGGGCAGACCCGGTGGGACGATCTGGTGCACGGCCCCATGTCCTTCGAGAACGAGGACCTGGACGACCTGGTCATCCTGAGGGGAGACGGCACCCCGATCTACAATCTGGCGGTGGTCTCGGATGACGCCCACATGCAGATCACCCATGTCATCCGGGGAGACGACCATCTCTCCAATACCCCCCGGCAGCTCCTCCTGTACCGGGCCCTCGGGCTCCCGGAGCCCCGCTTCGGTCACGTCCCCATGATCCTGGGGCCCGACGGGAAGCGCCTCTCCAAGCGGCACGGAGCCACGGCGGTGGGAGATTATCGCCACATGGGGATCCTTCCGGACGCCATGGTCAACTTCCTGGCCCTTCTGGGGTGGTCCCCCGGGGAAGACCAGGAGGTCATGACCCGGGAGCAACTCGTGGCACACTTCTCGCTCGATCGGGTGCTGAAGAAGAGCTCGGTCTTCGATGTGAAGAAGCTGGAATGGCTCAACGGCCAGCAGATCTCCCGGATTCCGGGGGCTCTTCTGGTCGACACGATCCGGGATCTGCTTGCCGGGGAAGGGCCCTCCGGTGCCGATGGAGCCGGGGAGGCCGGGGAAGGGGAGTTGCTGGCCCTGGTGGAGTTGCTGAAGGTGCGGGCCAGGACGCTGGACGACCTTGCCCGACAGGTGGTGGCCTATCGGACCCACCCACCCGCACTGGACCCGGAGGCCGTCCGGAAGCACTGGAGTGACCGGGCCGGCAGCAGGGAACTCCTGCAGGGGCTCCGGGGGGAGTTGACCACCTGCCAGTGGACCGAGGGGGCGCTGGAGGAGGGGATCCGGGGCTTCGCCGCTGCTCGCGGGACGGGAGCGGGCAAGGTGATCCACCCCCTCCGCCTGGCGGTGACCGGGCAGGGGGTGAGCCCGGGGATCTTCGAGGTACTGGTGGCGCTGGGCCGTGAACGGGTGCTGGCCCGGCTTGAGGCGGCGGAGGAGTGGCTCTGGGAGAACCCGGATCCTTCCTCGGCTTGACGTTCCGTTGGCTGCCGGGATACGATATCGACGTCAAATGTTTCCGGAAGAGCATTCCGGAAACCCTTGAAGTCACTCCCGTCTCTGCCTCGATGTGCGACGTTTCACGAGCGATCGGTCACCCCTTCGGGGAGTGGTCGACGCACAGGGAGTCCTGGATGCCCGCGGCCCTTACCGATACAGAGCGTAGGATCCTGGAGTACCTGGTCGCCTATCTCAGGCGGCACACGTACCAGCCCTCCATCCGGGAGATCGGGGAGGAGTTCGGGATCAAGAGCAC
>CAYQVI010000334.1:0-3496 GCA_964420725.1 uncultured Gemmatimonadaceae bacterium | reverse complement strand
GATTACCAGGTTCCCATTCCCGGCTTCAGCCAGGTGATCGAAGCTCCGGCGTCGGGTCGGATGCTCTTTGTCTCGGGGCTGACCTCGAGGAACGAACGGGGCGAAGTCGTCGCTGTGGGTGACGTCGCGGGGCAGGCGCGCCAGGTGCTCGAGCGGATGCGGGGCGTGCTGGAAGCCGCGGGTGCGGATCTGGACGACGTGGTCCAGATCCGCACCTACGTGCGGGACATGGAGGACTGGCCGGCCATCGAAGCCGTCTGGCGGGAGTTCTGGTCCGAGCCCTGGCCCGCCTCGACCTGTGTCGAGATCTCGAGGCTACACGACACTCGTCAGCTCATCGAGATGGACGCCGTGGCGGTGGCGGTATAGACCCTCGCCCGATCACTCACTCTTGCGGTGCCACCACTCCCCATCCACGCAGGGCCGCCGCCACCTCGACGTTGGAGCGGGGCCGCCGGGGAGGTGGGGGGCGGGGTGCGCTGGTCCCGGCTATGGCGCGCAGAGCCCCTGGTAGCGTGGGTCGTCCTCCACCGCGGCGGTCGCGCTCAGCCAGTAGACCCCGCGCTGATCGGCGGTGGCGCCGCGAAAGCCGGCAACCTCGTCGTCGGTGAACTGCGACGCGTGGGCCTCAAGCACGCGCACCACGTAACCCCACGCCTCGCCACCCAGGCTCGCGAGCTCGGCCGTGGCGTCGACCCGAACCACGGCGGGGTCGTTGACGACCGGCCGGTAACCGATCCTCGACGGTGCGAATCTGAAGTCGAAGGTCGAGGCCACCAGCCGCACTTCCGGGGCGGCCTGGCCGAGATCCGCGGCGGCGACCAGCACCAGTGCCGCGGTGGCGATGTGGTCCGGGTGACACGTCGAGCCGTGCCGCGGATCAAAGGTGTATACGACGGAGGGGGACCAGCGCCGCATGGCGTCGACCATGCGCTCCCTCAGCACCTCGGTCCCTCCACTTCGCAGCGACCATGCGTCGATCACGGAGCGCGCGTCCCGGCCCGTCCCGTCTCCGAGGTCCCAGGCCTCCACACCGGCACCGAAGAGCGCTGCCGATGCGTTGAGTTCCCTCGCTCGCACACTCCCGAGATCTGCGCCCCCGCAAACGGCGGGGCGCTTGCAGTTCCCTGCCTCACCCCGGGTGAGAACGAGCAGGGCGCAGGACTGGTTTCCGTCGACGCACCCGGCGCCGAGGATGGGCGCGACCAACACCTCGTCGTCGGGGTGGGCACCGATCCAGAGCACCACGTCCTGCGCCGGCGGGTCGGGATCGACGTCCGCGGGTGTGCTTCCGCCGCACGCGAGCGCGAACAGCGCGAGGAGGGCCATCCCGGGGGGAGAGGGTCTGGCCATCCGCCCCGCCCGGGGCTGCCCAGGGGGGAGCTGCCGATCCCGTTGCCGGCGACCGGGACAGTTCACCGGTGGGAGATGGGGTGCTGAGGGCGTCATCGGAGCCGCTTGGCCATCACTGGATCGGAGCCAGAGCCGGCAGGCACCTGTGCCCCCCGCCCCGCTGCGCTGGATGGGCCCAGGGCGCCGCCTGGACCGCCACCGCCGAAGCGCAAGGGTAGCCACGGGCTTCCGGCGGTGCAACGGACGCATCCGGTACGTCGAGGCGTTGCGTCTGGGGTACCTCACCGTGTCCGTCAGGGACCCCATCCAGTCCCAGACCCCGGAAGGGGGTTCTTCACCCCCGCTGTACCTGCCCGGCTCCCAACGCCATTCTTGAAGGGCACACGGCGCCTGCCTGAGCCGGCATCTCGTCGGCCGTCATCCCGACCCGAACCCCCGAACCCATGGTCTCCGAGATTTTCGACCCTTCCCAGTGGACCGATATCCCCGGTTTCGACGGCCTCACGGACGTGACCTACCACCGTTCGACGGATGGGCGGACGGTCCGCATCGCGCTCCACCGCCCCGAGTGCCGGAACGCCTTCCGTCCCCGCACGGTGGACGAGCTCTACCGGACGCTGGAGCATGCCCGGACCTCGTCCCGGGTGGGTTGCGTCCTTCTGACCGGGAACGGCCCGTCGCCGAAGGACGGCGGATGGGCGTTCTCCTCCGGCGGCGATCAGCGCATCCGCGGGAAGGACGGCTATCAGTACGAGGGGGAGGAGGGGGAGATCGACCCTGCCCGGCTGGGTCGGCTGCACATCCTGGAGGTGCAGCGTCTGATTCGCTTCATGCCCAAGGTCGTGATCGCCGTGGTGCCGGGGTGGGCCGTGGGGGGCGGGCACTCCCTCCACGTCGTCTGCGACCTCACCCTGGCGAGCCGGGAACACGCCCGCTTCAAGCAGACCGATCCCGACGTCGCAAGCTTCGACAGCGGCTACGGCTCGGCCTATCTGGCGCGGATGGTGGGGCAGAAGCGGGCCCGGGAGATCTTCTTCCTCGGCTTCGACTACACCGCGGACGAGGCCCTTGCGATGGGGATGGTGAACGCCTCCGTCCCGCACGCGGAACTCGAGTCCACGGCCCTCGAGTGGGCACGCACGATCAACGCGAAGAGCCCCACCGCCATGCGGATGCTCAAGTACGGCTTCAACCTCGTGGATGACGGCCTGGTGGGGCAGCAACTCTTCGCAGGCGAGGCCACCCGGCTGGCGTACGGGACCGAGGAGGCGCAGGAGGGGCGCGACGCCTTCGTCGAGAAGCGGGAGCAGGACTTCACGCGGTTTCCCTGGCATTACTGAGAGAGGTTCCCGGGGGCCGGGACCCGGGGGGACGGGTGGTGGCCGATCAGCCGTTGAACCTGCAGGTGCTGGAGGACCTTTTGGGAAATGGGTAGAGGGTCCCGCAGATCGAGCTGAGGGAGCGGATCAAGGCACGGGCCAGCCACCATTTCCGGTGGGGCTACCGGATGATCCACAGCCTGCTGGTCCGAGAGGGCTGGGTGGGCCCCGGCGCCCGGACCAACCGCCGGGTGCCCAGGCTCTCCTTCCGAGCGCGGAGCCGCGGGACCACCACCTCCGGCTCCGGTCGAGAGGCCAACTCGATGAGATGGGCCCGCAGGTATTCCTGCAGGGAGCGCCCTGTGGCCGCGGCGCGGGCCGCCAGCTCGCGCCGGGTCTCGGCTGGGACATCCCGGATGGTGATGGATCTGGGCATGCCCGACATCCCCCTTTCGGGAGCAGCCGATCTGGAATGGCCATCGCTGCTGCCATGGTCTTGCGCTGGGTGTCATGATGCTGCATCATGAATCATGAAATACAAGAATCGTGCGGGTGATCCCCCGGCCCGCGTTGCCGAACCCGTGCAGGTCTACCTGCACCCCGACGACCAGGACCGCCTGGCACGCCTCACCAACAAGCTCGCCACCAGCAAGTCCGACGTGCTGCGTCGTGGCCTCGAGGCGCTGGAACGGGAGGTCTCCGACCCCGCTGCCCACCCCGCGCTGAAGCTGGTGGGGCTGGGCGCGTCCGACCCTGCGGCCAGCCCTCTGGACCCAGCGCGCGACCACGACGCTGTTCTCGTGGACGCCGAGGTGCGGTCCTGG
>CAYQVI010000333.1:0-3547 GCA_964420725.1 uncultured Gemmatimonadaceae bacterium | reverse complement strand
GTCTGGATACACCGTCCAGTGGATCGGTTTCCCTGGATGGCCAGGACCTGGCCGATCTGTCGGAAGATGGGCGCGCGGGCTTCCGGGCGGAACTGGTGGGCTTCGTCTTCCAGAGTTTCCACCTCCTTCCCACCCTCACCGCCCTGGAGAACGTCCTGGTCCCCATGGAACTCCAGGCCACCCGCATCCCCGGAAGGGAGATGCGGGAGCGGGCCTCCCATCTCCTTGAGCGTGTGGGGCTGGGGGATCGGCAGGACCACTACCCCACCCAGCTCTCCGGGGGAGAGCAGCAGCGGGTGGCGCTGGCCCGTGCGTTTTCCAACCGCCCCAGGATTCTCTTTGCGGACGAACCCACGGGGAACCTGGACGCGGAGACGGGGGAGCGGGTGGTGGAGATCCTCGAGGAGCTGAACCGGGAAGCCCGGACCACGCTGGTGCTGGTGACCCACGATCAGGGGCTGGCCTCCCGGGCCGGACGGATCATCCGGCTGGCGGGAGGACGGGTGGTGGAGGACCGGCAGCAGGTGGGTGCCAGTCTCCAGGCGTCCCCCGCCCAGCTCTCCACGTGAGGGACTTCGCCCTCCGTCTGGCCTGGCGGGAGGGGCGTGCCGGGCTCCGTCGGATCGGGGTCTATCTGGCGTCCATCACCCTGGGGGTGGGGGCTCTGGTAGCCATCCACTCCTTTCGCTCCGATGTGTCCAGGGCGGTCCAGGAGGAGTCCAGGACGCTCCTGGGGGGAGACATCCGCCTGGAGAGCCAGGCGGCGATCCCCGATCGTGTGGAGGCGGTCCTGGACTCCCTCACCACCCAGGGGGCCACGGTGGCCCGGGCCACCACCCTGGTGACCATGGTGGGGGCTCCAGGCACCTCCCAGACGCGACTGCTCCAGGTGCGGGGCGTGACCGCGGGCTATCCCCTCTACGGACAGGTGGCATCCACCCCGGAGGGGCTCTGGGAGGGGCTGCAGGGGGGAGGGGTGGCACTGGCGGATCCTGCGGCTCTGACACAGTTGGACATCGCCGTGGGGGACACGGTGCAGGTGGGGGATCTGCGGTTGCCGGTGGTGGGGACGGTGGACGGGCTTCCCCAGGATGTGGGATTCCAGACGGCGGTGGGGCCTCGTCTCTACCTGGCCGCCGGGGACCTTCCCGCCACGGGTCTGCTGGAGTTCGGCAGCCTGGCCCGGTACCAGGCCCTGGTCCGGTTCGAGGACGGCACCGATCCGGATGCCCTGGAGGCGCAGTACCAGGATGTCTTCCGGGAGGCCTCTGTCCGGTCGCAGACGGCCAGTGAGCAGGCGGAATCGCTGAGCGAGGCGCTGGAGATCCTGAGCCGCCTGCTGGGGCTGGTGGGGCTGGTGGCGCTCCTCCTTGGGGGGATCGGTGTGGCCAGTGCCATCCATGTCTTCGTGAGGGAGCGGTTGACCAGCGTGGCCGTCCTCCGTTGCCTGGGGGCGCGACAGGGGACCGTATTCGGTGCCTACGTCCTGCAGGCTGCGGGGCTGGGACTGGTGGGATCGGCGGCGGGGGTCGTGCTGGGCTCCGGGGTGCAGGCCCTCCTCCCCAGGCTTCTTCAGGATTTCCTGCCGGTCCAGGTCCGCACCGCTCTGGATCCGGCGGCCATGCTGGCAGGGCTGGCAGTGGGGGTCTGGGTCTCCTCCGCCTTTGCCCTCCTCCCCCTGCTTGGGGTCCGGGACGTGCCCCCGCTCCGGGCGCTCCGACAGGATGTGGAGGCTCCCCGCCGCCGCCACGATCCGGCCCGCTACCTGGCGCTTGGCCTCCTGGGGCTCAGCCTGTTGCTCCTCAGCGTCTGGCAGGCCCCCACCCCTCTTGTGGGGATGGTCTTCGCCGGAGCCCTCTCGGTGGTGGTGGGCTGCCTCTACCTGCTGGCCCTCCTCCTGGTGGCGGTGGCGCGCCGGGCGGTGCCAAAGGGGGCGTCATACCCGGTGAGGCAGGGGCTGGCGAATCTCCACCGCCCCCGGAACCAGACGGTCACGGTGACGTTGGCCCTTGGCTTCGGGACCTTTCTCCTGGCCACCGTGGGGATCGTCGAAGGGAACCTGGCCGATCGCTTCCGGCTGGAGGTGGATGGAGCGGCCGCCAATGCCCTCCTCTTCGATGTCCAGGTGGCCCAGGCCCCTGGAGTGGAGGAGCTGCTGGCGGAGGCGGGGGCTCCGGCGCCCCGCCTCACCCCCATCGTTCCGGGGCGCATCGCTGCCATCAACGGGCGCTCCGTGGAGGAGATGCTGGCGGACACCACGGGAGGGCGACCACCGCGCTGGGCCCTCCGGAGGGTCTACCGCAACACCTACCAGGGGGATCTGCGCCCCGTGGATGAGGTCGTGGGTGGAGAGTGGTGGACCGACGACGCCGGGAATCCACCGGACGGCATCCCCCGCATCTCCGTGGAGGCGGAACTCTCGGACGACCTGCAGCTGGGGATCGGCGACCTGGTAACCTGGGATGTGCAGGGGGTGGAGGTGGTCACCCGGGTGGCCAACCTGCGCTACGTGGACTGGGAGCAGTTGGAAACCAACTTCTTCGTGGTCTTCGAGCCTGGCGTGCTGGAGGAGGCCCCGCAGACGCTTGTGGGGCTGGCCCGGGTGCCACCCGAAGGGATCCCGGTGCTCCAGCGGGGGCTGATCCAGGGATTCCCGAACGTGTCCTTCCTTGACCTGGCCCAGGTGCGGGAGACCATCGAGCGGATCCTGGCCACGGTGAGCCGTGCCATCCGGATCCTGGCGCTGATCACCGTGGCGGCGGGGATCCTGGTGCTGGCCGGGTCCCTGGCCACATCCCGTTACCAGCGGATGCGGGAGGGGGCGCTCCTCCGCACCCTGGGAGCCCGGAGACAGCCGCTCATGGGTGTCTTCCTGACGGAGTACATGGCCCTGGGAACGCTGGCGTCGCTGGCAGGAGGGGTCCTGGGCGTGGGCGCTTCGTTCCTCCTGGTGCGGCAGGTCTTCGACCTTCCGTTCCGTCTTCCCCTGGGGGTGGTGGCGGCGGCGCCGCTGGGGGTGATCGCCCTGACGCTGGTGTTGGGTGTGCTCAACTCCCGGGGCCTCCTCTCCCGGCCCCCACTCCCGGTCCTCCGGGAGATCGCGGAGTAACCCTCCGGCCAGCTCCCTTCAGGCGTCACCGAGCTTCAGCAGGGGCTCCATTCCACACTCCCCGCAGGACACCGCCAGGCCATCCCGGAGACGCGTGCCGGGGGAGAGCGTCAGGGAGGAGCCGCAGCGGGGACAGTCCCCCTGGAAGGAGGCCACCACCTCCCGGGTACTCCATCCCCTCCAGGTGAGCACCCCACCCCCGATCAGGACCGCCACGGCCCACGGGGCGTGGGGCGGAAAGAGGGCGGCCACCGGAGTGAGGACCAGTGTACCCCCTGCGTAGAGCCCGGCCCGGATCGCCCGGGAGCCCACCGCCCGCCGGGATACCAGGGCCTGCGCCGGGGAGGGAGGATATCCGAAGAGGGTCAGGCTGGCGGGGACTGCCAGGGCATGGATGTCGGGAAGAGGGGTCTGGGAGGAGCCGGGGGAGGTCATGGC
>CAYQVI010000332.1:0-3548 GCA_964420725.1 uncultured Gemmatimonadaceae bacterium | reverse complement strand
ACAACGCCACCATCGTGATCCGCAACGGGATCATCCAGTCGGTGGCCCGGAACGGACAGGCTCCCGCAGGGGCCCGGGTCTGGGACCTGACCGGGCACACGGTCTACCCCGGCTTCATCGACGCCCATGCCAACCTGGGGATGGACAACGTCCCTGACGGCGGCGACGTGGGTCCCACCCACTGGAATCCCCAGGTCCGGGCCTGGTTCAGCACCACCCGGAACCTGACGGACGACGCCCAGCGCCGGGCGGCCCTCCGCTCCCAGGGCTTCGGGACGGCGCTGGCCGTGCCCCGCCACGGGATCTTCCGGGGGACCGCCACCGTGGTGGACCTGGGTGAGGGGGGGGTCCGGGACCGGATCCTCCGGGCGGACCTGGTGCAGACGGTGGGCTTCGACCGGAGCTTCCAGTTGGGGGGCTCCTACCCCAACTCCCCCATGGGCACGGTCTCGCTCATGGAGCAGACCTTCATGGATGCGGACTGGTACATCCGGGCCTGGGAGGCCTACGAGAACAGCGGGCGGGCCTTCCTCCCCCCGGAGACCAGCGCGGCGTTGGAGGCGCTGGAGGACGCAGTCCAGGGGAACCAGCCGGTGCTCTTCGAGACCGGCACCGAGGAGGAGTACCTCCGGGCGCACCGGATTGCCGGCGAGTTCGGCGTCACCCCCTGGTTCCGGGGAAATGGGCAGGAATACCGGATCGTCGACGTGCTCCGGGGGCGGACGGATCCCCTCATCGTTCCGCTGGCCTTCCCCGACGCCCCTGACGTGGGGACCCCCGAGGCGGCGCTGAATGCCAGCCTGGGAGAGCTCCGCCACTGGTACCTGGCCCCCACCAGCCCCGCCCGCCTGGCGGAGGCCCGGGTGCCCTTCGCCATCACCAGCGACGGCCTGGCCTCGCTGAACCAGTTCCTCCCGAACCTCCGCATCGCGGTGGCCCGGGGACTTGCCCCCGCCGAGGCCCTCAGGGCGCTGACGGTGACGCCGGCCACCTGGCTGGGGATCGAGCGGACCCACGGCACCATCGAGCAGGGGAAGGTGGCCAACCTCATCGTCTCCGAGGGGGATCTCTTCACCGAGGACGCCACCGTCCGGGACGTCTGGGTGGAGGGGCAGCCGTACGGGGTGACCCGGGCCGCCCAGATCGACCCCCGGGGCACCTGGAGCATCGCCTCCCAGGACGAGTTCGGCTTCGAGGCCGAGCTGCGGATCGAGGGGCCGCTGAACCGGCTCCGGGGCTACATCGATCTGCCGGCGGGGGCTCCTCCCCGCTTCGACGGGACCCGGATCAGCCTCTCCGCTGCGTCGGTGGTGGCAGAGACCGGCCGGGTGGAGGTGCGCTTCCCCGGAGCCGAACTGGGCTTCGAGGGGGTGATCCTGATCTCAGGCGCCGTGGACGGCGAGAACTTCTACGGCTGGGGCTCCCTCCCCAACGGGGCGGATCCCGCCTTCCGGGGCACCCGCACCGAGCGCTTCGAGGGGGCCACCCGGGGGACCGTGGCCATGGATGTGCCCCGGATCGACCTCCCCTTCATCCGCCCCATGATGGAGTACGGACGCTCCTCGATTCCGGAGCAGCCCGCCACCCTCCTGGTGCGGAACGCCACCATCTGGACCCAGGGCCCCCAGGGGAAGCTGGAGAATGCCGACCTCCTGGTGCGGGCCGGTGAGGTGGTTCAGGTGGGGCAGAACCTGTCGGCCTCGGGCGCCACGGTGATCGATGCCACCGGGAAGCATGTCACCCCTGGACTCATCGATCCCCACATCCACTCCGGCACCGACGGGGTGAACGAGAGCGGCTTCGCCATCGTCCCCGAGGTGCAGATGGGGGATGTGGTGACCCACAACAACATCTGGATGTACCGGCAGTTGGCCGGAGGGCTCACCACCGCCCACATCAAGCACGGGTCGGCCAACCCCATCGGGGGGGAGAACGTCATCGTGAAGATGCGGTGGGGGATGCTTCCGGAGGAGCTGAAGCTGGAGAACGCCCCCCGCACCGTGAAGTTCGCCCTGGGAGAGAACCCCAAGCGCCGGGAGAACCGCTATCCCGACACCCGCATGGGGGTGCAGGAGATCATCCGGGACCACTTCCTGGCCGCCCGGGACTACGAGGCGGAGTGGGGGCGGTGGGAGTCCACCGGAGAGGGGATTCCCCCCCGGCGGGACCAGCGGATGGAGGCCATCCTGGACATCCTGGAGCAGGAGCTGCTGATCTCGTCGCACGGGTACCGGCAGGACGAGTTCCTGGCGCTGATCCGCCTGGCGGAGGAGTTCGGCTTCCGGGTGCAGACGCTGCAGCACGGGGTGGAGGCGTACAAGATCGCCCCGGAGCTGGCGGCGGCGGGGGTGGCGGCGGTGGTCTGGAGCGACTGGTCGTCGTTCAAGCTGGAGGCCTACGACGCCACCATCTACAACGCCCGGGTGCTCATGGAGGCCGGGGTGGTGACCTCGCTCCACTCGGACAACAGCGAGATCGCCAGCCGCATGAACTGGGAGGCGGGGAAGCTGCTCCGCACCGGGCTCACCGAGGAGCAGGCCCTCTCGCTGGTGACCAACCAGGCCGCCCAGGTGATCGCCATCGATGATCAGGTGGGGTCGCTGGAGCCGGGGAAGGACGCGGACTTCGTGATCTGGAGCGGGAACCCGTTGTCGCAGTTCACCCGGGCGGAACAGACCTGGGTGGATGGGCGACGCTACTTCTCCCTGGAGGAGGATGCCCAGCTCCGGGAGCAGATCGAGCGTGAGCGGACCCAGCTCATCCAGGCCATCCTCTCGCTGAGCTCAACGAACTGACCATGACACAAACCATCACGCACAGCCAGCGAGGCTCCATGTCCGGATCCTTCACACGGCTGCGGAACGGGGCCGTCCTGGCGCTGGCCGCGGCGATCCTGGCCCCTGCCGGGGCGACCCTGGTCCCCGGGGCCGCAGGGGTGGAGGGGCAGGTCCGCATGACCGTCGCCCCCCAGTCCCAGCCCATCGCCATCCGGGGCGCCACCATCCACACCGTGTCTGACGGCGTCATCGAGAATGGCACCATCGTCTTCGACAACGGGGTGATCACCGCCATCGGCGCCGGGATCGACATCCCCGCCGGGGCCCAGGTGGTGGACGGGGCCGGGAAGCACATCTATCCCGGTCTCATCGACGCCTACAGCACCGTGGGGATTACCGAGATCGGGGCCGTGGACGTCTCCAACGACATCAACGAGCTGGGAGACTTCAACCCCAACATCCGGGCGGACATCGGGGTGAACGCCGAGAGCCGGCACATCGGCACCACCCGGAACGCCGGGGTGCTGGTCACCCTCACCACCCCCGGGGGAGGGCTCATCTCGGGGCTCTCTTCCGCCATGAACATGGAGGGGTGGACCTGGGAGGAGATGTCGCTGGAGAGTGCGGCGGCGCTCAACGTGAACTGGCCAAACCCCAATCCCCGGCGCTTCGGCGGATTCGGAGGGTTCGGCGGGCAGAACCAGCGGGGACCCTCGTACGCCGAGCAGGTGCAGAGCCTGAAGGACTTCTTCGCCAGCGCCCGGGCCTACC
>CAYQVI010000331.1:0-3549 GCA_964420725.1 uncultured Gemmatimonadaceae bacterium | reverse complement strand
GGTTCACTCCCGCTTCGGCCAGAACGGTGGTGGCCGCAGCCCCGATTCCGGACGACGCGCCGGTGACCACAGCCCAAGGACCGTACATCCGGGCCAGGCGGGAGGAGGGGGGTGCGGGAACGGCGCTCTGAGTGTCCTGGGTCATGGGGGTCTCTCCTGTGGTTAACGGCGTTAGGTGAAACGATAACCTAACAGTGTTAGGTGACGACGCAACTCCCCCTGCCCACGGGTCTGTCCGACGAACCCGGCAAGGGTCCAGAGCGCCCCCGGTCCCCGGCCTCGGCCCACCAGGCAACGCTTCTTCCCCAGCGCCGCCCATCCTGGCGCTGGAGGTCATCCGGGGGGGAGATCCCTCTTCCGGGAAGGCTTCGGTGCGCAGGAAGAGTCCGGGCTCTATCTTCTCGGCCGCTCCGGGGATCGGGGCGCCCTTCCAGACGGTCTGGCAGGAGCTGGCACAGACGCGGTTGGTCGACCCATTGCCGCCGGTGCGGGCCAATCCGGAACGGGTGGAACGGGGGGGCAGGGTCCGGGAAGGAGAACCCAGGGGGAGGCGGAGTCATGGATAGCACACCGGATGGACGCGGGGAAGCGGGGACAACGGTGACCGGCGGGGCGACGGAGCCGGACGTGGGGCAGGCGACAAGCCCGCCCCCCGAGCCCCTTCCGCCTCCCGATCCCCTCCCTCGCCGTGCCTTCCTGGGTCTGGCCGCCGGGGCGCTGGTGGGTGGGGTGGGCACCGCCTGCTCCGGCCCCGAAGCCGCCGGTAGCGCCGCCGTCATCACCCAGCCCAACGTCCAGTGGCGCCTGGCCTCCAGCTATCCCAGGACCATCGACGCCCTCTTCGGCAGCTCCGAGATCCTTGCGGAGAAGCTGAGCGCCATCACCGATGGCCGCTTCCAACTCCGGAACTATTCCGCAGGGGAACTGGTGCCGGCGCTGGAGGTGTTCGATGCCGTGCAGGGGGGCTCGGTGCAGGTGGGTCACACCCCGGCCTACTACTACACCGGCCGCAACCCCGCCCTGGCCTTCGACACCACCGTTCCCTTCGGCCTCACCGCCCGGCAGCAGAACGCCTGGATCCTGGATGGCGGCGGCATGGAGCTGATGCGGTCGCTCTACTCCGACTTCGGCCTGTTGAACTTCCTGGGGGGGAACACCGGGGTGCAGATGGGGGGGTGGTTCCGCCGGGAGATCCCCAGCCTGGCGGAGCTCCGGGGGATCCGGATGCGGATTCCGGGGATGGGGGGCGAGGTGATGAGCCAGATGGGGGTGAATGTGCAGGTCCTGGGCGGGTCGGAGATCTATCCGGCGCTGGAGCGGGGAGCCATCGACGCCACCGAGTGGGTGGGACCCTATGACGACGAGAAGCTGGGCTTCCACCGGGTGGCGCCCTTCTACTACTACCCCGGTTGGTGGGAGCCGGGCCCGGCGTCCACCTTCATGGTGAACCGGGCGGCGTGGGACGCGCTGCCCTCGTCGTACCAGCAGGCCTTCGAGGTGGCGGCCGCAGCTGCGGCGCAGCGCACCCAGACCATCTACGATGCCCGGAATCCAGAGGCGCTGGCCCGCCTGGTGGCGGGGGGCACCCAGCTCCGCCGCTTCTCGGACGACATCATGACGGCGGCGCTGCAGACCTCCCGGGACGTGATCGAATCGGCGGCCGCTGCCGACCCCGGGAACTACGGCAGGGTCTACACCGCCTGGAAGAAGTTCCGGGAGGACTCCTTCCGGTGGTTCGCCACGTCGGAGCAGGAGTATGAGCGGTTCGCCTTCCGGACGCCGGTGCTGTAGGGGAGTCCGTCCTCGAGGGGTGACGGTCCGGAGGCGAGCCACGGCCGTCCGGAGCACAAGCCCCGGCCCCCGTTGTGGACCAGGCCAGAGGCTCCTCCCGGGGGCCCCCCACCTGCCTCCGGGGGGCACAGGGGACATCCCGATGGATCCGGTGTTCCAGAGGGAGGGGCAGCGCTTCGGGTGGAGCGCCCCCTCGACGCACTGGAATTCCCCCAGCCGGAGCCCGCCAATCATGCGCCACGCCCCCGAATCCGGACCCGATGCTTCCCACCCCACCCCTCCCGCGGTCCGCCTCCCCCGGGGTACCCCGGTTTCAAACCGCTCCCGGCGGATCCACGCCCTGGCGTTCTGTTTTCTGCTCCTTCTGATGCAGGCCGGCTGCGCCCTCCGCGGGGAGGGGGTCCGGACCGACCCCGAGGCGGACGGGGAGCCCGAGCCCACCTTCCTGGAGGTGGAGAACCAGAACTTCCTGGATGCCCGGATCTACGTCATCTGGGAAGGGGTGCGGACCCGGGTGGGGATGGTCACCGGACACACCACGGAGACCTTCCAGTTCGTGAAGCAGCAGGGGCAGCTCCTGCGGGTGGAGGTGGACTTCGTGGCGGGGGGTGGGTTCGTGACGGAGGAGATGCAGGTGTGGCCGGGGGAGACGGCCAGCCTCGTGATCTCACCGGCGTCGGGATTGTAGGCATGCTGCGTCATCGCTTGAGACCCTGGGCGATCCCCTTGACCCAGTATGACCATGGTCATATGATCAGGTCATGAACGACAGCGTCTCCAAGAGCCAGTTCAAGGCCCGGGCGTTGGAGTACTTCCGGATGGTGGAGGAAACCCGTCGGGAGATCGTCATCACGGACCGGGGCCGGCCGGTACTCAAGGTGGTGCCCTTCACCCGGGAGCCGGGGGAGGCGCTGATGCTCCTCCGGGATACCGTGGTCCGGTACCACGCTCCCACCGAGCCGGTGGGAGCGGACGATTGGGAGGCGGAGGGGTGATCCTGCTGGACACCCATGCCTGGGTGTGGTGGTTGTCCCACCCGGCCCGACTTCCGGATCCGGCCCGGGCCGCCATTGCGGATTCGCTGGATGCCGGCACCCCGGTGCATGTGTCCGCCATCAGTGCCTGGGAGGTGGCCCTCCTGGTGGAGCGGGGGCGACTGGAGTTGACCATGGACGTCGCCGACTGGGTCGCCCGGGCAGAGTCCGCCCCGGAACTCCGCTTCGTCCCGATAGACCACCGCCTGGGGATCAGGGCGGTCCAGCTTCCGGACTTCCCCCACAAGGACCCTGCCGACCGGATGATCGTGGCCACCGCGCTGGAGCTGGGGGCCGCCCTGATCACGGCGGACCCGAGGCTCCGGGACTACCCGCCGGTGACCACGATCTGGGACTGAGGGCCCGATCCCGCTGGACGGGGGTCAGGAACCCCCGGTGCCTGCGAACGCCTCCATGGAACGAGCCCGCCCTGGAAAGGCCTCCAGCACCTTCTGGTCGGAGGTGACCAGCACGGTGTCCAGTTCCTGGGCCACCTGGACGAACTCGCAGTCGTATGCCGAGCACCCGGACGCTTGCGAGAGCTGGAGGACGGGTGCCGTGGGAACCTGATACTCCCGCCCCGCCAACAACTCCTCCGCGGCGTCCATGTAGAGGACCGCGTCCGGAACGGACAGAACTCCCTTCCGGACGTAGAGCGCGAGGACGTTGCGGAACTCGCTGCGCCAGAGGAGCGGCGCCGCCCAGAGGGGATCCCGGCGGAGAA
>CAYQVI010000330.1:0-3576 GCA_964420725.1 uncultured Gemmatimonadaceae bacterium | reverse complement strand
CTGCCCCCCACCGGCGCCGTCCCCCCCCTGGCGGGATCCGGGGGAACGGGGGGCGGCACCCCGGTTCCGGGGACCCCCGCCTTCCCTGGGGCCTCGGACTCCACCCACGCCGGATCACCGTCTGTGGCCCCGGCTCCGGTCCGTGCCCCGGAAGGGCGGCACCCCTCCCTCGATGTCCTGGGCCGGGCCGCCGCCACCGGGGCCTCTGGAGTGGCAAAGGCGCTGGCCGCCCCGTCGTGGCGAGGGCTCCCTGTGGCCTTCTGGGCCGGCGCTGCCCTGGTGGCCATGGCGGTAAGCATTCCGCTCCTGGGCTCCCTCGGCTCCGGGGGGGAACCGTTGCCCCCTGCTCTCCTCCCCGGGGGCGTGGAGGGCCCACCTGCGGAGGTGGCCTCCCTGGGGGCCGGCGCCTCCTCCGGCCCGGCTGGCGGGGGGGCAGAGGCCGTCGGGGGAAGAGGGAGCGGGTCGACGGGACCGGTCTCCGGGGGCGCCGGTGGCGGCGGAGCCCCTCCTGCCAGGGGACGCACCGCAGCGGAGATCCTCCGGGGAGGCACCACCACCCGGGCTCTCACCCCGGAGGAGTCCCGGGCCCTGGAGGCGCTGTCCCGACTCCGGAGGGAGGGAGCGGGCGCCGACTCCAGCCGGGGGGGGGAGCCCCCCCCGGACCCCGGGCCCAGGGGGGGCACGGGCCCCATCACACCCCGTGAGACCCCGGTGCGCCCCGACCCCGCCCCCCCCGTCCGGGACGAGAACGCCGCCGCCGTGGCCCGCTCCCAGATCGCCGCCATCGTGGCGCGGCAGGGGAGGGCGCTGGAGACCCGGGACCGGACCCTCTTCCTGGCCGATGTGCATCCCTCCCGGAGGAGCGAGGCGGGGGAGCTCTTCGACCAGGTGGTGACCCCCTTCTCCGCCATCCGGAGCGCCATCAGCAACCTGCGGGTGCTGCTGGAGGGGGAGAGCGATGCGGTGGCCAGCTACGACGTCCAGTTGACGATGACCCTCCGGGAGGACGGTCGGCAGGTGGTGGTGGAGGAGGAAGAGGAGTGGATCCTGACCCGGGAAGGAGGGCGCTGGTGGATCCTCGACTGGTAGTGGGCGAGAGTGCCCTCAGGGGCCCGTCGGGGCTCCGGGTCCGCTTCGGGGCGGGCACCCACCCCGGGCAGCTCCGGGAGAGGAACGAGGACGCCTGCGGGGCCTTCGTCCCCTCGGAGGAGCTCGCCCTCCCGGTGGACGCCGCCATGGTGGTGAGCGATGGGGTGGGGGGCCACCAGGGCGGAGCGGAGGCCAGCCGCTTCACCGTCGATGCCGTGCGGGATACCCTGGCGTCGCTGGAGGGTGTGGAGGATCCCGCCGCCCTTCTGGACGCCCTCCTCCACGGGATCCACCGGGAGCTCCTCCGGCAGGCGGATGAGCAGGGGATGCGGGGGGGGATGGGGGCCACCATCACCCTGGCCCTCCTCCTGGGGAACGACCTGTTCCTGGCCCAGGTGGGGGACTCCCGGGGCTACCTCCTCCGGGAGGGGAAGCTGAGCCAGCTCACCCGGGACGACTCCTGGGTGGCGGAGCGGGAGCGGGTGGTCCCGGGAGAGGGGGGAGATGCCCCGGGGGTCTTCGGGAAGAACGTCCTCACCCAGTGCCTGGGGATCGGGTCCTCCCTCCGGGTCCAGGTGGTCCCGGTGGAGGCGCTCCCGGGAGACCGCTACCTCCTCTGCAGCGACGGCCTCCACGGCCCCGTGTCCGACCCGGAGATCCAGGAGGTGCTGACCCGGGTGGCGGATCCAGGTCAGGTGGTGGAGACGCTGCTGGCCCGGGCCAATGCCGCCGGGGGGCCCGACAACATCGCCGCCGTGGTCTTCGATGTGGGGCCTCCCTTCCCGGCGGAGGTCCGCGCGCCCCGGGGTCCCGGGGGAACGCTCCCCGAGGGGATCCCCACCGGAGCCGGCACCACGCTGCCCGGGGGTGTCCGTACCCCCTCGCCCCCCTCCGACCACCCCGGACCGGCCCAGCCGACCGGCGCCCCACGGACCGCCCCGGAAGGAGACGGACGCCCCTCCCGCCGGGCCGGAAGTGTCCTGGTGGGGCTGGGGGTGCTGCTCATGCTGGGAGGGAGCGCCGCCGGGTTCCGGATGAGCCGTGCCGACGGAGCCCCCGGCGGGGCTCCCCCCGGGGTGGCGGCAATGACCGGCGACAGCGTGGCGGTCCCGGAGCCGGCGGCGGCGGTCACCGTCACCGGGGCCGACACCCCCGGGATACCGGACACCCTCTCCGGACCCCGCCCCGCCGCTTTCCCGGACCCCGTCGGTCTTCCCGACACCATGGTCCTTCCCGACACGCTGGGGCGTCCCGAAGCCGGGGACATCTCCAGGCCGGAGGGTCCGGTGGACACCCTGGGGGTCCCGGACCCCCTCGCTTCACCCGACTCCACCATCACCCCGGACCTCCGTCCGGACCGCACCCCGGGGGACACCACCCTCGTCTCGCCCGACTCCATCCCCGATGGAGCCGACACGGTACCCACGCCCCCCTTCCCGGGGCTTCCACACCAGGAGTGAACCATGTCCGACAGCAATGACGATCCCCGCCGGTCTCCGGATCCGGCGCTGGCCCGCACCGTCCGCATCGACCCCGACCAGTTGCCCGGGGCAGCCCGGCCTGCGGCCGACGACCCCATGCGGAGGACGGTGGTCCTGAACCGCCCCCCCGAGATGCCTGCCGTGGCGTGGCTGGTGGCGGACCGGGGAACCGAAAAGGGGCGGGTCCACCAGGTGGCGGGAGCCCGCTGCACCCTGGGAGCCGACCGCGCCTGCGACGTGGTCCTCACCGACGCCCACGTCTCGGACCGCCACGCCAGCCTCCGCTTCGACGACGGCGGTTTCGTCCTCACCGACCTGGACAGCACCAACGGGACCAGGGTGAACGGCGAGTCCATCCAGAGGCAGTCGCTGGCGGATGGCGACCGGGTCGAACTGGGAGGCTCGAGCTGGATCTTCAAGTGCGTGGTCTTCGCCGAATCGTGAACAGCGGGCTCCGTGCCCTCAACCCTGGAGACATGACATGACGATGCACCGTAACGGGTGGACCACCCGATTCCGCCACGCCGGGTTCACCCTGCTGGCCATGACCGCCGTGGCGCTGCTCACTCCCCCGGTGGAGGTGGCCGCCCAGGACCTGGACGCCCGGGAGCGGCAGCGGCTCTACTACAACGTGAAACCCGCCACCGTGCTGGTGGCCTTCCAGGCCGCAGCGGACATCACCATCCCAACCCCCAACGGCACGGTGGTGCTGAACTCGGTGATCTCCGGAGGTGGGACGGGGTGGATCCTCACCCCGGACGGATTCGTGATCACCAACGCCCACGTGGTGCAGATCCACCACGACGTCCCCGAGGAGGATCTGGAGGAGGCCCTCCTCTTCAAGGCGCTGCAGGAGTCGGGGCACTTCGAAGCGCTGGCGCAGGAGGCCGGAGGACCCCTGACCCAGGCCGAGATGTTCGAGTCCGTTCTCGAGATCTACGATATCGCCACCATCACCATGAAGCGGGACCTGGTGGTGGTGCTCCAGAACGGGCAGGTGCTGAAC
>CAYQVI010000329.1:0-3597 GCA_964420725.1 uncultured Gemmatimonadaceae bacterium | reverse complement strand
GGGGCGGTGCGGAAGCCCGGGTAGGGGGAGTAGGCGCTGGCGGTCCACTCCCAGACATCCCCGAAGAGCTGCCTGAGGGACCCACCGTCATCGGGTGGGGAGGAGGTGCCCGCCGGGTGGAATCGCCCGGACTCCACCAGATTCCCTTCCACCGGGAGCCCTTCCGCCAGCACCTCCCACTCCTCCTCCCGGGGAAGCCGCGCACCGGCCCACCGGGCATAGGCGTCCGCCTCGTACCAGTTCACGTGGCAGATCGGCTCGTTGGGATCCACCGGGCGCATCCCAGAGAGGGTGAAGAGCCACCACTCGCCCTCCCGCTTCTCCCAGTAGAAGGGCTCCGTCCAGCCATTCTCCTGGGCGTCCGCCCATCCGGCGGACATCCAGAGTTCCGGGCGGCGGTACCCGCCGTCCTCCATGAAGGCCAGGTACTCGCCGCAGGTCACCAGCCGATCGGCCATGGAGAAGGGCTCCAGGAAGCGGCGGTGCCGGGGCTCCTCGTTGTCGTAGGCGAAGCCTTCCCCCTTCCACCCCACGGCGTGGACCCCACCGGGAAGATCCACCCACCCCATGGGACCGGGATCCGGCGCCCTCCCCTCCTCCCTCTCCCGGTACACCGGCCGCAGCGGGTTCACGGAGAAGACATGCTTCAGGTCGGTGACCATCAACTCCTGATGCTGCTGCTCGTGGTTGAGCCCCAGTTCCACAAGGTAGAGCACCTCGGCAGGGAACCGTTCCTCGGCCCCCTCCAGGAAACGCTCCATGGCCTCGTCCACATGGGCCCGGTACATCCCCACCTCGTCCACGGTGGGGCGGGAGAGGTAGCCCCGCTGGGCACGGCAGTGCCGCTCTCCGGCCTGCACGTAGTAGGAGTTGAAGAGGAAGGGGTACTCGGGGTGGTGGAGGGAGTAGCCGGGACTGTGGGGCTCCAGGAGGAAGGTCTCCCAGAACCAGGTGGTATGGGCCAGGTGCCACTTCGTGGGACTCACATCGGGCATGGACTGCACCACCTGGTCCTCCGGGACCAGCCCCCGGGTGAGCTGCACCGTGGCCCCACGAACGGCGCGGTACCGGTCCAGAAGCGTGGAGGAGACCCTGACGGCCTCCGGCTCCGCGAGGATCGCGGACGGATTCATGTGGACAGACTCCGGGCGGAGTGGATGGTCGTGTTCCGGGTGCGGATTCAGAAACCGCCCCTCCCTAACCGGAAAGGGGGGCGGAAGGTTCCAGACCAGGGGGGATCCGTTCCTCAAGGGAGACCCATCCCGGGAGGGGGATGGGGGGACGACGGGCCCGCCCCGGGCCCGAAGGGTGAGGCTCTTCCTCTGCAGCAAAGCAGACACGACATCTCCGACAACCAGACTTGACACAGGGGAACCTGGCCCCCTAGATGGGACCATGACTTCGAGACTTTCCAACACCCTCCGGATGGAGCGGAAGAGGCGCGGGCTCTCCCAGGGGAATCTCGCCGCCGAGGTGGGGATCTCCCGGCAGAGCTACGCCGCGCTGGAGTCGGGGACCTCGGTGCCCTCCACGGAGCTGGCCCTTCGCCTGGGGGCGGTCCTGGGGCGGTCGGTGGAGGCGCTCTTCCGACTGACGGACCACCCGCCGGAGACGGTGGAGATGGAGGGGGTGGGGGTGGATGCCACTCTGACGCCCGTGCCCCCCTTCCCGGTGCGGGTGGCCCGGGTGGGAGGACGGGAGCGGGCCTATCCGCTGCGGCTCGGGCTGGTGGACGGCCTTGCCTCCCCCGACGGGGTGGCGCTGGAGCGGCGGGGTGCGGCTCTGCGGGTCCGGCGCCTCCCTGCCCCGGCCCCCGATGTGGATCTGGTGGCCGCGGGGTGCGATCCTGCCTTCGCCCTGGTGGCAGAGCTCCTCCGGGACCAGGGGGGGATCCGGACCCTGGGGCTCCATGCCGGGAGCCGGCAGGCGCTGGCGATGCTGGCGGCGGGACAGATCCATGTGGCGGGGGTCCACCTCCGGGATGACGCCTCGGGCACCTGGAATGGCCCGTGGGTGGACCGGCTGGTCCCCTTCCCCTGCACCCGGATCGGGTTCGCCACCTGGGCGGTGGACCTCCTCCTCCCCCCGGGAAACCCGTCCGGAATCCAAGCCCTCGAGGACGTACTCGACCCGGGGTTCACCTTCGCCCAGCGGGAGTTGGGCTCCGGGACCCGGGCCTTTGTGGAGGGCCGGCTGGGGGGGATGGCCTCCAGCGGTTCGCCGGCGAGGGTGGCGGTGGGGCACATGGCGGTGGCCCAGGCGGTGGCGGTGGGGTGGGCGGACGGCGGCGTGGCCATCCGGGCGGCGGGACGGGGCTGGGGGCTCTACGGCCTTCCCCTGGTGGAGGAGCGCTACGACCTGGTGATCCCCGACCATTTCCTGGATCTCCCTGCCGTGGGGGCCCTCCTGGACCAGCTCCGGGGGTCGGCCCTCCGGGGTCGTGTGGAACTCCTGGGGGGATACGACGGGGGAATCATGGGAGAGCCGGCGTGACGGCTCGCTCCCTCTCCACCCTTCTCCTCTTCCTGGCTGTCACCGGGGTCGGGGCGTGCTCCCCAGGAGGCGGACACGGGGATGGGGGGAGTGTGTCCGACCTGCCACTCCTGGTGTTTGCGGCTTCCGATCTCAGGGATGCCTTCGAGAGCCTGATCCCCCGATTCGAAGGGGAAACCGGGATCCGGATCGACCTCGTCCTGGGATCCACCGGCAACCTCACCTCCCAGATCGAGAACGGGGCCCCGGCGGACCTCTTCTTCGCCGCGAACGAGAGCTTCCTGGATCGCCTGGAGAGGGGGGGGCTGCTGGAGCCGGGAACCCGCCGGGTCTATGCCCGGGGTCGCCTGGCTCTGGTCTGGAGCGATTCTTCCGCCCCGCCGGAGGGACTGCTGGAAGCGCTGGACGCTGCCTCGGGTGAGACGCTGGCCCTGGCCAATCCGGAGCATGCTCCCTACGGAACGGCGGCCAGGGAGCTCCTGGAGGCGCTGGGGATCTGGCCGGCGCTGGCCCCTCGCACCGTCCTGGGGGAGAACGTGACGCAGGCACTCCAGTTCGTGGAAACGGGAAACGCCGACATCGGCCTGGTGGCCCTGAGCCTGGTGCAGGAAGGGCGGACCCGGACCCATCTGCTCGTGCCCGATTCCCTGCATCGGCCCCTCCGGCAGGCAGCCGGTGTGATCCGGGGGAGCCGAGCCCCTGAGGAGGCCAGCCGCCTTCTGGATTGGATCCTCTCCGAAGAGGGGCAGGCCATCCTCCGGCGCTACGGCTTCGAGGCTCCGGTCCCCTGAGCGGCATGGAGCTCCACCCCCTCTGGCTCTCCCTCCGGGTGTCGGCGCTGGCCACGGCGGCGGCCCTCCTGGTGGGGGTACCGCTGGCGTGGCTCCTGGCCCGTCGGCGCTTTCCGGGGCGGGATCTCCTGGGGGTCCTGGTCCTGCTTCCCATGGTCCTGCCGCCCACGGTCCTGGGGTACGTGCTCCTGGTGCTTCTGGGGCGGCAGAGTGCCCTGGGGGGACTGGCGGAGAGCCTGGGGATCGGAAGGATCGTCTTCACTCCCACCGCCGCCGTCATCGCCGCCTTCGTGGCCGCCCTCCCCTTCCTGGT
>CAYQVI010000328.1:0-3607 GCA_964420725.1 uncultured Gemmatimonadaceae bacterium | reverse complement strand
TCGGCCAGGTCCTGGCCATCCAGGGAAACCGATCCACTGGACGGTGTATCCAGACCCGCGAGCAGCCCCAGGAGAGTGGTCTTTCCGCTCCCCGAGGGCCCAACGATGGCCACCACCTCTTCCGCCTCGACCTCCAGGTCGACATCCCGGAGGACCGGAAGTGGCCGTCCACCGCTCATGTAGGTCTTCCCCAGCCCACGGGCCATGATCATCACGCGACGCTCCCTCGCCATCCTGTTGATTCCTCTTCTCGTCGGGGGCTGCGATCGCCCGGAAAGCGACGAGGTGGTACGCTCCGATCCGCCGGTTGTTTCGTCCCCGGAGGGATCCGGCGCCGCCCCGGCCGCTCCGGCCGCCCCCGCCACACCCCTCTCGGCGGATCCACGACCGGTGGTGCTCTTCCTGGGGACCAGCCTCACCGAGGGGCTCGGGCTCACCTCAGGAGAGCCTCCCTACCCGGAGCGCATCCAGCGCCGGATCGATCGGGAAGGGCTCCCCTTCCGGGTGGTGAACGCCGGGGTTTCGGGGGATACCAGTGCCGGCGGCCTCGCCCGTCTCGACTGGGTGCTCCGGAGCCCGGTGGATGTCCTGGTGGTGGAACTGGGAGCGAACGATGGACTCCGGGGACTCCCCGTCTCCGCACTGGAGGAGAACCTCCGTACCGTGGTACGGAAGGCCCGGGAAGCCAACCCGGAGATGGAGGTGGTCCTGCTGGCCATGGAAGCCCCTCCGAACCTGGGCCTCAACTATGTGGCCGACTTCCGGGCCACCTTCTCCCGGGTGGCGGAGCAGGAGGATGTCTTCCTGGTTCCCTTCTTCCTCGAGGGGATCGCCGGAATCCCAGGGATGAACCAGTCGGATGGGATCCATCCCACCGCTGAGGGTCACGAACTCATGGCGGATCGCATCTGGACCGTCCTGGAGCCCGTGCTCCGCTCCTCGGCGGCAGACCGACAGGACACCGGCGACGCCGCATGACCCCCACCCAATCTGTCCGACAGCAGGGGGAATCCCCCGGAGTGAGCACCAGCACATGAGCATCGGAGTGAAGTTCTTCGGAGGCGGGGCCATCCTGATGCTCCTCTTCCTGGGCCTCGGATTCCTCCTCCCCGGGAGCTGGGCGGTGGAGAGGGAACGGACCCTTTCGGCAACCCCGGACGCGATCTTCCCCTACCTCAACTCCCCTGCCCGCTGGGAGGCATGGGTCCCGTGGCCGGAGGCAGGAGCCCGCTTCGAGGGTCCCCCGGAGGGACCTGGCGCCGCCCGGGGGTGGGATGATCCGGAGTGGGGGGACGGCATCTTCACCATCACCGCCCAGGATGTTCCAAGGAGCGTCGCCTACGAGGTGGCGGTGGAGGAGGGGCGGATGACCACCCGGGGGACGGTGACCCTCGACCCCAGGGGCGATTCCACACAGGTGCGATGGCGGGAGGAGGGGGACTTCGGGCGGAATCCCCTCATGGGGTGGGTGGCCCGCTTCATGGACCAGCTCCAGGGACGGGAGCTGGAGCGGAGCCTGGCGCGCCTGGAAGAGGTGGTGAACGAAGCGCCGGGTCCGGACGATCAGGGGGTGCCGGCTCCTCCGGTCCCCTGATCATCCGGACCCAAAGGGCGTCACGTGGAGGCGGAGGTCGCCGCCTTGAAGCGGGCGATCATCTCGTCGTTGGTGGCGGATTTCTTCATGAGCGTGAGGAGTTCGCTCATGGCGGTGGCGGGGTCTCCCCCTGCCAGTTGCCGCCGGAGGGCCCGGGAGAGGGCCAGAGCGTCGTCGGAGAGGAGGAGTTCCTCCCGCCGGGTGGCGGAGGCCACCAGATCGATGGCGGGGAAGATCCGTCGCTCCGACAGTTCCCGGGAGAGCACCAGTTCGCTGTTTCCCGTTCCCTTGAACTCCTCGAAGATCACCTGGTCCATCCGGGATCCGGTGTCCACCAGCGCCGTGGCGACGATGGTGAGGGAACCCCCTCCCTGGGCAGGGTCCACCTTCCGGGCACTCCCCAGGAACCGTTTCGGTTTCTCCAGGGAATTGGCGTCAAGCCCACCCGAGAGGGTCCGACCACTCCCCTCCTCAACCGTGTTGTAGGCCCGGGCGAGCCGGGTGATGGAGTCCAGGATGATGACCACATCCTGCCCCATCTCCACCATCCGCCGAGCCCGCTCCAGGGTGATCTCCGCCACCGAGACGTGCCGCTCCGCGGGGAAGTCGAAGGAGGAGGAGATGACCTCGCCGAAGCCAGCCATCTCCATCTCGGTGATCTCCTCGGGGCGCTCGTCCACAAGGAGGACCAGGAGTGTAACGTCCGGATGATTCCGGACGATCCCCTCCGCCACCCGCTGGAGAACCGTGGTCTTCCCGGACTTGGCAGGAGACACGATCATGGCCCGCTGGCCCTTCCCGAACGGACAGAACAGGTCGATGACCCGGTTCGTGTAGTCGGGATGGCCCCGGTAGAGGACGTCGCACTCGAGCTTGAGCTGCTCGTCAGGGTGCTGGGCGCTGAGGCGATTGAACGTGGGGCGATGCTGGAGGGAGGCCGGGGGCTCTCCATTGACGAGGGTGATCTCGGAAACCGGCGGAGCCTTCCCGTTCCTGGGCCGGCCTCCCACCACTCCATGGATCTCATCCCCACTCCGAAGACCCAGTCGCTGGATCAGCTTCGGACCGACGTAGACATCGTCGTTGCTTGGGGTGTACCCTGCATCTTTCCGCCGGATGAAGCCGGCTCCGCTGCCCAGTACCTCAATGATCCCGAGGGATGGCTGCTCTGTCACGATCCTGATGGGGATGGGGGAAAGCCGTCGACCGGATGGCCGGGCCGGAAGAAAACGAAACGAGCTTTGCTTCAACCCTGTCTGTCCCGGGTCGGTTCCGCAAGTCCCCCGTGCCTCGAGGTGAACGAATCGAGGATGCCGGGGTAGCCTCCGACATGAGCACACCCCCCCCTTCCGATGCCCCCGCCCAGCCCTCCGATCTCTCCCCTGGAGACGAGGAGGGAGTGCGCCCGCCGGTCATCTCCATGCTGTTCATGGTGCTCTTCCCCTTCCTGGTCGTCCTGGCCCTCATGGTGGTGGACGGCTGGGTCAGGCGGGGTACGCCCTAGAAGGCCGGAGCCGGGGGAGGACCGTCGGTGCCCCGGCGGGGGAGCCTGGGGAGCGCCTGTCCTCCCCGTGGGACAACTCCCCCATATGCCGATGGGACGCCGCCGCCGCCGGCTGGACCTGGATCCGTTGGATCCGAACGGCTTCCCGTCTGGCACGCCCCCTGCTTTGCCTATGGTGCAGACCCCTGCCCCGGAGGGACACCGTGACGCACTCCACCCGATTCCTGGTCGCCGCCTCGACCGCTCTTCTCCTCGTCGCTTCCCCAGCTCCCAGCCAGGCCCAGTCCTTCTCGTCCGCCTCCTTCTCGGTGGGCTCCATCTGGGACGGGGTGGGTCTGGGAGTCAGCTTTTCCAGTTGGAGTGGTGCCGGGGGAGGGGGAAGTTCGTTCTCGCTCGGGGTGGCGTCGGGAGGTGGGGGATCGTCCATCTTCCTGGGCGTCGCCTCGACCAACAGCCGGTATTCCCGACTGGATCGATTCCGGGACTACGACGTCTACGACAGGGACTAC
>CAYQVI010000327.1:0-3610 GCA_964420725.1 uncultured Gemmatimonadaceae bacterium | reverse complement strand
CGCCGGGCTCTGGACCACCCCCAGCGACCTGGCCCGCTTCGCCATCGAGGTGCAGAGCTCCGCCCGGGGGAAATCGAACCGGGTGCTCTCCCGGACCACCGTCCAGGAGATGCTCACCCCGGTGGGGGTCGGTGACTACGCGGTGGGCTTCAGCATCGCGAAGCGGGGACAGGGCTGGTACTTCTCCCACGGGGGGTCCAACTGGGGATTCCAGGCCATGCTCATGGCCCACACGGCGAAGGGGTACGGGCTGGCCATCATGAGCAACGGCGCCCAGGGAGGCCCCCTCATCGGGGAGCTGAGCCGGAGGATCCAGATGGCCTACGGGTGGGACTCCATGGCGGAGCCGGCGCCCCGGGGCTACCGCCCGCCGGCGCCCCGCACGGAGATCCAGCTCCCCGTAGAGACGCTGGCGGACTACGTGGGCGTGTACGAACTGGCCCCCGGCGCCACCATCGACATCACCCTGGAGGGAGGCCAGCTCTTCGGGCAGCCCTCCGGGCAGGAGCGGCTTCCCATCTTCCCCGAGGCCCAGGACCGCTTCTTCCTGCGGGCGGTGGACGCCCAGGTGGCCTTCACCCGGGGAGCGGATGGAGCGGTGACCGGTCTGGTCCTCACACAGGGCGCGACGCAGCAGAACGCCCGCAAGACCCGGTAGGCGTGGGGGACGGGGCTCAGGTTCCCGAGGGCCCCGCTCAGGGGTACTCCGCCTCCCTCCTCTTCCGGAACCAGGCCACTACGGAGGAGAGCAGGAGCCCCCCCAGGAAGATCAGCAGGATGTGGGACCGCCTCTCGCTCCAGTAGGGGTCACACCAGAGACTGGTCATGAGGATGAGCCCGAATAGGATCGTTACCACGGGGACCCACACCCCACCCTGGTACTTCCGCAACGACAGCCACCAGTTGGAAGCGATCCAGAGAGCCCCCAGCATCAGGAGTCCCAGGAGGACGGTCCCCTGGAGGAGCCACCGGTTGGGGCAGGCGAAACCGCAGATGGCCCGTTCCACACGGGTTTCAGACCCCAACTGGTCGGGCGTCTGGCCCAGGACCCCACCCACCGCTCCGGACAGCCATTGCCAGAGCTGGGGGCCGGAGCCCCGCTGAAGCTGGGTTGTCCGGAGTTCCGTCTGCTGATTTAGCGCCCGGGCCACGGCATGGTTCACCACGCTGTCCACGGGGACCGACCAGAGTCCGGTCCCGCTGAAGTTCCAGGCTCCGTACTGGAGGGCGTCGTTCGTGGCCTGGAAGGCCACCCCCCCGTCACCGGGACGGATCAGGGGGAGGATCTTGGCCCGCACCGCCACCTCCTCCGAGACGCTCAATGCGTCCATTCCCCGCTGCAACCCCCGGAAGAGCTCGAGATCGGAGGGACGCCGGGCCCAGGCGCCGGCCACCGACGGCTCCTTGCTGAAGTCCACCAGGATCAGGTCCAGAAAGGGTTCCAGCTCCGCCAACCGGGACCCGGTGTAGAAGGCGCAGTCCCCCTGGTCGCGCCGGGACCAGGCCTCGGAGAGGCAGTATCCCGGCACCACCAGGTTGAGGGCGTAGTCCCTGCTGAGGTCCCTGAGGAGCCCCGGTTTCCCCTGGGCCGCGTCCAGGCTGTCCCGCAGCTGCGGGAGGAATTGGTCACGGACCATCACGAAGAGCTGCAACTGGTCCTCCGGAGCCACCCCGCGGAAGTCCAGGTCCAGGGTGATCCCGTCTCCCAGCGTCCGCCGGGGGCTCTGACCCAGGGCGATCCAGGGCTTGAGACGGTCCAGGAGGGAACCCAGCCGGGGTGAGATGAGCCCGGTGGCCTCCCCGATCAGTCTCTGGAAGGCCGCACGGTTCCGGCGCACCGTGGCGGAATCGGGATCCGACCAGTCCCGCCCCGGAGGGGGGAGCCACCCCTGCCAGTCATCGTTGGCCACCACCAGATCCACATCCGTCTTGTGCCGATGCGCCGTGGCGACGAAGCGTTCGAAGTGGGACCTGAAGCGGAAGAGTCCCTCCCCTCCGAGGCTCCCTGTGCGCCAGTGGAGGGGATCCCCCACGGCCCCCAGCGAATCGAAGGTGAGGGCGTTGTAGGCCACCCGGGTGAGCATGGTGAAGTCGATGGGCTGCGCAGGGCCCGGCTCCGTGTCGGTGGAGTCCGCCTGCTGGGGGGCCTTCCAGAAGGGATACATCCCGTAGAGGTAGGTGGGATACTCATCGGAGTCCTTCACAAAGGTCCCGCAGCCACACCCTCCGTCCCAGTGGATGGGCTTGGGATTCACCGTGCGCTCCCCCGGCGCCGTCGCCCGCACCTGGGCCGCAGCCATGATCCGGGAGCGGATCCCCGGACGGGAGGCTCCGATCCCCACCTCCGTCTCCAGCGCCTGGCGGAAGAGGTAGGCGTTGGGGAAGCGGATCCCCTTCAGGGTTTCCAACGCCACCAGCATGCTGTCGGAGACCGTGCCCCCGGAGAGGGCCCCGGAGGGAAGGACCTCCTCGATGTCCACCAGCGCCCCGAAGCGCTCCAGCCCCTCCTCCGGCTCGTCCCTGGCCAGGCGCTCGATGGGAGTGGCCGCCGCGGCAGCCAGGGCCGCGGCAGCCTGGGCCGCCGCCGCCACCACGAAGGCGGTATCCAGCAGGACCGCTGCCCCCTCCCGGGTGGTGGCGGCAGGGAGCCGGGTCAGCGCCTCCACCGCCTCGATCAGGGGGGCCGGGGCACCCCCGGCCCGGAGACGCACCACCGAACTCCCGGTGATGCGATACCCCACCACTTCCGGGGGGGAGGCCAGGAGTGCCAGGGTGCTGTCGCTGATGACGAAGACGTTCCCGGCGGGGGCATGGTCCGGGAGGAGCAGGGCCGAGGTGGGGGGCCGGGGACCGGAGGGGCCAATGATGTAGTATGGCGTGCGGGTCCCCCGGGGGAGGGCCGCCGCCCACGCCACGAAATCCGGACTCTCCACCCGGGTGCGCCAGTCGGGAATGGAGGCCATGACCTCCCCCATCGCCTCGGCACCGGCCAGCACCTGCGGGCCCACGTCCCCCGGCTCCCGGTCCAGCCCCAGATCCAGGCAGAGGCGCTGGGTCATGTCCACGGTGTTGGAGCCCACCTGCCCGTCCACGAAGGCAGCCCCCCCGCTGGTGGCGGGATAGGCCGTGGAGAGGACCTGCTGAAGTCCCCGGACGGCGGCCGGTGTGGGAGCCAACTCCTCCACCTGCTCCAGAGTGAGAAGCCGGCAGGCCTGGGCCTGGACCTCCGCCGGCCCGGAGAGCAGGAGTCCCAGGACGAACAGGGAGAACGCACCGGGCCGCCCACTGGCGCCCGCCGTCCGCACCTTCCACTCCGACCCCACGATGCGTCTCACTGGACCATCCCCTGACTAGAGCGTCCTTCCTTCCTTCCTGAGTTCCTTGCGAATCCCCTCCAGCAGCTCTCCCATCGCCACTGCATCGCTCCCCCGCTGAAGGGCCCGGATGGCGCCATGTCGTACCACATTGAGGATGGCACCGCCGGAGAGCTCATGGTTCTCGGCCAGCTCCTTGAGATCCACGGATGCATCCAGGCGGCACCCCGACTGGACCAGTCCCTCCCAGAGGCGGAGGCGGAGCTCGGCATCGGGCATGGGGAAGTAGACGACCG
>CAYQVI010000326.1:0-3622 GCA_964420725.1 uncultured Gemmatimonadaceae bacterium | reverse complement strand
TCCATCATCGACACCTTCTTCGAGGAGGGGCTGGACAACACCCACTTCTCCGGGAACGTGGTGGACATCTGTCCCGTGGGTGCGCTGGTCTCCAAGGACTTCCTGTACAAGGCCCGGGCCTGGGATCTGGACCACACCCCCTCCCTCTGCCCCAACTGCAGTCAGGGGTGCAACATCGAACTCCACACCCGGGACAACCGGGTGCAGCGCTTCAAGCCCCGGCAGAACCTGGATGTGAACGGGCACTGGATGTGTGACTACGGCCGGGCCCGGTACGACCACCTCAACGTGGAAGACCGTCTGGAGGTGCCGCTGGTGAAGGATGCGGGGGTCAGCCGGGCCACCGGTTGGCGGGAATCGATCCCGGTCCTGGTGGAGGCGCTCCGGGGAGCGTCCGGCGGAGTGAAGGCCGTGGCCTCCCCCCACCACTCCAACGAGGATCTGGGAGCGCTGGCCCTCCTGGTGGAGGCACTGGGTGGAGGGGAAATCGTCTTCCGCTCCGAGCGTGCCCCGGCGGAGTTCGAGCGTCCGCTCCCGGGCTACCCCACCCTGGTGCGGCGCCGGGACCTGGCCCCCAACGGGACCGGAGCCCTCCACCTGGGAATGAACCGGGTGGGTTCGGATGACGGCCTCGGCGGGCTGGAGTCGGTGGCGAACCACAGTGGCGTGGTGCTGGTGCTGGGCGACGATCTGGCGGACCAACCGGAGTCGTTCGGTGCGGAGGCGGGGCTGTTCGTCTACCTGGGGACCAGGGCTCCGGTGGCGGCTCGTGCCGCCCACTTCGTCCTCCCCACCACCACGTTCGCCGAGCAGGAAGGGACCTTCACAAATGCCCAGGGAAGGGTGCAGCGCTTCTGGACCGGGCTACAGGGCCCTGGAGCGGCGCGCCCCGCCTGGCTGATCCTGGCCGCACTGGAGGCCGAGCTCCGGGAGGGGTCACCTCCCACCACGGCCGCCGAGATGTTCGGCCGCCTGGCGGCTCATTCTCCCCGTTTCGCCGGCCTCACCTTCGAAGCGGTGGGCACCCGGGGTGCACTGGCCAATGAACCGCTACAACTCACGGGGGACTGATCCGGTGGACTGATGTCCTCCGATCCTCCGTCCCCGGTCGTGGGCCTTCTGCCCCGACCCTGTCGTGAACCCGGACGTCTCCCCTGTGGGGCGACTCCCTGACCTGGAAGCATGCCCGGCGCATGAACGAACTGTCTCCCACGGTCTTCATCATCTCCTCGGCCATCAAGGTCCTGGTGGTCTTCGGGGGTCTCCTGGCTGCGGTGGCCTATGCCACGCTGGCCGAGCGGAAGGTGTCCGCCTGGATCCAGGACCGCCTGGGGCCGAACAGGGTGGGACCCGGCGGGCTCCTGCAGCCCATCGCCGACGGGATCAAGAACATCCTGAAGGAAGAGACCCTCCCCGCCACGGCGGCCCGGTTCTACTTCATCCTGGGACCGATGCTGGCCATCATGCCGGCGGTGGTCACCTTCGCCGTGATCCCCTTCGCCGCCCCCCTCCCCACGCCCTGGGGGGTCATCGAGATGATCATCGCGGACATTCCCATCGGGATCCTCTACGTACTGGCCCTGAGTTCGCTGGGGGTCTACGGGCTGGTCCTCTCCGGGTGGGCGTCCAACAACAAGTACGCCTTCCTGGGGGGACTCCGGGCCTCCGCCCAGCTGGTGAGCTACGAGGTCCCCCTGGGGCTCAGCCTGATTCCGGTGCTGATGCTGGCGGGGAATGTGACCCTCACCGAGATCGTGTGGACCCAGCAGGAGATGGGGCTCTGGTTTGCCCTCCCCCTCTCCCTGGCCTTCATCCTCTTCGTGATCTCGGCGTTCGCAGAGACGAACCGGCTCCCCTTCGACCTCCCCGAGGCGGAGTCGGAGCTGGTCACCGGGTATCACACCGAATACTCGGCCATGAAGTTCTCCATGTTCTTCATCGCCGAGTATGCCCACATGCTCACCGCCTCCGCCCTGATGGCCACGCTCTTCCTGGGCGGGTGGGACATTCCGTTCTGGGGCGGGGACACCGCCTTCCGGCACGAGGGGATGTGGATCAGCGGGTTCGCCGCGGACGGAACGCCCATCGCCGCCCAGCTGGCCTGGTGGAAGACGCTGCTGACCTTCGCCGCATTCGCCGCGAAGACCGCCTTCTTCCTGCTGGTGTTCATCTGGGTGCGCTGGACCCTTCCCCGGTTCCGCTATGACCAGGTGATGCACCTTGGATGGAAGGTGATGCTCCCGGTTTCGCTGGCCTACGTGATGCTCATGGCGGCCAGCATGCTGACCCTGGACCAGGTGGGGATCGAGTTCGGATTCGTCTATGGGCTCATCCTCACCGGCGTAAGTCTTGTGGCTACCGGACTCTTCGTCTTCGTGCTGGATCGGGACCGGATCATCTCCGGCTCCCCGCCGGAGCGTCGGGAGGTCCCGGGGGCCCCGGTGGAGCCGGCCGTGGTGGTGGGGGACTGAGCAGTGGACCGGGGGACGTCCTCTCCCGGGAGACCAGTTGGAGAACGCCCCCCTGGGGGCATCAACGAACCAAGTGAGGGAAGATGGCAGTCACGGTGAAGGTGGTTCGGCGCCCGGAGCCCGGGAAGTCGTCCTACCTCCGGGCCGCACTGAAGGGGATGGGACTCACCTTCAAGCACATGGTGAACCCGAAGAAGGTCACCCGGCAGTACCCGGAGGAGCCGCTCCAGATGAGCCCCCGCTGGCGGGGTACGCACCGCATGGAGGTCCATGCGGACGGGCGCCCCAAATGCGTCGCCTGCGGACTGTGCCCCACGGTTTGCCCGGCGAACTGCATCCGCCTGGTGGGAGGTGAGGACGACGAGGGGAACCGCTACCCCATCGTCTACGAGATCGACGAATTCCGCTGCGTCTTCTGCGGAATGTGTCAGGAGGTGTGTCCCGTGGAGGCCATCCACGTGGGGCAGCACTTCGAGAATGCCGAGTACACGCGGGACCGGTTCGTCTACGACCTGGACCGGCTGATGGATCAGGACCACCCGGTGACCGCGTTGTGGGACCCCTCGGACCCCCGGTCGGAGTAGAGCCCCCCTTGGCCGACATCGTCTTCTACATCCTGGCCGCCCTGGCGCTGGGCGGATCCATCGGGGTGGTTGCCGCCCGCAACCCGGTGGGGAGCCTCCTGTTCATGGTGGCCGCTCTGGCCGCCGTGGCAGGGATCTTCGTCCTCCTCGAGGCCCACTTCCTGGCCGCCATCCAGGTGATGGTCTACGCTGGGGCCATCCTGGTCCTCTTCCTCTTCGTCATCATGCTCCTGAACCTGGGGCATGACTACCAGAGGGATCTCAAGGGGGGGCTGATGGCCATCCTCTCCTTCGCCATCACCGGGCTGGCGGCAGGGATCGTGGCCCGGCAGTTCCCCGGTTCCACGGACACGGCGCTCCAGCAGACCTTCCCGGGTGCGGCCTCCATTGACGCCGCCATCCAGGAGTATGGGGCGATCGGTGCCATCGCCCGCCCTCTCTTCATCGACTATGTGGTGCCCTTCGAGATCACCGGGATCCTGCTCCTGGTGGCCGTGGTCGGCGCCATCGCCCTGGCCAAGCGGAGGGTCTGACGGGTGATCACCGAGTCGCTGGTCGTCAGCGCCA
>CAYQVI010000325.1:0-3639 GCA_964420725.1 uncultured Gemmatimonadaceae bacterium | reverse complement strand
AGATCGAGGGGAAGGTGGTCCGGGTCCAGGACAAGGGGCTCGTGGTGGACCTGGGCGACGACATCGAGGGCTTTGTTCCGGCCTCCCACTCCGGGGTGGAGGAGGGAGAGGAGATCGAGGACTTCTTCGATCCCGGTGATCCGCTGGACCTGCGGGTGATGGAGTCCGACGCCGCCAACCGCCGGATCGTGCTGGAGTCCAGCACCGTGCCCGAGCGGAAGGAGCGGCCGGTGGTGGAGGAGACGGTTGCCGAGGAGGCTTCCGAGGTATCGGCCGAGCCTGCTGAGGCCGAGGCGGCCGCGGAGGTCGAGGCTGCTGCCGAGGCTGAGCCGGTGGCGCAGGCCGAGGCGGCGGAGCCTGAGGCGGCTGTGGAGGGGGGCGATGAGGAGGCCCCTGCCGCAGATGTGGTCGAGGACGATCCGTCGGCCTGATCGACGGAAACGCGATCGATGACCCATCCAGTCGATTCCACGACCGCCCGGGTGCCTCTGGCATCCGGGCGGTCGTGTGTCCGGCCGTCCCGGAGGCGGCTCCCCCCGGTCCTGGGCCTGCTCCTGCCGGGGCTCCTCCTCCTGGGAGGGTGCCAGTTGGTCTCCGTGGCAGAGCCCCCGGCGCCTGCGGTCGAGGCGGAGCCCGGGATCGAGGAGGGATTCACCACACCGGAGGAGGAAGTAGTGGGATCCGGACTGCTGGCCCGGATGGAAGCCGTCTGGGCCGCCGGGGACACGGAGGAGGCCGTCTCCGTCGCTCGTGAGGTGGTGGACGGATACACCCGGGTGGCCCGCTCTTCCCGGGCGCTCCGGGTGCTGGCGGAGGGGTCTCTCCAGTTGGGGGAGTTCGAGGAGGCGGCTGCAGCGGCCGAGCGCTACGCGGCCCTCTTCCCGCCGGGGAGCGCTTCGCGGGCGGAGGGGTTGCTGGTGCAGTCCGAGGCCCTCCAGCAGGGAGGAGACCCGGAAGGGGCGGTGAGGGCTCTGCTCTACATGGCCCCGGAGGCTCCGGGGCCCCTCCAGGACCGGGCCCGGGTGCGGGTGGACAGCCTTTCCCGCACGCTGGGTCTGGAGGTCCTGGAGTCCCTGGCCACCTCGCCCGTCGTGGAGGACTCTCCGGTGGCCGCCCCCCTCGTGGCGGAGTGGGCCGCCGTCCTCCACTTCCGGGGGGAGGAGGACCAGGCCGAAGAGGTGTCCCGGACGGCGCTGGCCCGGGGGGACGTGGATCCTTCCGCCGACTCCATCTTCCGGGCCATCGTGGAGGGACGGGCAGACGAGGTGCTGGGTGTGGCTCCGCTGGTGGGGGCCATCCTTCCCCTGGAGTCGGGTCCCTCGGTGCGCCCTTTCGCGGAGGCGGTGGAAGAGGGGATCCGCCTGGCCATCGAGCTGCAGGCCGGCGACCGACGTCCTGTGCAGTTCCATGCCCTGGACGACGGCGGCGTGGCCAGTCGTGCCTCCTCCTCCCTCACCGCCCTGGAGGATGATCGGGTCCTGGCCATCCTGGGACCCCTTCTGGACGATGCGCTGGCCGCCGGGGTGGCCGCCCGCACCACTCCCATCCCCATCGTCTCCCCCACCGCCCGGAGCATCCCCGACGGGGCGGCGAACGTCTACTCACTGGCCGCGGCCGACCCCACCGGGGGGCGGACACTGGCCCGTTGGGCGCTGGACAATGGGATCCGCACTGCGGCCCTCCTCTACCCCCGGGACCCCGACGCGGTGATGGAGGCCGGGGCCTTCTCCGAGACCTTCAGGGCCGGGGGCGGTACCATCCTCCTGGACCGCCCCTTCGATCCTGGAACCTCCTTCTTCCGGGACCAGATGCGGGCCATTGCCGCGGCGGCTCCGGAGGTCCTGGTCCTCCCCCTGGCCCCTGAGGAGGTGGAGATCGTGGCCCCCCAGGTGACCTTCTACGGTCTGGACAGCCTGGGGATCCGGGTGCTGGGAACCGGGGGGTGGACCGCTGAGGAGACCCTCCGGGACGTGGATGTGAGGCACACGGACGGGGTGGTGGCGGTGACCAGTCGCCCCCCTGGAGCGGTCCAGGAGCGGTACCGGGAGTTCGTGCAGGCCTACGAGTTGCACTACCAGAAGACGCTGCGGACGCCGGTGGCGGCCCTGGGGTACGACGCCGCCCGGCTGGTCCTCAGCGCGCTGGAGTCGGGCGCCCGGACCCCGTCCGCGGTGGCCCGGGCGCTGGAGGGGATCCGGGACTTCCCCGGTGCCACCGGAGACATCTCGGTGGTGGACGGCCGCCTGGTCCGGCGATCCGTTCCCGTGCGCCTGGAGAACCGGACGCTGATCCTTCTGGACCCCGACGGCTGAGTCCCCCTTTGACGGTTGCCGCTCCCCAGCCCCCGGTCCCGCTCCATCCGTCGTCCCCATCCTCGCATCCATCCCGGAGTGCCGGTCCCCATGACCATGCGTGAGAAGCTGGAGCGCCTGGAAGCCCTTCGCCTCGCCTCGGAGGAGGGGGGCGGCCCCGAACGGATCGCCGCCCAGCACAAGCGGGGTAAGCTTACCGCCAGGGAGCGGATCGACCTCCTCCTGGACGAGGGCTCCTTCGTGGAGTTGGACCGCTTCGTGACCCACCGCTCCAGGGACTTCGGTCTGGAGGACCAGCAGATCCTGGGGGATGGGGTGGTGACAGGCTACGGCACCATCGACGGCCGGCCGGTCTACCTCTTCTCCCAGGACTTCACGGTCTTCGGCGGTTCCCTCTCGGAGACCCACGCCGAGAAGATCGTGAAGATCCAGGACCTCTCCCTGAAGACCGGCGTCCCGCTGATTGGCCTGAACGATTCCGGTGGGGCCAGGATCCAGGAGGGGGTGGTGTCGCTGGGGGGGTACGCGGACATCTTCCTCCGCAACACGCTGGCTTCCGGGGTGGTGCCGCAGGTGAGCGTCATCCTGGGGCCCTGTGCCGGAGGGGCGGTCTACTCCCCGGCCATCACCGACTTCGTCTTCATGGTCCGGGGCACGAGCTTCATGTTCGTCACGGGGCCGAACGTGGTGAAGACGGTGACCCATGAGGACGTGGACATGGAGCGGCTGGGGGGAGCGGACGTCCACGCGTCCGTGTCCGGGGTGGCCCACTTCGCCCACGATTCCGAGGCGGAGAGCCTGTCGGCGGTGCGGGAGCTCATGGGCTTCCTCCCGCCGAACAACCGGGAGCTTCCCCCTCCCGGGCCGGGGACCGATCCCCATGATCGGCGGGATGAGGAACTACTTGAGATCGTGCCAGATAACCCCAATCGCCCCTATGACATGCGGGATGTGCTCCGCTGCGTGGTGGACGATGGGCACTTCCTGGAGATCCATGCGGGGTTCGCCCCCAACATCCTGGTGGGATTCGCCCACCTGGGGGGGCACGCCGTGGGGATCGTGGCCAACCAGCCGGCGGTTCTGGCCGGTGTCCTGGACATCGATTCGTCGGACAAGGGGGCCCGCTTCGTCCGCTTCTGCGACGCGTTCAACATCCCATTGGTGGTGTTCGAGGATGTCCCCGGCTTCCTCCCGGGGGTGGGGCAGGAGCACGGGGGGATCATCCGTCACGGTGCGAAGCTCCTCTATGCCTTTGCCGAGGCCACGGTGCCCAAGCTCACGGTCATCACCCGGAAGGCCTACGGCGGGGCCTACGACGTGATGAACT
>CAYQVI010000324.1:0-3656 GCA_964420725.1 uncultured Gemmatimonadaceae bacterium | reverse complement strand
CACGCCCCCCCCTCCCTTCCCGCCCCGCATCTCCTTCAGCGGCGGCACGGGCACGAACGGCGGCAGCTCCATCCGCCGGTAGCCCGACGGCGAGGCCAGGTAGAAGCACCCTCCACCCTCCTCCCGGGCGTTGAAGAGGGCCCGGTCCGCCGCCGACAGGAGCAGGTCCGGCGAGCTCCAGCCGTCCCGGTACGTGGCCACCCCTCCGCTCACCGCCATGATCCCCCGGGGGGTGGGGCGCTCCTGGACCTCGTGGAGGATCCGGGCGATGAAGTGACCGGCCCCCCGGGCATCCGCCCCCCACAGCACCGAGAGGAACTCCTCGGCACCGAAGCGGGCCCCCACGTCGGTCCCCCGGGTGGAGTCCTTCAGCACCTCGCCGAAGCTCCGGAGGAGCGTCTCCCCCTCTGCCTCCCCCTGCTCCTCCGCAAACCGCTGGAACCCATCCAGGTGGAAGATGACCACGCTCAGCGCCTGCCCCCGTTCCGCCGCCGCCGCCACCCGGTCCAGCACCACCCGGGCGTGCCGCCGGTTGGGCAGCTCGGTGATGGGGTCGGTGAGGGCCATGATCTCCGCCGCCCGCCGCTCCCGGTGGAGCAACTCCGCCAGCCACCCGATCCCCAGCCCCACCAGGAGGAACACCATGACGACGCCCAGGAGAAGCGTCCAGTTGGGCGTCTGGATCCCGGTGGCCAGCACCACCACCTGGGTGATGGAGAGGACCGCCATCCCCAGCGCCAGCGCCAGCGACGCCCCCTGCCAGCCCCGGTAGTACGTAAGGAGGAAGGCGGGGACCAGCGCGGTGAGCCAGATGAGGATCCCCACCTGCTCCCCGGTCCACTCGGGGAAGACCAGCACCCCGGCCACCGGAACCATCAGAGCGGCAATGGAGAGCCCCAGCGCCCGGAGCGGAAGGGGTCGGACGGGTGGCGCAAAGACCTTCAACACGGTCTCCGGGGGGAGCGTGGCGGCACGAGGACGGGTCGGGGATGCCCCAACTCTACATGGACACGGCTCTCACCGCACCACCCCCCCTTCAGTCCGGCTTGTCCTTCCCCAGGAACATCCCCGCCAGCACCCCCACGATGGAGATGGCCAGGCTCCCCAGCAGCGCCGCCACAAACCCCTCTACCGCCAGCCGGTCGGTGAAGCGGGCGGTGAGGAGGAGCATGGCGGCATTGATGACGAAGCTCAGGAGCCCGAGGGTCACCACCAGGAAGGGGAAGGAGAGGATGACCACGACGGGCTTGATGAGGGCGTTCACAAGCCCGAACACCAGCGCCACCACCAGGACGTCCGTGAAGCCCGGGGCGAGCTGGATCCCATCCACCAGGTTTGCCGCCACCACCAGCCCCAGGGCGTTCACCAGGAGGCGCACCAGCAGGTTCCGCATCTTCATGGAACTCCTCTCCGCAATGGATGTGGGGGGTGGCTGCGGCCCGACCCCGGACACGGGGAGCTGGACCAACCGTCGTGAACCCACCCCCGCTCCCCGGGTACCGGCCGAACGTCGATTCCAACGTGCAACCGTGCGCCCGTCCCCTCTGGTCCCACCCTTCCCCTTCACCCGGATCCCGCCATGCGCCAGCGCCGCATCCCCCCCGAGCCCGGCCAGGAGTCGGTCTGGGACTACCCCCGCCCCCCCCGCCTGGAACCCACCGCCCGCCACCTGGAGGTGGTCTTCAACGGCGTCGTGGTGGCCAGCACCCGGAACGGCTACCGGGTCCTGGAGACCAGCCATCCCCCGGTCTACTACATCCCCCCGGAGGATGTGGTCCGGGAGCTCCTCCGCCCCGCCGGGGGCTCCAGCGCCTGCGAGTGGAAGGGCGCCGCCCGCTACTGGGACCTGGAGGTGGATGGGAAGACAGCCCGGAAGGTGGCCTGGTCCTACCCCATCCCCGACCCCTCCTTCGCCCCCATCCGGGACCACCTGGCCTTCTACGCAGGGCGGGTGGACGAATGCAGGGTGGACGGCGAGGTGGTGACCCCCCAGCCGGGGGACTTCTACGGAGGGTGGATCACCTCCCAGGTGGTGGGGCCCTTCAAGGGGGCGGCAGGCACCTGGGGGTGGTGACCGCCGCCCCCCCGGGGCTCAGTGCTTCGGCCGGAAGGCCCCGCTGAGGAGCTCCCCCTGGAAGGCCTCGCCCCCGGAGCCGGTGGTGGCGTAGCGGTACAGCGCGGCGGAGTAGACTCCCTTCAGCGCAGCCCCCACGATGGAGACCCCCAGGAGGCTGGTGGCGGTGAGCACCACCATCCCCACCACCGCGAAGGGGGGGAGCCCCAGCATGCCGGCGGCCACGGTGAGCCCGACCCCCACGGCACCGGTGCCGAAGGCCGCCAGCCCCACCACCAGGCCGATCCCCCCCTGCCCCACCATCTGCTCGCCCCAGGTCTTCCGGAAGAGCGCGGCACTCTCCTTCACCACATCAATGGGGCCCAGCCGCTGGTGCACCAGCACCGGCACCGCCAGGTAGGTGGCCATGGTCCACCCGATCCCCGCCACACCCGCCAGGAGCTTTCCCAGGAAACCGGCCCGCTCCTGGATGAAGCGGAGCACCATCCCCACCGTGGCGGCCAGGGCAGCGTACTCCAGGATGGCCCCGATCCGGTCGAAGGCGATCCGCAGCCCGTCGGAGACCGTGGGGTCGCCCCCCTCCAGCCGGATCATGGCGGCCCCCACCAGGGCGCTGTTGAAGAAGAAGATCACCGTGTACTGGACCAGGTAGAACAGGAACATCCCCACCATGGAGATGGGACCCAGGTTGAACTCGCCCCCTCCGGCTCCCCCTTCCCCGCCGAAGACCCCGAACACCACCACGGGGACGATGAAGGTGACGGCCACCGCGATGCTGGCGATCCCCGACAGCACCGGGAAGATCAGGAGCTCCCGGTCCTGGTTGAGCACGCTCCAACTGGATCTGGCCAGCGCCAGGCTCCGCTCGATCCGTCCCATTCCGAACCTCCTCGGGCGTCCATTGGAAGGGTGGCCACTCCACCCCCCACACTCCCCTCTACGGGAGAGGGGGCGACAACCTTCCATGCGGTCCCCGGGGGGGCGGTGCCACCCCGGGGATCATCCCCGTCCCCCAACGGTTTTTCGGCTTCCGGGATCTGGAGGCGGGTTCTTCTTCCTGTTATATTATGGTGCTGCCCAACCGAAGGGCAGGCCGCCCCTGGCAGTTTGCGGGATTCCCCGCCTCCAGTGGGCGTTTTGCAACCATAGAAGCGAGTATTCGAACCATGCGTCTGATTGGAAACCGCTCCCGGTTCAGCCGGAGCTACGACTATAGCCCCCTCGAGAAGAAGTCCTCCTCGAACCAGGTGAGCCGCCGGATCACGGTGGTCTCCCCCGAGTCCGGCTCCCGGCGTGTGGCCGGCCGGGTGGCTCCGCAGGACCGCCCGCTGGATCGGTGAACCCTGAGGGGTGCAGTGCAGAAAAGGCCCGGAGCAGCGTCGCTGCTCCGGGCCTTCTTCTTTTCCCCCCTCCCTGTGCCCCTCGGGTCACCCCGAACCGGGCTCCTGCAGCCGATCCTCCGGCGGTGGAGCCGCAGCCCGGCTGGAGGCCATGGCCCGGTAGATGACGATCTTCAACTGGTCGGGCGAGAAGGGCTTGGGGAGGAACTCCGCCCCCTCCAGCCCGGCCCCCTTCCGCTCCA
>CAYQVI010000323.1:0-3659 GCA_964420725.1 uncultured Gemmatimonadaceae bacterium | reverse complement strand
TGGGGGGGCGGATCGTGACGCCGGTGCTCTACCTGCTGCTCCCTCCGGATGTGGAGATGGAGGCCGGCGTTGAGAAGGGATGAAGGGAGGCGGGGTCAATCCGCTCCAGTGGCGGGGATCAGGTCCAGCCGCTCCACGATGGCCAGGAGGTCGGCCTCCGTGATGATTCCCACCAGTTGGTCTCCCTCCACCACGGGTAGACATCCCACCTGCCGGCTTCGCATCAGGTGCGCAGCCCGCTGTACCGATTCGGCCGGCCCGATGGTCGTGGGGGATCTGCGCATGATGGTCCGGACCTCGGTGGCGGACAGGTGCTGAGCCCGTTCCACCTCCGAAATGCGAACGGCAAGGGAGGACACCGCCGCCTGCATCAGATCCCGGTGACTCAGGATCCCCACCAGACGCCCCCCTCCATCCACCACGGGGACATGGCGGACATGGGCCCACTTCATGATCTCCTCCACAACCCGGAGCCGCTTGTCGTCGCGGATGGTGAAGACCGGTGAGGACATCACATCGCGAACTTGCATTCTCTCCCCCACCTGCCGGTAGTTGTCCAGCACGGAAGGCGGGGTATTCCTCCTCCCGCCCTGCACAATAGTGGGGCTCGGCGGTGCCCGGAAGGGTTCCCTCCGTCCGGGTGAGAGACGTTTTGGTGGACGGCTTCGGTGATCTGCGCGGGTCATCGATGGCCGGGTCCCCGAATGGCGACGGTTCATTCGCATCTGGCCTTGACCACAGCCTGGACGTGTACGAACATATTCGTTATGCGTGCCGCCGCCCCCCTCCTCCTGTGCCTCCTCGTGGCCTGCACCCCGCCCCGCCCCCCCGATCCGGGGCCGTCGCCGGCGGGTGCTGACGAGGGCATCCCCGGGGAGGGACCGCTGCTCCTGCTGGAGCCCCACTGGGACCAGGTCTGCGGGGATGACCGGGCGGCGCCGGTCTTCCAGGAAATGGCCGAGATCCTGGAGGTCCAGGGGCTGGCGGAGGCGCTGCACCCCCTCCTCCTCCCGTTCGTGTCGGGGGAGCCGCCACCCCGGGTGGATGTGGCGGTGACCTGGGCCCGGACGGGGGAGATCCGGACGGTGCATCTGGCGGGCTTCGACGGCGGACGGGAGGGAGCGGAAGCGGTGCTGCGCAGGGTGGCGGAGAGGGTCCGCCGCCACGATCAGCTGCTCGAACCCGTCTTCCTCCGGGTCCGGGCCATGCGGGGGCCCTCCTCCTCGGTCCTCAGGATCCTACCCCCGGAGCGGTGCCTCCCCCACATCCGCCACGAACCCGACCAGCCTCCCCGCTTCCTGGAGGGGGCCAGCGTCACCAGCGGCAACGCCCGGCTGCTCCGGGGGCCCCTGGGCCTACCGGCACACCTCTCGGTGCGGATCCACCTCTCCCGCACCGGCGCCGTGGAGGGGATGGATCCCGTGGACGGGGACGCGGCGCTCCTCCCCCGGGTCCAGGCCGCCCTGGCGGAGACCGTGTTCGACCCGGCGCTCCTGAACCGGGAGCCGGTGGCCAGCAGCCTGGATCTGACGTTCAGGTTCAGGGAGTGAGGCGGCGGTAGGCTCCTCATCGGGGAGGAGGTGGGGCAGGAGAGACCTGTCGGTCCTTGCCGTACTGATAATGCAAGGTCATTATCGACATGACTCCATCCGATCCGCTGCCCAGCGCCCTACACTGCCTCGGGAGGCCCACGTGCACACCTGCTCTGCCCCACGGACCCCCTTCGTACGGTCCGGACGAATCGCCGCATCTCTTCTTCGCCGTCCCTGGGTGTGGCTGTGGATTGGAGCCCTGCTCCTCCCGCAGGGAACGCTCCTGGGCCAATCCGGATCGCTGGAAGGGCGGGCTGTGACCCGGAGCGGAGATCCCCTGCCGGGGCTGGTGGTCTCCATCGTCGGGTTGAACCGGGAGGTGACCACGGGGTCGGATGGTTCTTTCGGCTTCACCGGAGTGGCGGCCGCGGAGTATGTGGTCTCGGTGGCCCGGGGGGATGAGCGTGCGCAGCAGGGGGCCGTGCCCATCCTGGCGGGGGCGGTGACCCGCCTCATCCTGGAGATCGATCCCGCGTCGTTTGCCCTCCGGGGGCGTCTGTCCGGGGATGGCCCCGGCGGTGACCGCGTCCTCCCCCTCCCGGGGCTGGTGGTGACCTCGGACCGCTCGGCGGAGGGGTACATCGAGCGCCACGGGTCCGTGGGGCTGGGCTTCCCGGCGTCCATTGCCCGGGTGCCCCAGTCCATCCACGTCATCACCCGCAGGATGATGGAGGAGCAGCAGCCGGTGACCCTCTCCGATGTGGTGCGGAATACCGCGGGGGTGGGGAACGCCCGGAACAGCCTGGAGCCCTTCCGGACCTTCAAGCTCCGGGGCTTCAACCTGGGTGAGACCGTCACGGACGGGATCCGGAACACGGGGTCGCTGAACATCCAGGCAGAGGGGATGGCCAACATCGAGCGGGTGGAGGTGTTGCGGGGGCCCGGGGGGGCCATTTTCGGCCTGGGTTCCCCCGGGGGCGTGGTGAACATCGTCACCCGGAAGCCGCTGGATGCATTCCGGGCCGCGGCCTCCCTCCGCTTCGGAAACTACGGATACCTCCATCCGGAACTGGATGTCACGGGCCCCTTGGGGGAGACGGGTCTCCGCTACCGTCTCATCGCATCGTACGAGGACCGGGACAGCTTCATCGACTTCGTGTCCCCCCAGGCCGTTCAGGTGGCACCCACCCTGGAGTGGCAGGGAAGCGGGGGCCTCACCCTCCGCTACCAGGGCGACTGGCGGGAGCGGACGCTGCTTCGCTATGTGTCCCACCCCTTCCGGGGAACCGTGTCCGAGACCGACCGCTTCCAGCTTCCCCGATCCCTCTTCACCGGGGAGCCGGGGCAGGGGAACACCGTGTCGGACGGCTTCATGCACACCGTCACCGTGGAGCGGGTCGGTGGGGAGAGTTCCCTGGAACGCTTCTACGCCCGGTTCAACCAGTCCGGCTTCGACCAGCCCTCGGTGGCTCCGAACGCCCTGGGGGAGGATGGCCGCACCCTCACCCGGCGCTTCAACCTGTTCACGGAGGAGCAGGACGAGCGGGTGTTCGGAGGGCAGGTGGTCCGGGGCTTCCAGGGACCGGGTGGGCGTCACACCCTGTCGGCGGGGTTCGATGTGGCGGACTGGACCTACGACTCCAGGTTCGAGCGGGGAGCCATCACCCCGCTGGACGTGGTCCAGCCGGTCTACGGCGCCTCTCCCACCGGCCTCTTCGTGCTGGCAGAGTCCAGCGACCGCTTCCAGCAGGTGGGGGGATACATCCAGGATGCGTTGAACCCCAAGGAGGCCGTCACCCTCCTCCTGGGCGTCCGTTGGGACCGTCTCGTGAATGAGAGCCGCTCACTCCCCGACGGGGAGCTCCTGGAGAGCACGGACTCCCAGTTCTCCCCCCGGGTGGGGCTATCCGCCGAAGTGCGGCCGGGGTTGGTGCCCTTCGTCTCCTGGTCCCGGACCTTTGTGGCGGGACCCAGCTTCGGCTTCGTCCGCTCCCGGGACGGAAACCCTTTCGGACCGCAGCGGGGACGCCAGTGGGAGGCCGGGGTGAAGGTGGACCTGGGGGCGGCCCTCACCACCACCCTGGCCACCTTCGACCTGGAGCAGTCCAACGTCCCCACCGCCGACCC
>CAYQVI010000322.1:0-3660 GCA_964420725.1 uncultured Gemmatimonadaceae bacterium | reverse complement strand
GGGAAGTACTTCAGCCACTGGAAGAGGAACATGAAGTACCACTCCGGCCGGGCCGCAGGGTACGGCTCGGTGGGATTGGCCGGGGCTCCCAGCTCCGCCCCTCCGGTCCAGATCACGATCCCCAGGACCGCCGCCATCACCGCCAGGCAGGCCACTGCATCCCGGAAGACCTGGTCGGGCCAGAACATCCCCGTGGGCTTGACGATGGGTTCCTTCGCCTTGATCCCGTGGCGCCGGAACAGATAGACGTGCACCACCACCAGCGCCACGATGGCGCCCGGGATGATCCCGGCGTGGAGGGCAAAGAAGCGGGTCAGGGTGAAGTGTCCGTACTCGGCCCCCCCCACCAGGAGGCGGGCCATCTCCGGACCCACGAAGGGGGTGATGGCGGCAATGCTGGTGGCCACCTTGGTGGCCCAGTACCCCTTCTGGTCCCACGGGAGCAGGTATCCGGTGAGGGAGAGGGCCAGGACCAGTCCCAGGAGCGCCAGCCCGAACCAGAAGTTCACCTCCCGGGGGGCCTTGTACGCCCCGTCGATGACCACCTGCATGAGGTGGAGGACCAGGAGAATGGTGGTGGCCTGGGCCATGTAGTGGTGGATGCCCCGGAGCATCCAACCACCCCACATCTCGTACTGGATGAAGTAGACGCTCTCCCAGGCCCCCTGCGCATTGGCGCTGTAGGCCATCCAGAGGATCACCCCGGTGACGAACTGCACGGCCAGGGCAAAGACCAGTGTGCTCCCCCAGACGTAACGCCAGCGAGCCCCCCCGGGGATGCTCTCGAAGAGGACCCCCTTCAGGATCCCACGGTAGCCGGTCCGGTTGTCGAGCCAATCGAGGAGGGATCTCATACGATGGGCAGCTTGTCTTCGCGGCCCGGCTGGAAGTTCTGGAACCTCACCCAGACTTCGTCGCCGTTCCTGATCTCCACCTCCAGCTCATCCATCCCACGGGGCGACGGGCTGTTCGGGTCATTGATACTGCCGTCCAGCGCAAAGCTGCTCCGGTGACAGGGGCAGGCGAAGCGGGATCCGTCCGGGGCCAGCCCCACGAAACAGCCAGCGTGGGGACAGACCACATTCAGCGCCGAGACCCCCGAGTCGGTGCGCCGGAGGTAGACGGCGCCCACCGGGGTGTCCTCGTAGGTGGTCCAGGCGTCAACCCGGTCCGACTGAACGGTGAAGCGCCTGGGGAGACCGTCCTCCGGGAGGGCACCCAGCCGGGCCACCTGCACAAGTCCCGTGTCGGAGCCCTTGCGACGGACCGGATCCAGGATGGGGAAGACAGCGGCGAGAGCCGGGATGATCCCGGCCACGGCTCCGAAGACCACCGCCCCGGTGGCGGTCAGGAAGTTCCGGCGGGGAGCCCCATCCGGAGTATGCTCATCTTGGGACATGGTACACCTGGACATGAAGCGGCCGCGTTGGGGCGGCGGATGAATCGGTAGGGCGGGGTGGCAGGCATAATGCCCTGCCGGGGGCGCCACCGCCAGAGGGGAAGGGGCGGGTCGGCACGCTTCGATCCACCTGCATCCCCCCGGGAGCCCTCCGGTCGGTGTGGACGCGGCCCCGGAGGAAGGGCATCTTGCGTCATTCGCGGTCCAATCCCGCCGGTCCAGCCACGTCGGAGTGCTCCTTGACGCAGCGGTACGAGGTCACCACCCCGGAAGCCATCGAGGTCGAGAGCCAGGACGAACTCTCACTCCGGCCGCAGCGCCTCTCCGAGTTCATCGGACAGGCGAAGCTGAAGGAGTCGTTGTCCATCGCCATCGAGGCCACCCGTCGGCGGGACGAGCCGTTGGACCACGTCCTCTTCCATGGGCCGCCGGGGCTGGGGAAGACCACGCTGGCCAACCTCATGGCCAAGGAGCTCCGGAAGAACATCCGGATCACCTCGGGGCCTGTGCTGGAGAAGCCCGCCGACCTGGTGGGAATCCTCACGAACCAGGAGCGGGGGGACATCCTCTTCATCGACGAGATCCACCGCCTACGCCCCATCATCGAGGAGTTCCTCTATCCGGCGATGGAGGACTGGCAGGTGGAGATCCGCCTGTCGGAGGGCCCCCGGGCCCAGACCATGACCATGAAGATCGAGCCCTTCACCCTCATCGGGGCCACCACCCGCTTCGGGCTCCTCACCGCCCCCATGCGGGCCCGCTTCGGCATCGTGGAGCGACTCAACTTCTATCCGCCGGAGGAGTTGGCCTACATCATCCGCCGGAGTGCCGAGCTGCTGGGGGTCCAGGCCACCGAGGAGGGGGCGGAGGAGCTCTCCCGGCGCTCCAGGGGGACCCCCCGGGTGGCGAACCGCCTCCTGAGGCGGGTGCGGGACTACGCCCAGGTCCGGGCCAACGGGGTCATCGACGGGGAGGTGGCCCGGGCGGCGCTGGAGCTGCTGGACGTGGACGAGTACGGGCTGGACGAGATGGACACCCGGGTGCTCCGCACCCTCATCGAGAAGTTCGAGGGGGGACCGGTGGGGCTGGCGTCGCTGGCGGTGGCCATGGGAGAGGACTCCGGCACCCTGGAGGAGGTCTACGAGCCCTTCCTCATCATGGAGGGGTTCCTCCAGCGCACCGCCCGGGGGAGGGTGGCCACCACTCGCGCCTACCAGCGCCTGGGAATCGAGCCGCCTCCCGGGGCAGGGGAAGGGCAGAGGAGCGGGGGCCCCGGGGGGGGCGGGGATCTCCGGACCCAGTCCTCCCTCTTCGAGGATGCCCCTTGAGTCACGGTGGTTCCCCGACGGACCTCCCTCCCGGCTCCGTGACCTCCCACTACGACTACGACCTCCCCCCGGACCGCATCGCCCGTTATCCGGCGGAGCGGAGGGATGGAAGCCGGCTCCTGGTGGTCCCCCCCTCCGGCCCCTTCGCACATCGGGTCTTCCGGGAGGTGGCGGAGCTCTTCCGCCCCGGGGATGTGCTGGTGGTGAACGAGAGCCGGGTCCTCCCCGCCCGACTCCTGGGGCAGAAACCCTCCGGAGCCCCCGCCGAGGTCCTCCTCATCCGGCCCTGGGAGGGACGGGATGGGGCAGGAGGGAGGGGGGGTGCTCCGGACCCCACCCTCTGGGAGGCGCTGGTGCGCCCCGGCGGGAAGCTGAAGCCGGGACGCAGGGTGGAGGTGGCCCCGGACCTCGCGGTGGAGATCGTGGATTCCACCGGCGACGGGGGACGGGTGGTGCGCCTGGTGACCCCCCTCCCGGTGGAGGAGGCGCTGGCCCGGCATGGCCACGTGCCCCTTCCGCCCTACCTGGACCGCCCCGACGAGGCGCTGGACCGGGAGCGCTACCAGACCGTCTACGCCCGGACCCCCGGCTCGGTGGCGGCCCCCACGGCGGGGCTCCACTTCACGCCGGAGCTCCTGGCTGCGGTGGAGGCCGCCGGGGTGGGGCTGGCCCGGGTCACCCTCCACGTGGGGATCGGCACCTTCCGCCCCATGGAGGTGGAGGACCCGTCCCGGCACGCCATGCACCGTGAGTGGTGGGAGGTGCGGCCGGAGGCGGCGGAGATGGTGAATGCGGCCCGGGAGGCGGGAGGGCGGATCTGGGCCGTGGGCACCACCGCGGTCCGGACGCTGGAGACAGCCGCCGCAGAGGGGGGTGGACTTCGCCCCGGCTCCGGGGAGACCGATCTCTTCATCCGCCCCGGCTTCACCTTCC
>CAYQVI010000321.1:0-3683 GCA_964420725.1 uncultured Gemmatimonadaceae bacterium | reverse complement strand
CCCGGGCCCGGGACATCCACGAGCGCAGTTCGGAGATCCTCTCGGCTGGGCGTCCCCGGGTGGACGAGCTTCCGGATTTCGCCGCCCTGAAGGCCCGGGCGGCCGCGGCGGCGGTAGCCGGGCCGGGGGGTGGGGAGGACCAGGGGAGAGGTGCCGGGCGTGGAACCGCCGACGGGGGCGCAGGGGGCGCGCCCCCGCCGGATGTGATCCCGATGGCCCCCCGTCGCCGGGGGGTGTCGCTCCTCTGGGCCGCCAGCCTGGCCGCCGCCCTGGGGCTGGGGTGGATGGGGCGGGGGCTCCTCCAGGGCCCCGGGGACATGGGGACCTTGGCGCTGCAGGACGCAGGGGCGGATGCGGCGGCTCCGGCGGCTCCCGGGGAGGAGGAGATGGTGGCGCTGGCCGCCCCCGAGGCCTCGCCCTCTGCCTCTGCGTCTGCGGGCCCGGTGGTCTCGGCCCCGGCTGCTTCGCCCCCCGCCTCCCAGGGAGGCGCGGCCTCCGCCGGGGCCGAGGAGTCGTTGACGCCCCCGCCCCCGGCCACCACCAGCACCGTGGTGGCGGAGGCCGCCCCTGCACCGGTGCAGGCCGGGCGTCTTCCCGCGGCCGCTCCGCCCCCCGCCGCCCCCCAGGTGGCCGATGCCTCTCCGGAGGTGGCGCTGCGACGGGGTGCAAACCAGGTCGTGGAGACCACCGAGGTGGCCGCCGGGGCCACCGCCGCCGCAGCCGGTGCCCTTCCCGGCGTGGCCCGGCTGCGGGAGGAGATCCCCGCCGAGGCCGACGGAGTGGCGCCGACCCCGGTTCCCCTCCTTCTGGCCACGAGCCCCCGGACCTCCCCCGCCACCTGGCCCACGGGGTGGGCGGAGAGCACCCCCCCGGTCCCGGGACTCCCGGTGCTGGACGTCACCACCTCCGGGCCCTACCGGGTGATCTTCCAGGAGCTGGACGGCGGAGGGGTCCTGGAAGTCCGATACGGGAACACGATCCCCTCGCTGGGAGCGCGGGCGGCGGTGGGATTCCAGGGCAGCCCCCTTCCGGTGGACACCGTGGTGCCCTGGCTCCAGGGAAATGCGCTGCGGCTTCCCCGGGGCGAGGGGTGGCTGGAGCTCCGGGCGCCGGTGGATGAGCCCACCCTCCGGGGCTGGGCGCGCTTCCTCCTTCCCCGGGAGGCTCCGCCTCCGCGGTAGCCCCCCCGCACCCCGGTTGGACATCCCCGGGGGGCCGTCCCTAGCTTCGGATCCATGCGAAGCCCGGGATCCACGGCCCGGGCCGCGCCCCCCATCAACCGGATGGTCCCGTGCATTCCAGCCGCCTCGTCCTCCTCCTGGCTCTCGCGGCCCTCGGGGCCACGGCCCCCCTGGCCCCCTCCGCTGCCGCCCAGTCCCCCCAGGGCCGGGCCGACCTGGCGGGTCTCCTCACCCGTGCCGAGGCCACCAACTACCGGGAGACCAGCCGGTACGCCGATGTCGTGGCCTTCCTGGAGGAGGTCACCGCGGCCGATCCCCGCATGCACATGGCCACCTTCGGCTACTCCTACGAGGGACGGGCCCTCCCCATGGTGGTGGTGGGAACCGGGCTGGCGGACCCCTCTCCGGAGTCCGTCATGGCCACGGGGAAGCTCCGGGTCTGGGTGCAGGGCAACATCCACGCAGGGGAGGTGGAGGGGAAGGAGGTCATGCAGATGATGCTCCGGGAGCTGGCCCGGGGCGCCCACTCCGACTGGTTCGACTCCGTGGTGCTCCTGGTGGCCCCCATCTACAACGCCGACGGCAACGAGCGGGTGCGGCTGGACAACCGGGGGGCCCAGCACGGCCCCATCGGGGGAACGGGGCAGCGGCCCAACGCCCTGGACTTCGATCTGAACCGGGACCACATGAAGCTGGACACCCCGGAGGCCCGGTCACTGGTGCGGATGATGACGGCCTACGATCCCCACCTCTCGGTGGACCTCCACACCACCAACGGCACCCGCCACGCCTATCACCTCACCTACTCTCCGCCGCTGCACCCCAACACCGACGCCGGAATCGACCGCTTCCTCCGGGACCGACTCTTTCCCGCCGTCACCGAAACGATCCAGCAGAAGCACGGGTGGCACTTCTACCATTACGGCAACGCCATGCACGACCCCCGCACCGACCAGCGGGCCTGGATGACCTTCGACCACCGCCCCCGCTTCGGGACCAACTACGTGGGGTTGAGGCACCGGATGGCCATCCTGAGCGAAGCATACTCCTACGCCACCTTCGAGGACCGGACGAAGGCCACCTACTGGTTCGTGGAGGAGATCCTGGACTTCGCGGCCGGGAATGCAGCCGAGATCCGGCGCATCGTGGACGCCGCCGCGGCCCGGGAGCTGGTGGGAGAGGAGCTGGCGCTGGTGGCGGAGCCGCTGCGCACCCCCGGCATGGTGGACATCCTCATGGGGGACGTGGCCACCGAGCGGAATCCCTACACCGGCCGCCCCATGCTCCGCCGCCTGGACGTGGTGCGGCCGGAGTCCATGGTGGAGTACATCGCCTTCCAGCCGCTGGAGACCGAGCGGGCCCCCCGGGCCTACCTGATTCCCCCCGAGGTGGATGTGGCGGTGGAGCGGATGGAGGCCCACGGCATCGAGACCGCCACGCTCGCCGCCCCCCGCACCCTGCGGACGGAGGTCTTCCACGTGGATTCCACCCGGGCCTCGGAGCGGCCATTCCAGGGCCACAACGAGCGCGCCGTCTGGGGGCGCTGGGTCGAGGAGGAGCGCTCCGTCCCCGCGGGCACGGTGGTGGTGCGGGTGGACCGCCCCCTGGGACTCCTGGCCTTCATGCTCCTGGAGCCCCGCTCCGACGACGGTCTGGTGAACTGGGCGCTGCTGGACGACTTCATCCAGCCCGGATCCCCCTATCCCATCCTCCGGACCTTCCAGGAGCCCTGACCGGGGGACACCCAGGGCAACCGGGGGGAGGGGTGGCCAGCCGGGGCGCCGCTGGGGCTCCCGCCAGGGGAGGGGGTGCCCCGGGGGCCCTCCCGGGGGGACCGGAGCCCCGCAGGGGGAGTAGAAGGAGAGATTGACCGGGCCGTCCGGGTCCGGCGCTGCAACCCTTTCCGGATCCGGAATCATGTTCGTCCACTCATGGCGTGCGGTCGGCACCCTTGCACTGGCTGTGGTGCTCTCCTCCTGCCTCTCCCCGGCTCCGGCGGAGGCCCAGCTCTCCCCGGAGGTCCGGAGGGCGCTGGACTCCATCACCCCCGCCGACATGGACCGCCGCATCGGCATCCTGGCCCACGACTCCATGCGGGGTCGGGACACACCCAGCCCGGAGCTGGAGGCCGCCGCCCGGTGGATCGCCTCGGAGTTCCAGGGGATGGGGCTCGCCCCGGGAGGGGACGGCGGCAGCTACCTGCAGCGCTTCGCCATCCTCCAGACCGCCACCGACTTCCAGGCATCGCAGCTGAGCGCCGGCGGCACGACCCTCCAGTTCGGCACGGACCTGGCAGCTCCGCAGGGGTTCTCCGCAGATCTGGATGCCACCGGTGAACTGGTGCTCCTCCGGGGCTCCGAGGGGTTCCAGGAGCAGGTGACCCGGCTTCCGCTGGAAGGGAAGCACGTCCTCCTGGTGTCGCAGGGTGGAGGACTGGGAGCCGGGGCCACCCCGGTGCGGCAGATGATGACGGGGCTGCGCCGGGCCGGGGTCCTCTCCATC
>CAYQVI010000320.1:0-3686 GCA_964420725.1 uncultured Gemmatimonadaceae bacterium | reverse complement strand
CCCCCCTCCGGGGCCCGGATGGCCGCTTCGTGGCCGCCGATCTCCGCACCGAACCCACCGCGGTGAAGCTCGCCCCCGGTGCCAGCACCTCCGTGACCCTGGTGGTGGGGGTCACGGACGCCATGGAGGTGGGCGCCGACTACCGGGGGGAGATCAACGTGCCCGGTCTCTCCACCCGGGGTGTGCCGGTGGTGGTGCGCCGGCTCCCCTGACGGGAGCAGGGCCCCACACCCTCAGAACAGCTCCATCTGCGCCATCCGGGCCGTGGGCACCGGCCTCCGGAAGGCCGCCGCCGAGAGAGGGGGGCGCTCCCCGTTCAGCCCCAGCTTCCGGCACGTCACCTCGAACATCGCCGCCATCTGCTCCGCGAAGGGGCCCTCTCCCCGCATCCGGCTTCCGAAGTTGGGATCGTTCAGCCGTCCCCCCCGGAGGCTCCGGAGCCGGGACAGGATCTTCCCCTTCCGGTCGGGATGGTGCTCCTCCAGCCAGGCCTCGAAGAGGGGGGCCACGGCGTGGGGGAGGCGCACCATGATGGTTCCGGCCCGGGTGGCGCCGGCCGCCGCTGCGGCCTCCAGGATGGCGGGCATCTCGTGGTCGGTGAGCCCCGGGATCACCGGGGCCACATTCACTCCCACGGGGATCCCGGCATCCGCCAGGATCCGGATGGCCTCCAGCCGTTTCCGGGGGGTGGAGGTCCGGGGTTCCAGGATCTGCTGGAGTGAGCGGTCCAGGGTGGTGATGGAGAGGGTCACCGCTGCGGCCCCGTGGGACGCCAGCTCCCCCAGGAGATCCACGTCCCGGGTCACCAGGTGGTTCTTGGTGATGATCCCCACCGGGTGCCGGGCCTCGGCCAGCACCTCCAGGCACCCCCGGGTGACCCGGAGGCGCCGCTCCACCGGCTGGTACGGATCCGTGACCCCGCTCATGACCAGCGTCTGCGGAGTCCAGCGGGGGGAGGCCAGGGCGTCCCGGAGAAGGGCAGGGGCGTCCTCCTTCACCATGATCCGGGTCTCGAAGTCCAGGCCGGCGGAGAACCCCAGGTACTCGTGGGTGGGGCGGGCGTAGCAGTAGATGCACCCGTGCTCGCACCCTCGGTAGGGGTTCAGGGAGACCTCGAAGCCCACGTCCGGGCTCCGGTTCCGGGAGATGATGGAGCGGGACGCGTCCCGGAGGAACAGGGTCCGGGGGCGGGGGTCCTCCTCGTCGCTCCACAACTCCCGCTCCACGTGGAGGGTCTCGAAGCGGTTGGGGGGCTGGTCCGGGGTGCCCCGCCCCCGGATCGCCTCCGGGGTGGTCCGGGGCTCGCTCATCCTCCACCTCCCTGTTCGTACCAGCGGCCATCCACCAGGTCCCGGTAGAGCACCACCGGGCGCCCGTCCTCCAGCACCACCTCGCTGTAGGCCCGCTGGATGGGGTCCCGCCACCACTCGTCGTCGATGCGCCACGTCTCCCGCACCGCCTCCACCCGCTTGGGGCGCCCCCGGCGATAGACCAGGAGGGGACGCCCCTCGCCGTCCGTCCGCACCTGCAGCGGGGCGGGGAGGTCCAGGGGACGGAGCCGGGTGGGGTGTGCGCCGTCGCTCATGGGTCGAAAGGCAGGAGGGCGTGGCGACGCTCCGGGATCCGGGACCAGGGATCCACCTCCACCACCCGGTACAGAGGCGAAAGCCCCAGCTTGAGCTTGAGCTCCCGCACCGCGTCCCGGAGGGCCGAGGGGACCTCCCCCTCCGCCAGGGTGCGCCCCCCCTCGTCCCGCCCCGAGCTCTCGGTCCGCTCGAAGAGCCCCCCCTGGGCCGCCGGGGGCCCGAAGTCGAAGAACTCCACCCCCAGCGCCTCCACCGCCCGGGGCGGGGGAGAGAGGGCCAGCCGGCTCCGGAGGGGAAAGGTGATCTTCTCCTTCCGGGCCGTGGGCTCCCGGAGGATGGACTCCACCTCCCACGATCCTCCCCCCTCCAGGTGCCCCTGCAGGCGCACCCCCCGGATGCTCCGCCCCCGGCGGGCGGGGCGCCCCAGCCCCCGCTCCACCAGGCGGTCCAGCGCTCCGTGGAGGGTCTCCACCTGCCCCACCGGTACGGCGAAGTCCAGCGAGACCCGGATGGGCTCGGGGCGGTGGAGCGGGTGCACCGGGTCGATGCGCCGCCCCGTGGCCCGCTCCAGGGCGTCCCGTCCCGCCCGGCCGAACTGGGTGACCAGGGCGGCCTCCGGGAAGCGGGCCAGCTCCCCCAGGGTGGACACCCCCAGCCGCTCCAGCCGCTGGATCATCAGGGGGGAGGCGGGGAGGGAGGAGATGGGACGCCGGGCCAGGAACGCCGGCAGCTCGGCGGGAGCCACCACCACCGGAGCCCCGGGACGGGCCGCCACCGCCGCCACCCACGCCCCGAAGGTCCCCGGGGCCCACCCCGCCCGGGTGGCCGCCACCAGTGGGGTGGGGAGGACCTGGAAGAGGGCCCGGAAGGCCTCGTCGATCTGCCGGTGGGGAGGGCCGTAGAGCCGCTCCAGTCCGTCCACGCCCAGGAAGATCTTCCCCGCCGCTGCGGGCTCCACCACGGGGCTCACCCCCCCCAGCACCTCCAGGAGCTGCTCCCCGGCGGCGGCGTAGTGGGCGGGGTCCGGCTCCAGCAGGGTGAGGGTGGGGCACAGCGAGATGGCCTGGGACACCAGCATCCCCGGCCGGACCCCTGCGGCGGCGGCCCGCTCGGAGACCTGCCAGAGGGTGCGGCGGGTGCCTTCCCCGGCATTCAGGAGGGCCACCGAGGTGGCGTCCAGCTCCGGGCTCCGCACCAGTTCCAGGCGGAGCTCGAAGGTGGGGAGCCACAGGCAGAGGGCGTTCCGGCTCCCCGGTCCCACCGGAAGGAGGGACGGGGTGCCGGGTCCAGGGGAGACGCCGGATTCCCCACCGGGCGGGGTGGGGTTGAGGGAGAGCGCGGGAGAAGCCATACCCGAAGATAAACCGAAGATCGGGAGGCGCAATGGTGGGATGGGGGGTGGTGCCCACGGGGCGGACGAGCGCCGTCTGGGACCCCCAGTGGCGTCGTCGGGATCGCCGGCGAAGACGATTGACAGGCCGCGACAGGCCGCCAAGTATGGGGTGCACGGTCGTTGTCGTAGTTGATGTCAATCCTTCCGGCCCGTCACCGGAGGCACCCATGTCAGGACCTCCCGGGCTGGACCCCGCGTCCGCCGATGCCCGCTTCGTTGTCCTCTACAGGGACTACCACCCCCTCTGCTATCAGGTGGCCAGGAGCATTCTCCGCCACCACGACCAGGCGCTGGACGCTGTGCAGGAGGTGTTCCTCCAGCTCCTGGCCGGTGCCCCGGCTTCCCTGGCGCGAGCACTCGGTCCATCCTTCTTCCGCATCGCTGCCCGGAATCAGGCGATCGGGATCCTGAGAAAGCGAAGCGTGGAGTATACCGCCCTGGGACGCCTCCGGGGGGAGCAGGAGCGCGCCGGGGTGATCTCCTTCCCGGGCTTCACCGCCCCGCCATTGCTTGACCCAACTGTGCAGCGCTTCCTCGCCGGACTCCCTGCCCTCCGGGCCAGGGTCTTTGAACTCTGCTATGGGCTGGGGTTCTCCTCGCGGGAGGCCGCACAGGAACTGGGTGTCAGCCAGAAGGCGGTGGAGAAGCAGCGGGAGAAGCTGGAGAGGGACCTGCGGCGATTTCGGGGGGGGGGGGGGAATGGGGGG
>CAYQVI010000319.1:0-3704 GCA_964420725.1 uncultured Gemmatimonadaceae bacterium | reverse complement strand
CCCCCCGGGGTCCCCGGGGCTGGGGTGAGCCCCCCCGGGTCAGCCCTCGGCGGGCTCCACCCCTTGCAAAGGTGAGCCCCACGTGGAAAGCCCGCTCCGCGGATCCCGGCCAGTCCCGGGGGCGGGCATCCAGGAGGTTGTCCACCCCCACGGAGAGATCCAGCGCCCCGGGGAGTTCCCGGGTGAGGCGGGCATCCAGGCGCAGGAACCCCTCCCGGATCAGGGGATTTCCCTCGCTGTCCCGCCCCAGCGCAGCCTCTCCCGTCCAGGTCCCGGTGAGGCTGCTCTGCAGCGACGAGGGGTGGGCATGCTGGACCGACACCCGGCCGGAGTGACGGGGGCGCCCCAGGAGGGGACCTCCCCCCACCTCGTCCAGGGTGTCCAGAAAGGACCATCCCCCTTCGAAGCGGAGGGCGCCGTGGCTCCCCCCCGCCTCCACCTCCACTCCCCGGCTCCACCCCCGCAGGAGGTTGTCGTACGTGAAGAGGGCCACCGACGAGGAGTCCCCCACTGCGGTGGTCTCGATGAAGTGGTCGAACGTGGTGTGGAAGAGCTGTCCCCGGCCCCAGAAGCGGCGACCACTCCACTCCAACCCCGTCGTGACGTTCACCGAGGTCTCGGGGCGGAGCTCCGGATTCCCCCGGACCAGGTAGGCGAAGCCCGGCCCCACGTTCAGGAATTCCAGCCCCAGCTCCTTCCCGTCCGGGGCCCGGAACCCCCGGGCCACGGAACCCCGGACGGTCCACCCACCCGCGGCCTTCACCATGGCCGAGAGTCGCGGCGAGGAGTAGGTCCCCCACTCCTGGCTCCAGGACATGCGAACGCCGGGGACCAGCGTCACCGCCCCCCGCCGGAGCGTCACCTGGGTGAAGGGTTCAATGGCGTCCAGATCCAGCCGACCCGAGGGGATGTCCGGGGCTTCCAGCGTCTCCCGTCGGGCCTCCACCCCGGCGTCCACCGAGACCCTATCCCCGGGGACCCAGGCGTACATCAACTCCACCTCGCTCCGGCGCTGCAACTGCTGTCGGCCCGTCCCTGGCGGGGGGGTGCTTCCAAGACCCCTGCGGGACAGGTGGTCGAAGCTGGACACGCTCACCGCCGGGGCGAAGGAATGCGCCCCACGGCTCCATCCGGCGGCCACGGAGCTGGTCCACTGGACATTGTCCCCGAACTGGGTCAACTGACCGATCCGCCACCGCTGGGACTCCTCCACCGCCAGCACCGAGGCCGAGAGGTCCAGATCCCCCCGGGACCACCGTGCCTTGGCCCGACCGTCCAGTCGGGTCACCCCGGACCCCGGGCGGTCCTCCAGCCCCGGCACACGGTCCACGCTCCGGTGCCCCACCTCCGCCAGCAGCGCCACCGGGCCCACCGGCCACTCCCCCCGGAGGGAGCCGTCCAGCCGTCCCCCTGACCCCCCCACCAGGCGCCCCCCGGCCTCCCACCGGTCCACCCCGGGAGAGGTGGTCACCACATTCACCACCCCCCCCATGGCCTCCGAGCCATAGAGGGTGGACTGGGGCCCCTTCACGATCTCCACCCGCTCCACCCCCGCCGTGGGGAGGCGGGCCAGGTCGATGTCCCCGGAGAGACGGCCGATCCACGGCTGCCCGTCCACCAGCACCAGGACCCGCCGGCTGTCCATCCCCTGGAGCATGATCCCCGACCCGGTGGGGTGCCCCCCCTGGAGCTGGATCCCGGTGCGCTCCACCAGCACCTCCGCCAGGTCGGCGGAACCGGACATCTCCAGCTCCTGTCGGGAGATGAGTTCGGTGTGCACCGGAACGTCCGCCAGTCGCTGGGGGCGGCGGCTTGCCGTCACCACCAGGGCGTCCAGGGGGAGGGCCTGCCGCTCCAAGACGAGGCGCAACTCCGCCCCAGGGGTCACCTCCACCCCGTTCCGCTCCACCCCGGCGAACCCCAGTCGACCCACCCGGAGGGTATAGCTCCCGGGGGAGACGGGGTCACTCTCCCAGCGACCATCCCGCCCGGTGGTGGTCCGGCCGGACGACGGGCCGATCCACTCCACCAGGGCTCCCTCCACCGGAGCCCCGGAATCCGCCTCCACCACCACGCCGGTGAGGAGCCGGCCCGGGACATCATCCCGTCCCGCGCCGGTGGGTGCCGAGCCGGACTGGGAAGCGCCAGGAAGGGGAAGGGTCAGGAGCAGTGCACACACCCCCATCCCCAGGAGCATCTCCCGGAGGAACCGGCGGCGTGGGGTGCTCGAGGCCGAACCCGCGCCCGCGCCGTTTCCGGGCCGGAGGCCATCCCACTGCAGTGAAGGACCCGGCGTCACCGGCCCCATCACGGATCAAGCGGCGCCGACCGCACAGACACCTGCCGGGCCGTGCCGTCGGTGCCGTAGTATCCCACGAGTTGCACCCGGTGGATCGTGTCTCCACGGCGGATCAGATAGACGTGGTAGGTGGGCCAGATCTGGTTGTTCCCCTGGAGGTTGTAGCGGAACCACCGTTCCTCGGTGGGGCCATTGAAGACCCCGCCGAAGCTGTCCCCACGGAGTACCGACGGGGGAACCCCCGAGGGATTGGTGACCTGGTCAAAGGTCTGGAGGACCCGGACCGCCCCCGCCCTCCCCGGGCCGCTGGCCCCTCCATTCACCCTCATGGTGTAGCCATCCAGACGCAGATCCCACCCGGGGAGATCCCCGGTGGCGCCGGTCTCCAGGTCGACAGACACCACCCCGGCGGACCCGTCCAGTGACACCGACTGCAGCGCCCCCAGCGGGCCCCCTGCCGCCATCTGGAGCTGGTACTCCAGCACCACGGTCCCGGCATGATTCCGCCCTGGATTGGTGATGGAGACCACCCGCACCCGGGCCCAGTTCCCCTCGGCGGTCCGGACGATCCAGGTGGCGCCGGTGACGGCAGAGACGCTCCGGGTGGTGGGGTCATAGCTCCACCACTCCGAGAAGGAGGGGACCAACTCCTCGGAGACCCAGGAGCTGGCCGTGGTGGGCGCCGCCGACGCACCCACCGCCCGGAAGCGCTCCAGCCCCATCTCGGCGGTGGCGGCCAGCACCTCCGCCTCCGTCATGGCGCCATTGCAGACACAGAAGCCCTCGGCACCTCCGGGGCCCGCGTCCCCGCCGTTGACCATCACCGAGGTGGCGAAGACCGCCATATCCCACCGGTCGCTGGTGGAGGCGTCCGTCACGGTCACCGGCACCGGCCCGTCCGGGGTGAGGGAGAGATAGGCCCAGCCGGTGGACGCATCCACCGTCACCACCACCGGTTCATCCTCGGGTTCCGGCCCCAGGGGATCCGACGATTCCGAACAGGCCCACAGGAGGGGAAGGCCAAGGAGCAGGAGCCCGGAGCGGCGGCGGAAAGGGTTCAAGAGGTGCATGGCTGAATCCGGTGAAGCGGAGGGGGACGTCTGTCCAGACTGATTCCAACACGGGGCGATTGAGAGTCATTCTCATCCGTGCCAGACAACCTGCACCCCCCCTCGAACCATGTCAAGCATCCCTGACGATCTCCCCCCGGAGCATCGGCCACCGGGCCCCATCACCCAACGGCCCCGCCCCCCCTCAAAGGGACCACCGACCCACCGCCCCCACGTTCAGGGAAGCGCGTACCGCTCCAGCGTCTGGAGATCGAAGTCGTCCACATGCACCGCGTAGAGGGTCCCCTCCCCGAAGCCCACCAGCCGACGCCCCTCGGGAAAGCGGATCTGCGCCA
>CAYQVI010000318.1:0-3765 GCA_964420725.1 uncultured Gemmatimonadaceae bacterium | reverse complement strand
GGCAAGACAGACGATCGCTTCGTCCTGTACAAGCAACGAAGCGATCGTCTGTCTCCAACCGTCTGGAGGCGGGCGGAGGCTCCTACTCCACGATCCACTCGCTCCTGCATCCCGGGGGAGCAGTCACCGGGTTGCAGCGGGCCGGCCCATTCCCGGCTTCGGGAAGCCGCACCACATAGCCGCTTCCGAAGGGGCTCTCCTCGGGGTAGTCCGTACTCACCCACTGGGCTCCGCTCCGGAGCGCCGCTTCCCGCCGGGTGACGTCTCCGCTCCGGGCTTCCCGCACCGGAATGTCCGAGCGGGTGCGCACCACCAGCCCCTGTGCCACGTAGTCCCGGATCAGGGCTTCGTCGTCGATGGACTCGTTCATCTTCACGAAGGCGGCGGTAGGCTCCCCCGGGGGGGAACTCACGAACATCACCCGCCCCTCCAGGTTGGGGTGCTCCCGGAGGTACTCGTCCCGGTGTACGCCGGTGTTGTCCAGGGCGAAGAAGATCCGCCCCCGGCTGGATGCCAGGGTGGGCCACCCCTCTGCCTCCAGCGCAGCGGACAGGGTGGCATACCCCCCCCTGATCTCGTCGGGGGTCAGGATGTGCCCCTCACGGAACACAGAGCGGATCTCCGCATCCAGGAGCTCCAGCTCGGCCGCCCGCACCAGGGGCGGAGTCGTGGTGTCCAGGTCCAGGGTGTCCGAAAGGGGGCCGTCCTTCACCTCCACCAGGATCAGGATCGGAAGATGTGCAGGGTTGGCCTGGCTCCAGTCCCGCACCTCCTCCAGGCATCCCACCAGGGTGGGGCAGGTGGTCTCGTAGTCCAGGTCCTGGACGTGCAGAACCTTGAATCCCGGATCCTGGAGAGCCGGCTCCTCCAGCTCCTGGGGGCCATCCACAAGGCTCAGCCCCGCCGGCCGCAGGTAGTGCCCCCCCTCCGGATCGTGGAACACGTCCAGTTCAAGCTGCCGGATTCCCAGAAGCTCCAACTGCTCCACCAGGGGCCGGTGGTCGTACTCCCAGTGCTCTCCCCACCCCGGGCTGATGGAGTCCATGGCCGCCCTGAGGGCCGTCGAGGGCTGGAGGTGATAGCTGTTGTGCGTGCCCAGCGTCTGGATCTGGTTGAGGCGCAGGCACTCGTCCACATTGCCGGCGTCCAGCGTGCTGCACCGCTCCCGGTCGCACCCCGCGGCCCCGACGGCGAGAACCACCGCCAGGGCCACGAGGATGGATCGCCCCGGTCGCTGCATCAGAAGAGCCACCGGGCGCCCAGGGCCAGGTAGAATCCCGACCCCTCCTTCCTGCTCTGCCCCCACTCGCGGTTCATCCTGTACTGGAAGGTGCGGGTCTCCTCGTCGAAGCTCTGGACGTTGTAGAGGGAAGCGGTGTTGAAGATGTTGTCCCGCCCTCCCCAGGTCTCATCGAGGAGGTTCAGGACATTGAAGGCGTCCACGCTCACCTGCATCCGCTGCCCCCCGCCAAGCTCCACCTCATTGGAGAGCCGCAGGTCCAACTGGGTCCTCCAGGGCTGGATTCCACCATTGGCCACCGCATACTGGCCGAAGTTCTCCCGGAGGTACCGGGCAGCGTTGGGATGGGCATTGTCCAGCACCGAGCGCAGGTCCGAGACGAACTGTTCGCCCTGGAGCTCCCGGGTACGGGCGTCATCGGGATCAAAGATGAAGGCGGCGTACCCGGTTTCGCTCCGGATCCGGGTTCCGCTGAGGTCGTAGCGCCCCACCAGTGCCGAGAAGCGCCCCTGCTGCGTCAGGTTCAGGAAGGTCCCGAGCTGCCAGCCGCTGATCTCCGGCGAGGTGAAGTTCAGCAGGACCTTGTGCCGGAAGTCGTTGGGGGAGAACCCGTTGTTGATGTAGCTGTAGTCATCGAAGTAGGAGTTCCCCACGAAGCGCTCGTCGTCCTCGTTGCGGAACCGCTCCGCCCCCCGGGATTCATTGAAGGTGTAGCTGGCGTAGGCCCGTCCCCCGGACAGCAGGGCGGCTGCGGCGTCCATCACGAAGGAGTGGGACCTTGAGCTGTAGCCGTTCGTGTACATGAGTGCATCGGCGAACTGATTGGAGATCCGGGCCACCGCGCGGCTCCCCACCTCCCCCACCGGCACGTAGACCTCCCGCCCTCCCTCGCCTTCCACGGTGAAGCGGACCTCGTCGGGGAGGTTGACGTTCTCCATCACATGCATCCGGGAGGTCCGGGTCAGGTACGCGGCGCCTCCCAGCCGGAGCTGGGGGGTGAGGTACCGGTGATAGCTGGCATGGGCCCGGAACGACCGGGGCATCTTCAGGTCAGCGTCCAGGAAGCGCACCACCTGGGCCGCACTTCCCCGCCCCAGGTCCTGATCGGTAAGCCCATCCCCGGGGATGTTGCCGTACGACTCGGCGTAGGCGTCATAGTCGGGGGTGGGTAGCACCACCGGACGCCCATCGCCGAAGGTGTCCCCCCGCCGCACGTCCACCCCGGTGAAGCGGATGCCGTTGTCGATCATGGAATAGATGTAGGGGCGGGTGACGGTCTGCCCCATGAAGAGCCCGGCGCCTGCGCTGGCGATGTCCACGCCCTTCCCCCCACGATCCCAGTAGAGGTTGAGACGGGGCTGGATGTTGGTCCAGTCCACCGGATTCACATCGTTCCGGTATCCCAGCTCCTGCTCCAGCAAGGCGTTGTAGTCCGCTGCGGTGGAGAAGACCGCTACGTCGTAGCGGAGCCCCAGGCTGGCTTCCAGGTGGGGGCGGAGTTCACGGGTCACCTGCCCGAAGATGGACAGTTCCAGGAGGCCCGCCTGCACGGGATCCACCAGTTCCTGACCCGGGTTGGTGTGCTTCCGGCGGTAGCGGTCGGGGCGCATCTGCTCGAAGGCTTCGATGCTGAAGAAGTCGTAGCGCCCCTGGGTGTCGTGGGTGTAGATCCCCTCGGAGATGGTCCAGGTGTTGTCGGTGCCGAAGACGACGTCGTTCCCCCGCCAGCGGGTATGGGTGGTGTTGGTGAGGTTGAAGGTCCGGGCGATCTGTTCCTCGGGGGTCCAGCGGTTGTAGCGGGGGACGAAGGTGAAGTTCTGCATCGCCCCATTCACCTCCGACTGGGAGATCACCCAGAGCTGCGGGTGCCGGGCCGTGGTGATGCGGTTCCCCCGGCTGTTGAAGAAGTAGCCCAGGCGGAACTCGTTCAGCGTGGTGGGAGAGAGCTGGGACCGCAGGTGGAGCAGAGAGTTGTTCCCCTGGTTCGTGAAGTCGTAGGTGGCGGAGAAGATCCCGTGGGCCCCGATGTCGCTGTTGTTCCGGTCCGGCTGACTGAAGTCGTCGATGAAGGACCGGAGGGTGAGGCGGTGACGGTTGTTCACCTGCCAGTCCAGCCGGGCGAACCAGGTGTCCAGGCTCACGGTGCGCTGGAAGAAGCCGATCTGCTGCTGGTCCCCGTTGATCCCGTACTGGGGGAGTGCGGCGAGGAGGCGGTTCATGTCTCCTGCGGAGAGCCGGCCCCCGGAATTGCTCTGGAAATAGTCGTTGCCGGCATTCTGGGCCCACATGTCGAACTGCTCTTCGAAGCGCTCACCGTCATGGGCCACGAAGAAGTGGAGGCGGTCCCGCAGGATGGGCCCCCCCAGGGTGAAGCCCCGCTGGGTCCGGGTGTCTCCCACCACGTCGCGCCCCAGCAGGTCCTGGCGGGCGGCGAGGCGCTCATCCTGGTGGAACCCGAAGAGGCTCCCTTCGAACTCGTTGGTGCCGGACCGGGTGGTGGCCCGGATCCCTCCGAACGCCCCCCG
>CAYQVI010000317.1:0-3805 GCA_964420725.1 uncultured Gemmatimonadaceae bacterium | reverse complement strand
CAGTACGTGGTCCTCCCATGCCAGGTCCACCCCTCCCTATCCCACCGCCGCCGGCAGCGGAATCCGCACCACCCGGGGCACGTCCAGCGAATCCGTGGTTACGGTGAACAGTGCGCCGTTCCGCACCCGGAGCGGCATCTGGAGCGCGGGGATCACCCCCAGCCGGAGCGTGGTGAGCCACGTACCGTCCCGAGCGAACAGGTCCAGGATGGGAAGTTCCCCGTCGGGCATGCTGCGGCGCACCCACAGCCGGCCCTCCTCGTCCACCATGAGGCTCTCCACGTGCCGCTTGAAGGCCGGGGCCAGTTCGAAGACCTCGGCGAAGACCTCCGCCCGCTCCGGGGTGGTGGCCCGGGCCAGGAACGTGGCGCGGTCGGCGTCCGTGACCGGGGGCGGATCCAGCTCCACCTCGATGACGACGAGGGGGTTGCCCTGTTCGTCCAGGCGGGTGACCCGGTAGGCGTCCGGGTCCACGGTCCAGAACCCCCCGGTCGGATCCACCACGCTCGCCACCTCCTGTTCGAAGGGCACGGCCATGAACAGTGTGCTGGGAGGGATGGTGGCCACCACCGAACGGGCGGATGTGTAGCCCATCACGATGGTGTCCGAGGAGACCGCCTTCGGATCGTGGGCGATCTGGTAGAGGCGCACCTCCCAGGGGTGGACCCCATCCGGGGGCGGATACACCTCCGGGAGGTCACTGTAGGCCTCGTGCCACCACCACCGTCCCCCGTCGTCCCGGACGCCGTCCCAGATGTAGCCCCAGGACTGCACCGGAATCGGGAAGCGCCCCACCTCCTCCCCGCCCCGGTCCACCCCGATCATCACCCGCTGCTGGGTATCCTGGAGCCACAGCGTCCCGTCGGAGGTGCGGTGGAGGCCATTGGCCCGACGGACTTCCCCCGGCCCGCTCCCCGGTCGGACGAGGGTGGCCCGGAAGTTCCCCTCCGGATCGAAGGCCCGCACCTCGGAGGCCTGGGTGTCCAGGACATAGATGGTGCCGTCCTCGTCCGCTTCCACCCCCCGGATGTCCCCGAACTCCTCGTGGGGCTCGCCGTCCATCGCGCCGATCACCAGATCGGGTTGCAGCGGCTCCAGCCCGGTGGTGGGGAGGGCGGCGTACCGGATCAGGACGCTGCCGTCCGGGAGGGTCTCCCGCTGGGGGGCGGGGACGTTCCCCGCCTCCGCTCCGCATCCTGCAAGGAGTGGGAAAAGAAGGGCGAAGGCCGGAAGAGTGCTGGCACACCTCAGGCGCATCCGCGCGGCGCGGAGGAAGGGGCCATTTCGGGGCATGGACCTCACCCGTGCGTGGGTTGGCGCAAGGAGTCGGCCCGGAGCGGGGGCGGACAAGGACCTTCTTCCATCTACGAACGGCTTCGCCGAGGCGCAAGCAAAGCGTCAGGCGGGCGAGCAACCTCCTTGGCGGCTCCCATGGGGGATCTGCCCTTCCCACCCCTCGCCGTCTTCCTTACCTTTGGTAAGGACGGGCGCACACGTCGCAGCGACCGTTGACCCAGGAGACCCCCATGCCCCGATCCACCGTGACGTCCAAGGGACAGGTCACCATCCCCCAGTCGATCCGCACGCGGCTGGGGTTGCATACCGGAGATGTGATCGAGTTCGTGGAGGGGCCGGACGGCGCCATCCTGGTGCGTCCCGCAGGGCTGGACCCCCTGTCCCTGGAAGGAAGTCTCCGCCGGGAGGGCCAGTCTCCGGTATCGGTGGAGGACATGGAACGGGTGATCCGGGAGCGGGGCTCCGCCACCGGATGAGGACGGGGCTGGATACCAACGTCCTGATCCGGTTCCTTACGCAGGACGACCCGGTGCAGTCGGACATCGCGGGCCGCATCATCCGGGAAGCCCTGGAGGCCGGCCGGGAGCTCTTCCTGGGGAGTGTCGTTCTGTGTGAGACCGTGTGGGTCCTGGAGTCGTCCTACAACCTGGGTCGCGCGGACATCGCTCCCATCCTGGAGCGACTGCTCAGGAGCCGGGGTTTCCACGTGGAGCACCGGGACCCCACCTCCCGCGCCCTGATCCGCTACCGCCGGGGGAAGGCCGACTTCTCCGACTACCTCATCGGCGAGATCGCCCTGGCCCACGGATGCGACCAGACCCTCACCTTTGACCGGGCGCTCCAGGCTTCCCCCGGTTTCTCGGCACCCTGACGGATCAGGGTGGATGGCCTGCTTGAAGGGCCCAGGCCCACGGCAGGCGGGAGCGTCCGCCCTCAGTCTTCCGCCGTCACGACGAAGGGGTAGTGGCCGTGCAGGGAGAAGGCGATCTCGACGCACGAAACGGCCGAATCTGCGACAACCCTGAGGTGCGGCCGGGCGCGGTCGAACAGTGCGTACGCGATTTCATCGTCATCGTGCCGGCAGCGGTATTCGATCCCGGCCAGACCCGCGGCCTCTGAATGAATGGCGGCACTGATCGAACGCGTGTCGTCGTACAGGGGAGAGGACGAGACGGATGCCGTCAGGCCCCGCCACGAAAGGCCCCGTCCACGTAGCGCTCCCACCGTCAGGGCAGATGTGAGTTCCACCTCGACACAGTGTCGAGCCGCAAGAGCCGACAAGGCCAGGAGGCGTCCCCTTCCATCCCCCGCCCGGGGATCCCTCATGAAGGTCTCGACGAACGCTCCGCTGTACGAGGCGGCCAGGTAGCAGACCCCATAGCTGCCGTCAGGAGCGTCGAATCGGTGACGCGGCGGCCTGCCGTTGCCCGGGCCAAACCAGAGCGGCCCGCGGTCCACCCGGCAGATCCGATACAGCCGCGTCCCCTTCGCCAGAATCAGGGTCGAAGCCCCCCTCACAGCGGCTCGCCTTCATCCTCGGGCAGATAGCTGCGGACGGCCTGGACGGCATCCCCGACCATTCCTCGCTGGAGTGATCCGAGGACATCATCGTCCAGGAAGAGCTGGATCCTCATCCACGGATCGGACACGTGCATGGCGGCGAGCACGTCTTCGAGACCCTGGATCGTCTCACGTCCCTCGAACTGCGCGGCCGGCAGGCGATGTTCGCCGGAGGCGGTCTGAAAGGCCATCAGGGTGCCCCGCTGGATGCGCTTCCGCACCGCGCCCGGGGAGGTGCCGAGAATCTCTGCGACCTTCGCAGTGGTGTGCGCACCACCTGCCCGATTGACCAGGCCCTGACGAATGGATGCGATCCGGGCAGCCGCCTCACCCACCGGATCCAGGTCGACGAGGTCCGGGCGCTCCTTGATCAGTTCATCGAGAATGACCCCGATGGCTGAAACGGGCCCCGGGGCCTCCAGGGCCCTGCCGACGGCGGCCGGACTCAACTCCCCGATGAACTCGTGAAGGATCCCCCGCACCCGTGCACCCAGTCGGGCATGATCCGAGCCGGGGTCGTCCCGCCGACGAACGACTGAGACGATTCCCGCATGAACATCCACGCTCTGGACCACCTTCCTGAACATGCTCTCCGAGGCCATCCCCCTGGACGAGCGGATCTCCACGCCCGCCGGCGACCCTCCGACACGACTCCGATCGCCCCCCTTCTTCGCCCGGGCGCGACCCTCGACGGAGGCCCCGGCGGCCTTCCGGGTTCGGGGCTTCTTGATCGGGTGCGATCGTTGGTGCTTCAGCTTGATGTCGCTCATGGACTGGGGGACCGGGGGGGATGAGGAGGGTTCTTCAAAGCTATTCGGTCTTGTGCGTCCTGCCAATACTATAGACAGGACAGGCGCGCCCCCCCCTCACTTCTTCGGCGGCCGACTGGGGCGCAGCTCCACCCGGCTGGCCAGGGCATTGCCGGGATAGGCCAGGAGGTCCATCACGG
>CAYQVI010000316.1:0-3826 GCA_964420725.1 uncultured Gemmatimonadaceae bacterium | reverse complement strand
CCACGATCTCCACCGCCTTCATGATGTCCTCGTAGTCCTCCATCCCCCACCGCCCCCGGGTGGAGTAGGTGAACTCTGCACCATAGTTGGATGAGCCCCGGGGATTCGTGAACAGCACGAACATCCCCGCCCCGGTGATGTTGTGGAACTCGTCGAACCACCCCTCTCCGTAGGCGGAGTGGGGGCCGCCATGGATGTAGAGGACCACCGGGTAGCGCCGGGTGGGGTCGTAGCCGTGGGGGTACTGGAGCCACGCCTCGATCTCCAGCCCGCCCACCGACTCGTAGGTGAAGCGCTCCGCCGTGGGCCAGGCGATCTCGGCGTTCAGGGCGTCGTTGAAGCCGGTGAGCTTCCGCTCGTTCCGGCCGTTGGCATCGGCGATGTAGAGCTCGGTGGGGCGGTCGATGGAGGTGGCCACGAAGGCCACCCGGTTGTGCCCCTGGTCCCAGGAGAAGCCGTTGATGCGGCGGCGCTCCCCGATGACCTCCGTCCGGTTCCCGTTGGAGGGGTCCACATGGAAGAGGGCGGTCCGCCCTCCGATGGCCGCCTCCACCAAAATGGGCCCGCCCCGCTTCCACTCGATTCCCCCCGGCTCGTACTGCCAGTCGGGGGTGAGGTTGCGGGGCTCCCCCCCCGACGCCGGGACCACCCAGAGGCGGTTGTTCCGGGTGCGGCTGGGGGTGGAGACAAAGGCGATCTGCCGGGAGTCCGGGGACCAGGTGATCCGCCCCTCGGTGCCGTCCTGGCGGGTGAGCCGGCGGGGCTCGCCCCCCTCCACGGGGATCACGAAGAGGTCGGCGTTGTTCTCCGGGTCATCCCGCCGGGCCTTCTCCGGATCGTACGGGAGGGCCTCGATGGAGTCCTGCTCCGCCCGCACCACGTCATCCGGGCGGAGCTCGGGATCCGCCAGGAAGGCGATCCACCGGCCATCCGGCGAGACGGTGGCGCTCCGGTGGGAGTAGGGGGCATCGGTGATCATGCGGCGAGCCGTATCCCCCGCCTCCTGGATCCAGATCTGCTGCACCGGGGGCGTCTCCGGCTCCTCCCTGGGGTTGGCGATGAAGCCCTGCCCATTCCGCTTGTAGGGGAAGTCCACGATGTGGCGACCGTCGAAGCGGGCGGGATCCACCGGTGCCGTGATGGAGCCGAAGGGGGGGCGGGCGGTGGCCTCCATGCCGCTGAAGGCATCCGCGGCGCCGTTCCCGTTGCCATCGCCCCGGGCTGCTCCCTCCTCCCGGGCGGGGCCGGTGCTCACCGCGAAGGCCCCGCTGGCAGGCATGGACCCCGTCAGCTGGTTCTCCATCTGGAACGCCTCTCCCGTGAGAGGCTGATCCATGCGCAGGGTCCACGTGTTGCCCCGCCCCCCGGGGCGGTTGGACGAGAAGTGGAGGTAGGCCCCATCGTGGGACCAGCGGGGGTTGGAGCTGGAGAAGGCCGGGGAGGTGAGGCGCACCGGATCGCCCCCTGCCGTGGGGACCATCCAGACCTCCGAGTGCCGGTCGTTCTCCCCCTCCTTCACCGTGGTGACGGTGAAGGCCACGTGCCGCCCGTCCGGGGACATGGCCGGGGAGGACACGGTGTGAAGGCGGTACCAGTCCTGGGGGGTGAAGGCCCTCCCCTGGGTGGCGGGGGCCGCCGTGGCGACGCTGGACGCCTGTGCCAGAACGGGGGCCGGAGCCAGCGCCGGGGACAGGGCGAGGGAGAGGGCAAAGACGAGTGCGGATATCCTGCGCATCGGAGACTCCGGACGGGCGGATCGAAGGTATGACCGGTCCGTCACGTTACTCCGCGAGGGTCCGTAGCGTCAACGAGGGCCTTCCCCCCTCGCCATTCCCCCTTCCCCACCGTAGCCTTCCCCACTTCCCTGGAACCAGGACAGCCCACACCCCTTCCCCGGAACCGCGCCCGTGGACTCCCTTCGCTACCTCCTCCACCCCGGTGGCCTCACCCGCCGGGAGTTCGCCCGACTCTCCGCCGCCGCAGCCGCCGCCGGCTTCCTGGCGGGGTGCGGCGAGGCCGCCGATGCCCCCGCGAGCGGGCATGCAGGAGCCCCTCCCGGAGAGGACCCCGGCCTCCCGGACCCCCCCTTCGACGTGGTGATCGAGTCCGACATCATGGTCCCCATGCGGGACGGGCTGCACATGGCCACCGATGTGCACCGGCCGGCCCGGGACGGGTTGGCCCTCCCCGGTCCCTTCCCGGTGATCCTGGAGCGGACGCCCTACGGGAAGGACCGACCCTCCCGCTCCGAGCGGTCGGTGGCGGAGCCCGACGAGGCGAAGTCCAGGGCCGAGGTGGCGGAGATGTTCGTGCGCCGGGGGTACGTGGTGGTCTATCAGGACACCCGGGGGCGGTACGGCTCCGAAGGGGCCTTCTCCAAGTACCTGGATGACGCTCCCGACGGGGTGGACTGCTGTGCCTGGATCCTGGAGCAGCCCTGGTGTGACGGGCAGATCGGGACCAAGGGGCTGTCCTATGCCGCCCACACCCAGGCGGCGCTGGCCAGCGCCGGGGCGCCGGGGATCCGGGCCATGTTCCTGGACTCCGGGGGGTTCTCCAACTCCTACCAGGGGGGGATCCGGCAGGGGGGGGCCTTCGAGTTGAAGCAGGCCACCTGGGCCTACAGGAATGCCCTGGTGGACCCCGAGATCATGGCCGATGCCCCCCGGCGGGCCACCATGGACACCATCAACGTCCACTGGTGGTTCCAGAACATGCCCTGGGCTCCCGGGCGCTCGCCGGTGTCGCTGGCCCCCCAGTACGAGGACTACCTCTTCGAGCAGTGGGAGGAGGGGGCCTTCACCGACTACTGGAAGCAGCCGGGGATCTGGGCGGAGGGGTTCCACGACGTGTGGCCGGACTGTCCCATGGTCCACATGTCATCGTGGTACGACCCCTACCCCCGCACCGCCTGCGACAACTACCTGGGGCTCAAGGCCCGGAAGGATGGGCCTGTGCGCCTCATCCTGGGGCCCTGGACCCATGGAAACCGCTCCCTCACCTGGGCGGGGGACGTGGACTTCGGCCCCGGCGCCACCCTGGACAACAACCTGGCCCGGGACTACTGGGACCTCCGGATCCGCTGGTTCGACCGGTGGCTCCGGGGGATCGAGAACGGGGTGGAGTCGGAGCCTGCCGTGCAGTACTTCCTGATGGGGGGCGGCAGCGGCCGGCGGAACGCCGAAGGGCGGATGGAGCACGGCGGCATGTGGAAGTCCGCCGGAGACTGGCCGGTGCCGGGAACCGCCTTCACGCCCTACTACCTGCACGGGGACGGGGGTCTATCGCCGCAGGGGCCGACGGAGGCCGCCGCCTCCCTGAGCTATGACTACGACCCCCGGAATCCCGTTCCCAGCATCGGGGGAACCATCACCTCCGGGGCGCCGGTGATGGAGGGAGGGGCCTACGACCAGCGGGAGGACGAGCGCTTCTTCGGGTCCACCGAGCCGTACGGCCCCCTGGCGGACCGCCCGGACGTCCTGGTCTTCCAGACCGAGCCGCTGGTGGAGGCGGTGGAGGTGACCGGCCCGGTGGTGGTCCGCCTCTGGATCTCGTCGGATGCCCCGGACACCGACTTCACCGCCAAGCTGGTGGACGTGTACCCCCCCTCGGAGGACTACCCGGAGGGCTTCGCCATGAACATCACCGACGGGATCCTCCGCTGCCGCTACCGGGATTCGTGGGAGGAGCCCACGATGATGGAGCCCGGACAGGTCTACGAGATCGCCGTGGAGGCATTTCCCTCGTCGAACCTGTTTGCCGCCGGGCACCGGATCCGGGTGGACATCTCGTCGTCCAAGTACCCCCACTTCGACCTGAACTTCAA
>CAYQVI010000315.1:0-3848 GCA_964420725.1 uncultured Gemmatimonadaceae bacterium | reverse complement strand
AGATGGAGCGGGAGAGCTGGTACTCCACCTTCAGCCGGGGGAGGTCCCGGACCCGGACGGTGGATCGGTCGTCCGGGCGGATGTACTGCTGCCGGGCATAGGTGGGGCTCACCCGGAGCTGTTCCGTGGGACGCCAGTCCACCCCACCGTCGATGAAGGCGATGTAGGCCATGGCCCACTCATCGAAGTTCTCGTCCCGCCCTGCGATGAGGGTCAGGTTCGCCCCCACCCGGTTCCACTGGGGGGTGGCCACGCTCAGGATGAAGTCCAGGTTCCCGATGGACGGGACCCCGGTGAAGGGGATGGTGTCGGTCCCCGCTGGAAGGGTCCGCTCGATGGCGTAGTCGGTGTAGAGATAGGGGGGGTAGTAGAAGCGCTCCAGGAGCACGGACCCGGTGACCGACCACCCGCCCCGGAGGGACAGCGTGTTGTTCCAGTGGAACTTGATGTCCTCCGGGGTGCCGCCCTCCCAGAAGGCGTCGTGGAGCCACGATCCGCTGAACATCATGGAGCTGCTCCAGCTCTCCAGGCGACTGTCCGCCGCCCCGAAGCGGGTCATCCGGGGGGTGAATCGCACCGATGCGGTGCCGGACCGGGCCACGAACCCGCTCCGGGTGATGAAGTCCGCGCTGGTCCCCCGGAAGGCGCTGCTGAACCCCCAGGTGCGTCCGGCCCGGGTAAGCCCCAGGTCCCAGAGGTGGCCGTCCCCCTCCACCACCCACCCTTCGGTGAAGCTCCCCGCTCCCTGGGCGGTGAGGGTGTAGTTCCCCATCACCAGCCGGGTGTCCAGTCCCACCACCCGGTTGAAGCCGTCCCCCTCGGTGCGGTCGGTGTAGACCAGCCCAAGGGTGGAAGCCTCCCCCACGTTCCGCTGCACCCGGACGATGTTGAACAGCGGGCGCTCGCCGGTGGCGGAGATCCCGTCGTCGTCCAGCGCCGAGAGCACCCCCACCTCGAAGCCCGAGAAGCTCCCGTTGGCCTTCACCGCCACGTCGGGCTGGACGATCTGACGGGTGTAGATGAGCTGGTTGGGCACCCGGAAGCGCTCACTCCCCTCCAGGAAGAAGGGGCGCTTCTCCGGGAAGGCAATGGCGGTGCGGGGGTCGTAGGTCAGCCGCCCGGCATCGGCCTCCACCTGGGAGAAATCCGGACGGATGGTGCCGTTCACCGTGAGGTTCTCGGAGATCCCCCAGGTGACGTTCCCCCCCAGGTTGGGATCGGAGCTGTTGTATCCCCACTGGCCACCCGGGTCCCGGGTTCCCTCCAGGCGCCCGGTGATCTCCGGCTGGAACTCGAAGACCATCCCCCGCTCCAGCCCGGTGAGCCCCACCAGCCGTCCGCTCTGGGCCAGGAACGACGCCCGGCCCCGGCGGGCGGGGGTCCAGGTGTGGGAGTGGCCGGTGGCCTGCACCACCCGGACGATGTTCACCCCCCAGTCCTGCACCTCGCTGGGCTGGTAGCGGAGGCTCTTGAAGGGGATCCGCACCTCCACCTCGTACCCGTGATCGGTGAGCCGCCCCACGGAGCTGTAGTTGAAGTCCGGGTTCCGGTCCAGCGGATGCACTTCGGCCTCGGCCCGGAAGAACCCTCCCGAGCCCCCCTCTCCCTCCAACCGGATCCCGTCCATCTGGATCCCGAAGGGGTTCACCCCGAACACCGACGCCCGGCGCCCGTCGTTGAAGGTGTCCAGCAGGATCAGCACATGGTCGTCGTTCTCGATCCGGTCCCGCTCCGCCAGGGTGGCCCGGACGGTGGAGGGGTCCGCGAAGGCCCGGATCCCGAAGTGGATGGCATCCGGGGCGTACCACACCAGGACCGTGGTGGAATCCCCCGCCGGCACCCCGTCCAGTGGGCTGTACTGGAAGAAGCCCCGGAGGACCGCCGCCTCCCGCCAGGCCGGCTCATCCAGGACGCCGTCCACCTCCACCTCGCCGTCCAGCCGGGGGATGGCCACGTCGGTGCTGGCCGCCCCGGCGACCGGCGCGTCCGAGGCCACCCGGGGCGCCGGGACGGCGGCGACCGCCGGGGAAGGGGAGGGAAGGGTGCCGGGGCCGGGGAGCTGCAGGGCCAGGAGGAGGAGGGGGATCACAGCGTCTACCGGAGGTGCTGGTTGAAGAACTGGAGGGTCCGCTCCTGGGCCAGACGGGCGGCGGCCGGGTCGTAGCGGGGGGTGGTGTCGTTGTGGAAGCCGTGGTCCGTATCGGGATACATGTGCATCTCATACGTCTTGCCGTGGGCCTTCAGCGCCTCCTCGAAGGCGGGCCAGCCGGCGTTGATCCGCTCATCCCGCTCCGCATAGTGGATCTGCAGGGGGGCCTGGATGAGGTGCACCTGGTCCGCCGGGGGCTGGCTCCCGTAAAAGGGGACCCCCGCCGCCAGCTCAGGGATCCGGATGGCCAGTGTGGAGACCATTCCACCGCCGAAGCAGAAGCCCACGGCCCCCACCTGACCGGTGCAGTCGGGGTGCCCCATGAGAAAGCGGGCCCCGGCCACGAAGTCCTCGGTCATCGCCCCACGGTCCAACTGGGCCTGCATGGTCCGCCCGTCGTCATCGTTCCCGGGGTAGCCCCCCAACGGCGTCAGGGCGTCGGGGCCCAGAGCGAGGAACCCGGCGGCACCCATCCGCCGCACCACATCCTCGATGTAGGGGTTCAGCCCCCGGTTCTCGTGGATCACCAGCACCCCCGGAAGGGGACCCGTAGCTCCGGCGGGGCGCACCATGTATCCCCGCATGGTCCCCGAGCCCTGGGGGGACGGGTACTCCACATACTCCGTCTGGATGGCGCCGTCGTCCGGGGCCACATGGCGGGCCCAGGCGTAGCGGGGGCGGAGCGCCTCCAGGAAGCCCGCCGCCGTCATCCCCCCCACCGCGAAGCGGGCGGCCCCTTCCAGGAACCCCCGCCGGTCCAGCTGTCCATGCACGTACTTGTCGAAGAGCTGCAGCACCTCCCGGGGGAAGTCCCGGCTGGTCAGTCTCTTCTCCTCCTGGTCTTCGGTCATGGGAGGTCTCCTCGTCGGGGTGTGGGTGGGTTGCCATGGGATCAATGAGGCTAGTCGTAGCCCTCCGTGTGGGCCAGTGCCGGGGGGGCGCTCCCCCCACCGGAGCCCCGCCCTCCCGGCAGTGCCGGAGCCGGAGCCCGGTGCATTCCGGGCGGGCCGCCCCGGCGTTGCGCCGGCTCAGAGCTCGAACGCGTCGCCTCTCGCAGGGATCTCCACCCGCCCCGGGGGAAGCGCCTCCGCCAGGCTCTCCATCACCTCCTCCTCCCCATGGACCAGGAAGGTCACCGGGGCCGCCACCGCCCGGTGCCACGCCACCAGCTCGTCCCGGTCGCCGTGGGCGGAGAAGCCGTTGATGGTGTGGATCTTCGCCCGCACCGGGATGTCGTTGCCGAAGAGGCGCAGCGTCCGGGCTCCATCGATGACCTGTCGGGCGGGGGTTCCCTTCGCCGCGAACGACACGAAGACCACGCTGGACTCCGGGCGCCGGAGGTGGTGCCGGAGGTGGTGCCGCACCCGCCCCCCCGTGGCCATCCCGGACCCCGCCAGGATCACCGCCCCCTGCTGGATGTCGTTGATGGCCCGGGAGTCGGAGCTCTTCCGGGTGAAGCGGAGCCCGGGAACCGCGAAGGGGTCCACCCCGGAGGCCAGCATGGCCGAGGCCTCCTGGTCATAGCACTCCGGGTGGTTCCGGTAGATCTCCGTGGCCGAGATCGCCATGGGGGAGTCCAGGAACACCTTCGTGCTCCGGGGGAGCCGTCCTTCTTCCACCCCCTCCCGGAGGTGGAAGAGGAGTTCCTGGGCCCGCTCCAGGGCGAAGGTGGGGATCACCACATTCCCCCCCCGCTGGA
>CAYQVI010000314.1:0-3851 GCA_964420725.1 uncultured Gemmatimonadaceae bacterium | reverse complement strand
CTCACCTTCGACCGGGCCTTCGGGGTCTCCCTGGGGCTCCCCATGGCCCGGGTGGAGGTCGTCCTCACCACCCTTCTGGTCCTGGCCATCGTCACAGGGCTGCAGGCGGTGGGGGTGGTGCTCATGAGCACCCTGGTGGTGGCCCCTGCGGCAGCGGCCCGCCAGTGGACGGACCATCTCGGCCGGACCGTGGGTCTGGCGGCGCTCTTCGGCTCGGCCTCGGGGGTGACCGGGGCGGTCCTCAGCGCCCGCTTCGCAGGGCTTCCCACCGGGCCGGTGATCGTGGTGGTGGCCAGCATCATCGTGGCCCTCTCCATCCTCTTCGCTCCCCGGCGGGGAATGGTGCCTGAATCCATCCGCTCGTTCCGGAATCGCCGCCGCCTGCAGGCGGGCACGTTGCTGGCGGACCTCCAGGAGCTGGCGGACCAGCACCCCGGGCGGGACCATCCCCACCCCCTCCCGGTGCTGGTGGCCATGCGGGGCGGTGCCTCCGGCGTGCCCCGGGCACTGCGCACCCTGGAGTCCAGGGGGTGGGCGTCCCGCTCCCCGGACGGCGGATGGCAGATCACCGAAGCCGGGCGCCGGAAGGTGGCCGAGGTGAGGGAAGCCGGCGGCACCACCGCCACACGGAGGGCTCCGTCGTGAATGTGGCACTGGAGATCCAGCTGGTTGCGGTGGTGGTGGCGGTGGCCTGCGCCCTGGTGGGGACCTTCCTGGTCCTCCGGCGGAACGCGCTCATGGCGGATGCCATCAGCCACTCCATCCTCCTGGGGATCGTCCTGGCCTTCTTCGTGGTGCGGGACCTCTCCTCCCCCCTTCTGGTCCTGGGGGCCGCTCTCATGGGGGTGGCCACCGTGGCGCTGGTGGAGCTGCTGGAGCGGACGGGGCGGGTCCGGGAGGATGCCGCCATCGGCCTGGTCTTCCCCCTCCTCTTCAGTGTGGCCGTCATCCTGGTGACCCGCTTCGCTGCCAACGTGCACCTGGATACGGACGCAGTGCTTCTGGGAGAGCTGGCGCTGGCCCCCTTCCGTCGCGTCGAGGTGGGGGGGGTGGATCTTGGCCCCCGGAGCCTCTGGGTCATGGGAGGGATCCTCCTGGTGGTGCTGGCCTTCCTGTCCACCCTGTACAAGGAGTTGAAGATCACCAGCTTCGACCCGGCTCTGGCGCTGGCGCTGGGGATCTCCCCGGGGCTGGTCCATTATCTCCTGATGGGGGTGGTCTCGGTGACGGCGGTGGGGGCCTTCGATGCGGTGGGGGCGGTGCTGGTGGTGGCCCTCATGATCGCCCCTCCCGCAGCGGCGTGGATCCTCTCCGACCGGCTTCCGGTGGTCCTGGCCCTCTCCGCGCTCCTGGGGGCCGTGGCGGCTGTGGCGGGCTTCCAGGTGGCCTGGGCGCTGAATGCCTCCATCGCAGGGTGCATGGCCGCCATGACGGGGCTGGTCTTCCTCCTGGTCCTCCTCTTCGCCCCGGATCGGGGGGTGGTGGCGGGGGGACGCCGTCGGGCCAGGCAGCGGCTGGAGTTCGCCGGATTGATGCTCACCATCCATCTCCTGAACCACGAAGGGGATCCCTCCGAGGAATCCGAGTGCCGGGTGGACCACCTGGAGGAGCATCTCCGCTGGAGTCCCGACTTTGCCCGCTCGGTGATCCGCCGCGCCCGACGCTCCGAATGGGTGGTGGAGGAGCGGCAGCGCCTGCGACTCACCGAGGGCGGACGGGAGGCGGCCCGGGAGGCGATGCTCCTCTGAGCGCACCCTTCCCCGGGGGCTGGATCGTCCTCCCGGGGGCGGTGTACCCATCCCACCTGGCTCCGGGGGCTCTCCAGAGGGTCGGGGGAGATTGACATCCCACCCCCGGAGGAGCAGGTTTCCAGGCTGTCGCCACCGTCCCGTCGGGCCGGTGTGAGTCTCCGCAGGCGAACGCAGGGCCCCATGCTGAAATCGCTTCGTGGCCGTCTGATCCTCATCGCTGCTGTGGTGGGGATCTCCCTCTGGTCCTTCTATTCCAACGGGCTCAACCTGGGCCTCGATCTGCTGGGGGGGATGCACCTCGCCCTGGAGATCGACGATCCGGACGGAACGTTGACCCCCGAGGCCCGCTCCGACGGGATCGACCGGGTGGAGCGCATCATCCGCACCCGGATCGACGAGTTCGGTGTGTCCGAGCCGTTGATCCAGAAGGTGGGGACGGACCGTCTGATCGTGGAGCTGGCCGGGATCAGCGACCCCGAGCGGGCCAAGGACCTGATCCGCCAGAGCGCCTTCCTGGAGTGGAAGCTGGTGGGGCGGGCCTCCGAGGTGGATGCGGCCCTCGCCCGGATCGATCGGGCCATCGTCTCTGCCCTTGGGGTCGACTCCATCGAGGCGCTGGGACGTGCCGTCACGGCTCCCGAGGCCGGGGCCGCCGGCTCCTCCATCGAGGAATTGCTCTTCCAGGGGGATACCTCCGCCCAGGCCGGGGAACCGGCTGTAGACATCGTGGAGGAAGTCCAGGACCCAACGGTGAATCTGCGTCCCTTCTCCGGTCTGCTGAACCGTGGGGACGAGGGCACCTACCTGGTGGCGGAATCCGACCTCCCGGCGGCAGAGCTCTTCCTCTCGGTTCCCGAGGCGCAGATCGCCATGCCCCGGGGGCTCACCCTCCAGTTCGCTGCCCAGCCCATTGGACAGGGAGCCGGTCTCTATCGGGAGCTGTACGTCCTGAGTCGGGACGCCTTCCTCACCGGGGACATGCTGGAGGGGGCCACGGCAGGGCGGGACCCGCAATTCAACCAGCCCCAGGTTCAGTTCCAGCTCTCCCGGATCGGGGGACGGCGCTTCGGCGAACTCACCGGGCAGCACATCGGCGACCGGATCGCCATCATCCTGGACGGCGAGGTGGTGAGCGCTCCGGTGGTGCGGGACCGGATCGGAGCCCGGGGTCAGATCGACCTGGCGGGCTCCACCATGGAAGAGGCGGTGGACCTGGCCCTGGTTCTCCGGGCCGGTGCGCTTCCCGCCCCGGTACGCATCCTGGAGGAGCGCACCGTCGGTCCGTCGCTGGGACAGGACTCCATCGACCAGGGTCGACTGGCGGGCATTGTCGGGATCATCCTGGTGATCCTGGTGATGGCCCTGTACTACCGGGTGGCCGGGGTGCTGGCCATCGCCGCTCTGGGTGTGTACGTCATCCTGGTCATGGGGGGATTGGCCGCCATCGGCGCCACCCTCACCCTCCCCGGGATCGCCGGCCTCATCCTTTCAGTGGGGATGGCGGTGGATGCCAACGTGCTCATCTTCGAACGGATCCGGGAAGAACTGGACAACGGTCGACCGACACGGAACGCCGTGGACGAGGGCTTCGGGCATGCCCTCTCGGCCATCGTGGACTCCAATATCACCACCCTTCTCACCGCCCTGATCCTGTTCCAGTTCGGAACGGGCCCGGTGAGGGGATTCGCCGTGACCCTGTCCATCGGGATCGTGGCCTCGTTCTTCACGGCGATCTTCGTCACCCGGGCCTTCTTCCTGATGTATGTCGGGAAGAAGAAGGCCACGGACCCCATCAGCATCTGAGCCGCGCACCATGCGATTCTTCAAGAACGCGAACTTCCAGTTCATCGAGAAGCGCCGCGCCGCGTATGTGGTCTCCTCCATTGCGCTGCTGGTGGGTATTGGAGCGATGATCTTCAACATCGTCTCCATCGGGAACTGGCAGAACTACGGGGTGGACTTCACCGGTGGGGTGCTGGTCCAGGTGAGCTTCAATGAGGATGTGGAGGTGGCCCAGCTCCGCTCCGCCCTGGGGGGTGCGCAGGCGCCCGCCATCAGCCGATTCGGGCAGGACAACGAGTACACCGTGCGCTCCCCCCT
>CAYQVI010000313.1:0-3864 GCA_964420725.1 uncultured Gemmatimonadaceae bacterium | reverse complement strand
TCGGCGATGATGGCCAGGATCAGGTCCTTGGCGGTGACCCCGGGGCCCAGGGTGCCGTCCACCCGCACCTCCATGGTCCGGGGGCGGGACTGGAGCACGCACTGGGTGGCCAGCACGTGACCCACCTCGCTGGTGCCGATCCCGAAGGCCAGCGCCCCGAAGGCGCCGTGGGTGCTGGTGTGGCTGTCGCCGCACACGATGGTCATCCCCGGCTGGGTCCGCCCCAGCTCCGGCCCGATGACGTGGACGATCCCCTGCCGTTCATCCCCCAGGGCGTGGAGGGGGATGCCGTGGCGGGCGCAGTTCTCGGCCAGCGTCCGGAGCTGGAGCCCCGCCGCCGCATCGGTGAGGACCTGCAGCCCCCCGGGGATGGTGGGGGTGGAGTGGTCCATGGTGGCCAGGGTCCGGTCCGGGCGGCGCACCGGGAGCCCCCGCTCCCGGAGGACGTCGAAGGCCTGGGGGGAGGTCACCTCGTGGACCAGGTGGAGATCGATGTAGAGGACGGCGGGGGTCCCCTCCCCTCCCGGCCGCACCAGGTGGTCGTCCCAGATCTTGTCGAAGAGGGTGCGGGGAGGATGCTGGATCGAGATCATGCCACCGCCCGGTCGGAGGCGCGGGATCGCGCCCGGATGAGTCCATTCACCGCAGCCACATAGGCCTCTGCGGTGGCGACGATGATATCCGTGTGCACGCCGAAGCCGCTGGCGGTGTGGAGCGGGGCCGCCTCTTCGGTGGGCCCCTCCCGGAGGCGCACGGAGACCCCCCCCACGGCGTTGATCCCCTCGGCGGCGGCGTCCACGGCGAACTCCACCAGTTCCCCCACCTGCCCCACGCACTCGTTGATGGCCCGGCACACCGCATCCACGGGGCCGTCCCCCTGGGCGGCGGACACATGCTCCACTCCCTCCCCGTCCCGGAGGCGCACCGTGGCGGTGGGGATGGCGTGGGTCCCGGTGGACACCTGCACCAGTTCCAGCGTCCAGTGGGCCCCACCCCGCCGGGCCTCCCCGGCCACGATGGCCTCCAGCTCCCCGTCGTGCACCACCTTCTTCCGGTCCGCCACCTCCTTGAAGCGGGCGAACACGGCGTCGCACTCCGCGTCGCTGAGGGCGTGCCCCAGCCCCTCCAGGTGGGCCCGGAGAGCAGCCCGGCCGGAGTGCTTCCCCAGCACCAGCCCCCCGGCCTTCAGCCCCACCTGCTCCGCCCGCATGATCTCGTAGGTGTCCCGGTGCTTGAGCATGCCGTCCTGGTGGATTCCCGCTTCATGGGCGAAGGCGTTGGCTCCCACCACCGCCTTGTTGGGGGGGACCCGGACCCCGGTGGAGCGGGACACCAGCCGGGAGGCCCGTCCGATCTCCTCCGTCCCGACTCCGGTGTCCACGGCGTAGGCGCCGCTCCGGGTGCGGAGCGCCATCACCACCTCCTCCAGGGCGGCGTTCCCTGCCCGCTCCCCGATCCCGTTGATGGTGCACTCCACCTGCCGCGCTCCCGCCCGGACCCCGGCCAGGGAGTTGGCCACCGCCAGCCCCAGGTCATCGTGGCAGTGGGTGGAGAGGACCACGTCGTCCCGGCCGGCCACCACCTGCTCCCGGATGCCGGCCATGAGGGCGAAGTACTCCTCCGGGGTGGCGTAGCCCACGGTGTCGGGGATGTTGAGGGTGGTGGCCCCCGCCTCCAGCGCCACCCGGAGCACCTCGTGGAGGAAGGCCACATCGCTCCGGGTGGCATCCTCCGGGGAGAACTCCACGTCGGCGGTGAAGGAGCGGGCCAGACGGACCATGGCCTCCACCTTCCGGAGCGCCTCCTCCCGGGTGATCTGGAGCTTGTGCTCCAGGTGCACGTCGGAGGTGGCCAGGAAGGTGTGGATCCGCCCCCGGGGCGCCGGGGCAATGGCGGTGGCGGCGGCCTCGATGTCCCGGGGGGTGGCCCGGGCCAGGCCGCAGATCACCGGGGCCGTGGGCCACTCATTGGCCTCCTGGCTGATGATGTTCACCGCCTCCCAGTCCCCCGGCGAGGCGGCGGGGAAGCCCGCCTCCATGACATCCACCCCCAGGCGGGCCAGTTGCCGGGCCACCGCCCGTTTCTCATCCACCATCATGGAGCAGCCGGGGGCCTGTTCGCCGTCCCGGAGGGTGGTGTCGAAGACCCGGATCCGGGCTCCGTCCGTGCTCTGTGACATCCGGTCCATCCTTGTCCGCATACGAGAAGAGGCCCCCTCCAGCACGGGAGGAAGCCTCGTGGTCGTCGCCGACCGGTCTGCCCCTTCCCGTGTCTCCGGGAGGGGCGGGGGAAACGACTACGTCGGTCCGTCCACACCCTGCTCCCGGGCTCCAAACAACTGCTGCCCGAGCCCCGCCGTGCCCTGGAGGAGCAGGACGGAGGCCGGTAGGCAAAGTCGAAGTCGAAGCTGGGACAGACCGATCATCGATGTGGTGCCAGGGAACGGGTACGGGGGCCGCCGAGGCATCAGGTGCCGCAGGCCGCCGGAGGAAGAAGGTGTGGAGGGAGGCCGGGAATTGGCAAGGGGCATGGGCCCTCGCCCCTGGTGGGCGTCGTCGGGGCCCTCCGCCGCTTGAGCCCGGGATCGAGGAGTCGCAGGCACCGGGAGCTTCCGGACGTTTCCCCGCCGTCCACCGACCACACGCCACGAGGCGGGGACCATCGTGTCATGATTCTTGACAGGCGGACCTCCGCTGTCCCATCTAGCGGAGGTCCGCCTGTCACACTTCGTTACGTAACTAGGCGACAAGAGGGTTGTTCCGCTCCTGAAGGCAGGCTTGATCGTTGTCTTCGGGATCGGTGTCCCCGGCGCCCCCCGCCCCCGGAGTGTCCGAGTTCCGCGCTCACCCCTACGGGAAGCCTCGTCGCGGCCCGCCCTCTCCTTCCCACCCCCCTCACAGGAGCCGCTCCAACGTTCCAGCCCACGGCCCCAAGCCACCGGGGAGGACTCCCCGGCCCTGTCCCAGCCGATCTTCCGGAGGAGCACATGTGGTCGTCCATCGTTTCGAACGGTCTTCGCCGCCGATCCCACCCGCCCCGCTGTGGGCCCTTCCTTCTGGGTCTGTTCTTCGCCCTCCTGGTCCTTCTCGCCCTCCAGGCCCCGGGCCTCTCCGCCCAGCAGCAGGTGGGGGGTCGGGTCCTCCAGGCGGGAAGTGGCGAGCCGGTGGTGGCCGCACAGGTCATGGTGCAGGGGACCTCCCTGGGAGCGCTGACGGACAACCGGGGGCAGTTCGTGATCCCGGGGGTGACGGGCTCCACGGTGACGCTCCGGGTGATCTCCCTGGGCTTCCGTGAGGTGACCCAGGAGGTGGAGGTGGGGCGCCTGGACCATGTCATCCAGATGACCGTGTCCGCCATCGCCCTGGACGAGGTCGTGGTGACGGGGACGGCGGGGGGGCAACAGCAGCGGGCCCTGGGGAACGTGGTGGGGCGGGTGGCGGTGTCGGAGATGCAGGAGGTGCAGCCCGCCACGGACGTCTCGGACATGCTCAGCGCCAACATCCCCGGAGTGCGGATCATGGCCACCGGCGGTGAGGTGGGGGCCGGGGGGATCCAGCGGATCCGGGGGGTCTCCAGCGTCTCGCTGGGGGGCTCCCCCCTGGTCTACGTGGACGGGGTCCGGGTGAGCGGGGGCAACAACGTGGCGGGGGTGGGCTCCGTGGGCTTCGTCCGGGGGCAGCCTTCCCCCATCGACGACATCTCCCCGGAGAGCATCGAGAGCATCGAGGTCATCAAGGGGCCGGCGGCCGCCACCCTGTACGGGACCGAGGCCTCCAACGGCGTGATCAACATCATCACCAAGCAGGGGGCCATCGGGCAGCCCCGCATCGACATGCGGCTGCGGCAGGGGGCCTACTGGCTCCC
>CAYQVI010000312.1:0-3880 GCA_964420725.1 uncultured Gemmatimonadaceae bacterium | reverse complement strand
GAGCGGGAGCGGATCCTGGGGATCGGGGAGGAAGGGGTGTGATCCTGGATTCATCGGCCATCCTGGAGGTGCTCTTCCGCGGACCCGAGCACCCTGGGTTGCTGGAGCGGATGGAGTCCGCCGACGTCCTGGCCGTGGGGACGCCCACCCTGGCGGAGACCGGAATCGTCCTCCACGCCCGGATCGGGGAGGCGTCCCGGGGGATGCTGGAGCGCTTCCTGGACGAGTTCGGGGTGCAGGAGATCCCCTTCGGAGAGATCCACTGGAGGGAGGCGGTGGAGGGGTTCCGGCGCTTCGGTCGGGGGCGTCATCCGGCAGCCCTGAACTTCGGGGACTGCCTGACCTATGCCACCACCCGCCTCACCGGCGAACCCCTCCTCTTCACGGGCGGGGACTTCGGCCAGACGGATCTTCCGCGGGCGACGTAGGGCAAGCAGGGGGTGGGTGGTCGGACAGGTCGGGACGGCCGGGCGGGCGATCGGGGGCGATCGGGGGACGGCCGGGCGGGCGAACGGGGGCCGGTGGCGCGGGCGATCGGGCTCGCACCCGATCAAAATTCAGCTCTCGGCCCTTCGCGGATGCTCGGGTGTCGAATCCTTCTCGATTTCCGGGAAGGATTCATACTTCGCGCCGCGGATCGCCGTCGAGATCAGAATTGTTCTCGAACTCCGGGACGGATTCGACTCTCGCCCTTCCGGACTGCGTCGAGAGCAGAATCCTTCCCGCCCTGGAGGCCAGGCCGGCCCGGTCCCGCGGGCCTCCCCTCCCCCTCCCTTGGCAGCTCGCCGGTCAGCTACCCCCGTTCCCCTGGCCTCCCGTTCAGGTCCCCCGTCCCCCGGTGGATCCCGTCCCGCCCCCCAGGCGCCCCGGGTCCGCCCCCCCCTAGAACACCAGTGTATGCGTGTACTTCATGGTAAGCGTCCGGGCCTCCTGGAAGGGGAGGCGGGGGAGCCCCAGCACCGTCCGGTCCAGGTTCAGCCCCTCGTTCCAGACGAACCACAGGTCCTGCCCCTCCCGGAAGTTGTAGCGGAAGCGAGCGTTGGTGGTGAGGCGGTCGTCCAGGGAGTTGTACTGGAGGAAGGTGTCGATGGAGATGCGGGTATTCACCGCCCCCCGGGCGGTGAGGCGGAGGAGGTTGGCGTCGAAGGCCTCGTCCCGGGAGGGAAAGCGGATCCGGTTCCAGTCCCACCCCCCGATGAACTCCACGTAGCGGCTGGCGGCCCAGTTCAGCCTCCCGTCCAGCGACACCCGGTGCCCGTCGAAGAACTGCCCCACCGTGGTGGTGAGGTTGGGGCGCACCATCCATCCCCGGGGGGCCCGGATCTCCACCGAGCCCTGGGTGGCCCAGTAGCTCCCCGCCGGGATCAGGGCTTCGTCTGATAGCGCAAATCCTTCGGGGACATCCTCATACAGCGAGTTCGAGGCCAGCGTCACCGTGAGACCCGGATTGGTCTCCAGCGTCAGGAAGGGGCGGATCTCGCCGGTGTCCACCTCGTCATCCGCATTCCGCACCCAGGCGTTGCTCTCCACCCCCAGCCAGATCCGGCGCAGCCGCGAGTCCTCCCCGGGGAACCACTGCATGTTCCAGTCGCTCTGCCCCCGGGTGAAGTCCTGCCGGAGCTCGAACCCCACCCCGGGGTCGTAGCCGGGTCCCGACCAGACGAAGACGTTCTGGTAGCTGAAGCCCTGGAGCCGCCGCCGGGTCCAGTCCACCACCACCCGCCCCCCGTCGAGCCCCCCGGGAGCCGCGTCCCGGAGGGGGTCGCCTCCCTGGACGGTCTGCAGCCACTTCACGGTGAGATATTCGTCTCCAAACAGGCGGAACTGCCCGTCGATCCCGTACGTGACGTTGTATTCCCCATCGGTATCCACCCGGCTGGTGGCCATCCCGCCGATGAACGAATTCGCATTGAGGATCCGGCGCCGCAGCCGGAGCACCCCGAAGTTCTCCGACGCGATCCCCCGGTCCTCCTCGGTCTGCATGGCAATGAGCCCCACGTCCCAGTTCCCCACCCGCCCCACCAGGCGGGCACCCCCCAGGATCCCGATGGGCTGCCCCCCGGCGAGCCCGATGCGCCGGGAGTAGAAGAGGGTCCCCCGCTCCGCCCCTGTCTCGAAGGCGAAGATCCCCGCCCGCTCCTGGAAGAAGGGGCGCTTCTCGTCGAAGAAGAGGGAGAAGCGGGTGAGGTTCACCTGCTGCTGGTCCGCCTCCACGGCGGCGAAGTCCGTGTTCACCGTGAGGTCCAGGGTGAGGTTCGGCGTGGGGTTGAACTTCAGGTCGCCGCCGAACTGCACCTCCTGGGAGGACTCGGTGCCGAAGGCGGTCCGCTCCGGGTTCAGGACGGCGCTGCTGGCTCCCCCCACCAGGGCATAGGGGCTGAAGTAGACCGGATTCGTGGGGGCCACCCCGTCGAAGCGGATCTCCTGCCACGCCGACACCTGGGTGTAGGGGGCGGTGGAGGGAATGGCGGGGAAGGTCCAGCGCTCTCCCCGGGCGGGCTCGTAGGCGTAGACCATCATCCCCATCACCACCGAGCCGTCGGGCTCCGTCTCGAATCGAAGGCTGGAGAAGGGGATCCGCATCTCGCCGAACCACCCCTCGTCGGTGATCCGGGTCTCCAGATCCCAGAAGCTGTTCCAGGACACCCCCCGGGGACCCCCGGCCTGGCCGCCCTCCTCCTGCCCGTCGCCGGTGATGCTCATGTCCATCCGGGTGCCCAGAGGGAGGGCCACGAAGCGGACGGCGTTCTCCTTGTCGTTGAAGGTGTCCAGGAGGATGGCGTAGCCGTCGTCCCCGCTCCACCGGTCCCGGGTGAGGGAAAGGGCCCGGATGTCCGACGGGTCGTCGTGGAGGAAGCGCCCCGCCACGTAGAGCGCCTCGTCGTCGTACCCCACCAGGATCTGGATCCGCCGGTCGCTGGCTCCCCGGAAGGCGGGCTCGTACATGACCAGGGGGAGGGGCTCGATCTCCTGCCAGGCGGCCTCGTCGACGATTCCGTCCAGGGTGATGGCGCCGCTGAGGCGGTGCATCTCCATGACGCCCGAGGCCTGGGGGGCCTCCTGGAAGGTGGTGAGGATGGGGATGTCGGAGGTGGACCAGGCGGAGCGGCTGGGGGCCGGCGATTCAGCCTGGGACTGCCCCGCCAGCGGTGCGGGGAGGAGCAGCGCTCCGGCGGTGAGGGCCCCCACGGCCAGAGCTCCCCTCATCCGGGCTCCGGCCATCAGCGCACCGGCCATTCGGGCTCCGGCCAGCCAACCGGCGGAAAGGACCGTGATGACGGACGGTCTGCGGGTGCCCCGGAGACTCGCCGGTCGGGAGCACCCGACCCGGGAATCCAACTTCCGCCTCATCCGCTCCACCCTCAACCCCGCCTCCCCGCCAGCACCCGGAGCGCCGCCACCAGCTTCTCCCCATCGGCGGGCGTGTTGTACAACGCCGGCGTCACCCGGACGCAGTCCCCTGCCGCCAGCCCCGAACGGGCCACGGTGAAGATCCCGAACTCCTCCATCAGGGTCCGGGCCAGCGCCGCATTGGCCGCCCGGTCCCCGTTCCCCCGGATCCGGAAGCTGGTGATCGCCCCCACCAGCGCCGGGTCGTCGGGGGTGAGGATGTCCACGCCGGGGATCTCCCGGGCGGGGACCACCCACTGATCCCGGAGGTATCGCAGCCGTGCGGCCTTCCGCTCCAGCCCGATCCACTCCTGGAAGTCCAGGGCGTCGGGGACCGTCATCAGGGTGGCGAAGTCGGTGGTGCCGGTGTGGAGCCGGCCGTCGATCCGGTCCAGGGGGGTCTCGTCGCCGTGGGCCCGGTCGATCCCGTCCAGCGCGTCCTGCCGGATGTACATCGCCCCCACCCCCACCGGCGCCCCCACCCACTTGT
>CAYQVI010000311.1:0-3935 GCA_964420725.1 uncultured Gemmatimonadaceae bacterium | reverse complement strand
TGCCGAGGGGTGGGGACGCCGGGGGGCCGGCGGACAGCGGGGGCGGGCGGGCGCGGGTTGGTCGGACCCGATCAGAATTCGCCTCTCGTCCCTGCGGCGGTTCGCCAGAACAGAATCCTCCTCGATATCCGGGACGGATTCGCCTCTCGGGCCGCTCCTGGCCTCCGAGAGCAGAATCCTGCTCGATACCCGGGAAGGATTCAACTCTCGCCCTTCCCGGAACCGTCGAGGGCAGAATTCTTCTCGGTCGGGAGCCTTCCGGCGGGGCTCTCGTCGCCGGAGCCTTCCCCCGGGGCTCCCGTCCCCGGGGCCTCCCCGGCGGCGCCCACACCCTGGACGAATGGTCCGCGTCAACCTGCCGGATGAGAACGAGGGGCGGACCCCAGCCCCCCCGGGTGGAGCAAACCGGGGGAACCTACAGGATCGGGGGGCCAGGAGGAGAACAGGCGGGGCCGGCCCTACCGGAGCCCAGGCGGTGGCCGCTCCACACCGGGAAGGGCGTCCGGCGCCTTCGGCCCGCCCCGGGCACGGTACACCCCGTAGGTGATCTCCCGACCGAAACGGGCCCCCAGCCAGAGGAGCGCCACCAGGGAGGCGGCCCACCCTCCCCAGACCAGGTCGGTGGGGGCAGCGAAGAGCCAGATCCAGAGGGCGGCCAGAATGGCCACCACCACCCCGATCCCCCACCCCAGGCGGGCGGCCTGGTCCCGGCTGGCATCGATACACCCCTGGCACCAGAGGAGCCGGTCCAGATCGGCCCTGGACCGGACCATCCCGCAGTTGGTGCAGGGGAGGCCGTCCTCCGGGCCCGCCAGCCGGAACTCCTTCGATCCGGTCACCCCTCCGCGTCCAGCCCCCGGATGATGGCCTGGGTGAACTCCCGGGTGGAGGCGGAGCCCCCCATGTCCCGGGTGGCCTCGGTGCGCTGCACGACCACCCTCTTCAGGGAGGTGCGGATCCGGTCCGCCACCTCGGGCTGCCCCACATGGTCCAGGAGCATGCACCCCGCCAGGAGGAGGGCGGAGGGGTTGGCCACCCCCTTCCCGGCGATGTCCGGCGCCGAGCCGTGGACCGCTTCGAACATGGCGGCGTTCAGGCCGATGTTCCCGGCGGGGGTGAAGCCCAGCCCCCCCACCAGCCCCGCCATGAGGTCCGAGAGGATGTCCCCGAACATGTTCTCCATGACCAGGACGTCGAACTCCCAGGGGTTCATGACCAGCGCCATGGCGGTGGCGTCGATGATCCGGTCCTCGAACTGGATCTCGGGGTAGTCCCGCGCCACCTCCCGTCCCGCCTCCAGGAAGAGCCCCTGGGTGTACTTCAGGATGTTGGCCTTGTGGGCCAGGGTGACCTTCCTCCGCTTGTTCTTCCGGGCGAAGTCGAAGGCGTAGCGCACCGCCCGCTCCGCCCCGAAGCGGGTGATGATCATCACCGACTCGGCGGCGGCCCGGGGGTCGTTCCCCACCCCGATGTAGTGCTCCACCCCCACGTACAGCCCCTCGGTGTTCTCCCGGATCAGCACCAGGTCCACATTTTCGTACCGCCCCCCGGGGACCAGCGACAGCGCCGGCCGGACGTTGGCGTAGAGGTCGAACTCCTTCCGGATGGCCACGTTGATGGAGCGGAACCCGGTTCCCACGGGGGTGGTGAGGGGCCCCTTCAGCGAAACCCGGTTCCGCCGCAGGGAATCCAGCGTCTCATCGGGAAGGGGGGAAAGGTGGGTCTCCAGCGCTCCCACCCCGGCGTGCTGGGTGTCGTACTCCAGCTCCGCCCCGGCGGCCTTCAGGATGTCCAGGGTGGCCGCCGTGACCTCGGGGCCGATGCCGTCTCCAGGGATCACCGTGATGGTGGTGGACATCCGGACTCCGTATGTGGTTCGATGGTGGAAGAGGGGTGCCGGGCTTCAGGACAGCGGGATCAGAGCAGCCGGGAGGAACTCCCGCAAGGGGTCTCCCCGGTCAACGGGTCAGCGCCGGACGTCGGCCTTCCCGGTCAGGGCACATATCGGGGGTTGTACTCGAACTCGGTGACCGTCTCCTCCCCGTAGCGGATCAGGTCGGTCATCCGCCCCGGTGACTCCGTGGCGTCCCGCCGGGCCAGCCCCGCCATGCTCAGGGCCCGGGGCCAGGTGAGGGCGTTCAGTTCGTCCCGACGAAGGAAGGCCGTGGCCACCATTCCCTCCCCGGAGGGGGGACGCGTGGTGACCCGCACCCCCGAGACCCCCGGCCAGGCCTCCAGCATGGACTGGGTGGCCTCGGAGAAGAGGTAGATGTAGGGGCCCACCCGGGCCCAGGTGGAGCCTCCCCGCCGGAGCTGGTCGGCGTCCTGGTTGATGGCCAGTTCCGCCACGTTCCCGTTCATGGAAACCTCCAGGTCGCCACGGACCTGGTAGAAGGCCTCCACCTCGTCGGCGGAGGGAAGGGGGTACTCCGGGGCCTCGCGGCACGCCGTGAGGGCTCCCAGCAGCAGGAGGCACGGAATCAGCCAGAGGGCCGGGCGGGGGCCCTGCCCCGGTTCCCTCGTCCCACGGCTGCGGTCCTGCTTGTCCATCAAAACCCCCTCAGGGCGAAATCCGCTCCACCAGTGCCAGCGCCGCCGAGGCCAGGACCCCCGGGTCCCTGCGGCTCCCGGCGCTCCCCGCCACCCGACCGAACCAGTGCACCCGACCGCTGCGCACATCCACCAGGGCGGCGGCGATCTCCGCGTGCCCCTCCCCCTCCGTCTCCCCGGGGCGGTACAGCACCTCCACCGGGATCAGGGCCGTCTCGGCCCCCACCAGCGCAGCACTCCGGCGAAGCTCCCCGAAGAGGGGATCCCCCACCCGCCTCACCTCCGCCCGGAGGAAGACCCCGGCGGAGAGCCGCTCCGGGGTCACCCGCACCCCTGGCGAGCGGGCCATGGCCCGTTGGAGCTCCTCCGGGAGGATCCACCGGACCCACCCCCGGCGCTCCTCCACGGCGAACCGGATCTCCGGATCTGCCAGAAGCAGGCCATCCCGCACCGACTGCACCGGGTACACCAGCACCGTGCGACCGGAGAGGTCCGGGATCCCACCGTAGGCCGGCGGAGGCCCCGCCGGTGCGGAGCTTGCGGCGCCCCCCCCACACGCGGCCAGGAGGAGCAGGGCCGGAAGAGCCCGGAACCGGGGTCTCACGCGGTCACGACTCCGCCGACTCCAGCGTCACCTTCTTCATCACCACCGGCTCGTTGGGCCGGTCGCCCCGCCCCGTGGGGACCTTCCCGATGGCCCGGACCACATCCATCCCATCCACCACCTTCCCGAAGACGGCGTGCTTCCCGTCCAGCCAGGGGGTGGCGGCCAGCGTCACGAAGAACTGGGAGCCCCCGGTGTTCGGGCCGGCATTGGCCATGGAGAGGATCCCCTCCTCCGTGTGCCGGAGCTCCGGGTGGAACTCGTCCTTGATCTTGTAACCGGGACCGCCCGTACCGGTCCCCTGGGGGCATCCCCCCTGGATCATGAAGCCGTCGATCACCCGGTGGAACACGATGTCGTTGTAGAACCCCTTCTCGATGAGCTCCACGAAGTTGGCGGTGGTGATGGGGGCGCGGGCCTCGAAGAGTTCCACGCGGAAGTCGCCGTGGGTGGTCTCGAACAGAGCGGTACGGTTGGCCATGGCCGGAAGTCCGTTGGAGGGGATGGGCTGGTTCTCAAGCCCTGAAGGGTGGCCCCGCGCCACCGGGGCGTCAACGGGGAGCGGACGGGGCACGGCGCCGAAAGGGGGTTGCCCGAGCGCCGAATTCCCGGCTATGATAGCGGCGGTCGGAGCCCGGTCACGGTGGGCCCCGGTTCGGTGGGGTGTAGCTCAATGGCAGAGCGCCTGGCTGTTAACCAGGATGTTGCAGGTTCGAGTCCTGCCGCCCCAGTACACCAGAAGGCCCTCTCCTGCAACGGGTTGCGGGGGAGGGCCTTCGTG
>CAYQVI010000310.1:0-3977 GCA_964420725.1 uncultured Gemmatimonadaceae bacterium | reverse complement strand
ATCTACTTCACCTGGTCCGCCCGGGACCGGTGGCAGCGGGGGCTCAAGCGGGTGGCGGTGGGTTCGGGCACAGTGGAAGACGTGGTGCTGGACGACGGGCTCTACGGGCAGTGGACCATCGCCGGGGACGGCTCCCGCTGGATCTACGCCCGCTCCGACGGGGATCGCCCGGACGACCTCTGGGCCGGAGGGCCCGGGGGCGCTCCCCCCACCCGCCTCACGGAGCTGAATCCGGAGCTCGCAGACCTCCCGCTGGCCCGCACCGAGCTGGTGGAGTACCTGGACGTGGACGGCAACACCCTCTACGGCATCCTCTACTACCCCATCGGCTACCAGGAGGGGAGGGAGTATCCCCTGGTGGTGGAGGTCTACGAGGAGTTCTTCGACAACGGCTTCAACGAGAACATGAACCTGGTCACCGCCCGGGGGTGGTTCGGCTTCCGCCCCTCGGTGCGCTTCGAGGAGGGGTATCCCGGGGAGGCGTGGCTCAAGGCGGTGCCCAACGCCGTGAACACCCTCATTGCCCGGGGGCTGGTGGACCGGGAGCAGGTGGGGGTCTACGGCCAGAGCTACGGGGGGTACGCGGTGAACCTCCTCATCACCCAGACCGACCGGTTCGCCGCCGCCGCCAACATCTCGGGGAAGGTGAACATCATCTCCTTCCTGGGGGACTCGGAGAAGATCACCACCCGGAACTACGCCGCCGCCGAGGTGGGGCAGGACCGGATCGGAGCCACCCTCTGGGAGCAACCCCACAAGTACATCGCCCATTCGGCGGTGATGTTCGCGGACCGGATCGACACCCCGCTCCTGATGCTCTCCGGGGAAGGGGACTGGAACGTCCCCGCCACCAACCAGCGGGAGATGTACTACGCACTCCGGAGGCTGGGGAAGGAGGTGGTCTGGGTCCACTACACTGCCGGGGGCCATGGGGCGGGGCGGGCCAGCACGGTGGCGGACTTCCATGACCACTGGCAGCGGCTGCTGGACTTCTTCGCGGAGCACTTCGAGAAGAAGGCGACGGCTGCGGAGGACGGGGGGTGACGGAGGAGGGGGGGGCAGACCCTCCAGCCCACCGTGTGGTGGCGGCCGCATCCGGCGCCCGGGGCGCCAGGTGGATTGTCCAGCGGCCCGGAGTGTGCTAGCATGATGTACTAGCATGGACGGCCGATGGGTCGTCCCGGACAACGGAGGTTGCCATGGTGCCCCCCCCGAGACGCGTTCGGGAACAGGTGATGGTCTACTTGACGTCGGGAGAGCGCGAGTTGCTCGAGCGTCTTGTGGACGAGACCGGGCTGTCTCGCACCGAGCTACTCCGAAGGGGCCTCCGGTCCATGGCCGATGAACTGATGGAGGCGCGGGAGCCGGGCTCGGCCTTCGATCACCTCCTTGCCTCGGCGGAGGAGGGGGAGGCCCCGGGGGATCTCTCGGAACGGGCCGACCACTACCTGTATGGGGGTGGGTACGAGGCGTGGACCAGCCGGGAGGAGTCCGACGGCGGTGAAGGGCCTCGACGGCGGCCCACGGAATAGCACGCATGCGCGCCTTCGTGGATACCAGCGCCCTCCTGGCCCTCAGCCATTCCCGGGACCAGAACCACCGGCAGGCGGCCTCCATCGTCCGGAGGCGGAAGGACCGGGGGGATCGTTACGTGGGGTCGGTTCTGATCCTGTCAGAGTTCCACGCACACCTGATGTATCTGCGGGGACCGGAGGCGGCTTCCGCTGCCTTGAACGTGCTGCTGGAGGACCCGGAGCATGAGTGGGTGGCGGTCACCCCCGACCTGGTGCGAGAGGCCCGGAGCGCCTGGATCCGTCGTTTCGTCGACCAACCGTTCTCTCTCACCGATGCCGTGAGCTTCGAGATCATGCGGCGGGAGCGGGTCCGCCACGCGTTCGCGTTCGATCGGCACTTCCAGGTGGCCGGTTTCGAGCTTCTGGAGGGCTGAGCCCCGGCCCCTCCATCCCTGCGGCGCCCCCCCGCGGCACCCCCCCTCCCCCCCCGGGTGGATCTCCTTCCTCGCACCGGCGTAGTCGTGTAGCGCGATTCGCTCCGGGATGCTCTCTTCCCCGGGTGCCGCCCAACGCTTCCCCTGCCCCGGCTGTCTCCATACTCGATGAAGACACTCCTCCTTCTCGCACTGGGTGCCCTCCTGCTGGGGCCCGTCCCCTCCGTGGCCCAGGAGGTCCCGGAGCGTCTCACGCCCCAGCTCTTCGATGTCACTCCTCCCTCGGAGTGGGTGGAGGGCCCGCTGGCGGGGATGAACGTGGTGCGGCGTCAGTGTCGGGCGGCCCCGGGGCCGGAGCTCCGTCGGCGTATCGTGGACATCGCCATCCAGGAGTGGGCCTTCTTCGGCTTCCCGGTGCTGGACCGGCTGAACGGGGCGCGACTCCTCCCCGCCAACGGCCCCCAGGTGGGCCCCGTGGTCTTCGAGAACACCACCCGGCGGGCTCCCTCCCCCACTCCGGAGGAAGGCGCCCGGGTGGCGGCCTCCATCGCCGGATACTGGGCCGTGACGCCGGAGGGGAGGGGGATCGTTGCGCAGCAGAATCGGCGGTGGGCGGAGCAGGGCCCCGGGGTGCGGTGGAACGCCCCCTGGTCGGCGGCCTTCATCTCCTGGGTGATGTGTGAGGCGGGGCTGGGCACGAATGACCGGTTCCGCCGGGCCATTGCCCACTGGACCTATGTGGACCAGGCCATCTACGCCCGGGACGGGCAGGAAGGGAACGCCGGGTACGTGGCCTGGGACATCGGCGACCGCACCGTGGAGCCGGGGGACATGCTCTGCAGCTCCCGTCGGCCCGTGTATCGGTCCCTTGCGGATCGTCGGCGGGAGATGGGGCGGGGGGCCAGCAGCCACTGCGACATCGTGGTGGAGGTGGACGAGGAGCGGGAGCGGATCCTGGCCATCGGGGGGAATGTCCTCCGGGCGGTGAGCCTGAAGGTGCTGCCGGGCCGTCGGGATCCGGAGGGGGGTGTGCGGGCCACCCGGGACTCCACCGTCCCCCTCTACGCCCACCTGAAGCTCCGGGCGGAGCCCATCGGGATCCGGGGGCTGAGCGAGAGCCAGGTGCTGGCGGCCTTCATCACCCCTCCGGGACCGCTGTCGGCGGATGCCACCGCAGCCGATCCAGGGCCGATCCGGCCCGTCGTTCCGGTCCCGGGTCCGCGTCCGACGCTCAGCAGGGCCGCCGCGGTCCTTCTCGCCCTGGGGGTCCAGGGTCCCTGGAGCGCCAGCGAGGATCGCTAGGGCGGCCGGGCCCGCATCCGGACGTCCGGGCGGACACAACGAGGCCCCGGATCCCAGGGGATCCGGGGCCTCGCGCCCATCAGGGGCTCGCTCTCGCCCTCGCCGTCAGCGCGGCGCCTCCATCCCCGCCTCCAGCGCCTTCCCGATCCAGGCCCGGGACTCCTCCAGGTGGGCCCGGGTGTAGGCATCCATCCCCGATCCCTGCAGCGCCCGCTGGAGCCTCCGGTCCAGGTCCCGCAACGTGCTCCGGGCCACCGCCCGGGCATCGGCCGGGGTCCGCTCCGCCGGCTCCACCACCAGCCCGGTCATCCCCTCCAGGTGGGCCCGCTGCAGGTCCCTTCGCAGTGAGCTGACGGTACGGGCGGACCCGTTCCAGATCTCCTCCCATGAGGCCCGGGTGAGGGTGGTCATGAGCTCCGGGATCCCCAGCACCTGGTCGGTGCCGTAGCGGAGCTCCCCGTCCCGGATCCGGGCCAGCCGCATGGGGTTCAGGAGCTGCCCCATGAGGGACCGCTGGAGCCCGGTGACCCGCTCATGGAAGGGGAAGTCGATGCGCCCCTGGAAGGTGTTGCTGTACCCCCAGTGGGACCACCGCTCCGCCCCGAAGGAGGCGATCATCTCGGGAGGGAGATGGAAGGCCTCCCTCCCGAAGGCCTGCTCCGCCAGCAGGGCCAGCGCTTCCCGCTGGCGCTCAATCCCCACCGGCACGAAGGGGCCCCGGTCCCCG
>CAYQVI010000309.1:0-3984 GCA_964420725.1 uncultured Gemmatimonadaceae bacterium | reverse complement strand
GCCCGGGCATTCCCCAGGGGGAGCTTCTCGGCGATGTCGTAGTAGCGCACCTCCATCCCCACAGCCTCGGCCACCACGGAAAGCTGCGCCCCGATGTTCCCGTACCCCACGATCCCCAGGCGCTTTCCCCGGACCTCCCGGGCCCCCGGGGCGCTCTTCAGCCACACCCCGTCGTGGAGCATGGTGCTCTTCTTGAGGATGTCCCGGAGGAGGATGATCATCTCCCCCAGCGCCATCTCCACCACGCTCCGGGTGTTGGAGAAGGGGGCATTGAACACCGCCACCCCATGGTCCAGGCAGGCCTGGAGGTCGATCTGGTTGGTGCCGATGCAGAAGGCCCCCACCGCCTCCAGGCGGGGGGCGGCTTCCACGATCTCCCGGGTCAGGTTGGTCTTGGAGCGGAGGCCCAGGATGCTCACGTGCTGGAGACGCTCGATCAGCTCCTCGGGAGAGGGGCTCCCTCCCACCTGTTCCACCCGGTAGCCCGCCTTCTCGAAGCGTTCCACGGCGGAATGATGGATCTTCTCCAGGAGGAGGACTCGGGGGGGTTCAGATGCGGGGGTGGGGCGCACGGGGCTCAGGCTCCGGAGATGAAGTGGAGAAGATCGTCCATCGAGGCGGCTACATGGTCGGCGGCCGAGACCACGGGTTCCCTCCGCCGGTTCTCCGTGAACGCCACGAAGGTGCCGGCATACCCCTCGGTACGGATCTCGAGGTCCGTGGCGCCGTCCCCGACGATCCAGAGGTCCCCGGGAGGCACCTGGAGGAGTCGCACCGCTTCAAGCTTCCCGCCCCGGGCCATGGGGGTGTGGGGGTCGATCCCCACGATGGCCCCGTCCGACAGTTGGAAGCGCTGGGCGTGAACCCGTTCCGGGGGGATTCCCAGCCAGGAGGCAGTGGGAAGGATCAACTCCTGGAAGCCGCCGGAGACGATATGGATCTGGAACCGGGGGTCCTGGAAGAAGGCCCGGTGCCTCTCCACGGATGGGGTGATCCGGGAGGCCAGCCGCCGGGCCGTCTCCGCCACATGCTCCTCGTTCGCCCGGAGCACCTCCATCCTGAGGCGCAGCGACTCCGCATAGGGAAGGGCACCATCCATTCCACGGTCGGTGACCGCACGGAAGGCAGAGGCCCTCTCCTCCCGGTCCGCAGCCCCCTCCAGCGAATGGAGGAAGAGCTCGTCGAGCCCCTCGTCCTGGACGAGTGTGCTGTCGAAATCGAAGACGAGGACCGGCATGGCACCCTGGCTGAACGGTGGGAAGGGTCTTAGCTAATCAATCCGGCGAAAGATGGGAAGGCCCTGGTGGCCGATGGCAGACCGGCCCGGAGGCTGAGCCCCCGGGCCGGTTGAACCGCTCCGGGCGGAGCGCCTCGCAGGGTGGTGGTCAGGCCGTGGGGCGACCGTCCCTGGGAGCTCCCGGGTCTCCCTCCGCCGGTGGATCCCCCGGAGCCATCCAGGGGCGGGTCCCGAAGTAGACCACTGCGGCGAATGCACCCGCCAGCAGGACCAGCGCAAAGATGGAAAACGGGTCGAAGGGGAGGGACGACACGACCTCTCCCGCCGTGAGTCCCTCGTCGACGGCCTGTGCGGCCGCACGCATGAACATGGGCATGCCTGGATTCCCCTGCCCCGACGGTCCCCGCAGGGGTGATGTCGAGGCCTGATCTGGTGATGGAACGATGTCCCTGCGCGCGGAGGCACGTGGGACTGGACCGGATCAGGCCGGGTGGGGCGGAGGGATCGAAGAGGAGAAGAGGGGGACGGCCCGGAAGGGGGAGCGGTGGGCGACCCGTCCGGGCTCCCCACCATCCAACGGGGGTGGCGACACTCCCGGGAGGGACTGCGCAGGGGTCCCGTCCGGATCAAGCTGGAGGCCGCTCCGGTGGTTCAGCCCCTCCCGGAGGGTGCTGGCGGGAGCGTGGACGCCACTCCCGGGCACCATCGCCACAGGGCCCCGGGGAAGGCGAAGGCGGAGCTCGTCTCCGTCCCGGGCGACCGCGTCGCCGGGGAGGAAGCCCGGAACCCGGATGTCCGGGGCATCGCCGGCGGGAACGGGCTGGGCAACGCCCTCAGGGGCGCTCCAGGGGAACGTCCCGGACCCGATGAGGACCAGCAGGAGGAGGAGTCTGGTGACCACGATTCAACGATAGATCACGGAGGCCCGGAAGTGAATACCCCTCCAGGCTACTCCACCAGGATGTTGAGCATCATCCCCACATCCTCGTGCTCCAGGATGTGGCAGTGGAGGGGGAAGAGCCCGCGGTGGGCGGTGAAGCGGATCGCCACCCGCACCGTCTCGTCGGGATGGAGCAGCACCGTGTCCTTCAACCCTTCTTCCCAGGGCATGACGCCATTCCGCCCCCCGGAGCGGGAAAGCACCCGGAAGTGGGTGGCGTGCATGTGGATGGGGTGTGCGAAGGCATTGTCGTTGACGAAGGTCCAGATCTCGGTGTCCCCGAAGGGCACATGCTCATCCACCCTCTCCATCTGGAAGTCCCGGCCGTTGATCTGGTGGTGCATCATGGTCCGGGACCAGGGGTCCAGCTCCGAGGTGAGGAGGAACGTCCTCTCCCGCACCGCGTCGGAGGGATCTGGGAGCCAGGGGGCGGGGAGCACGGAGGGGAGCGGAGTCCCGTCCCGGACCCCCTTCACCACCCGGAACTCAACGAGCTCAAGGGGGGAGCCCTGCAACGTGGATCCCCGGGCCTCCCGGGCCTCCTCCTGGATATCGAACGGGAGGCTCCGGAGGGTCACCCTCTCCCCCACGGCGGAGTCCCGGAGATCCAGGAGGAGGTCCAGTCGCTCGCCGGGTGCGGCACCGATCCAGGGCAACTCCCGGGGACGGTCCAGGAACCCCCCGTCGTTCCCGATGAGGATCAGAGGGCGGCCGTCGCTCCGTCCCAGGCGGAAGATGCGTGCGTTGGAGCCGTTCAGGACCCGGAGGCGGTAGAGCGCCGTCTCCACCTCGTGATGAGCCCCGTGGATTCCGTTTGCGAAGGGCTGGTCGCCCATGTAGCCCTCGAGGAGGCTTCCGTCCCCGAAGATCGGTCGCCCCGCCTGGTCCAGGCGACGGTCCTGCAGGATCAGCGGGATCTCCCGGTGGGCCGGAGGAAGCTCGAGGCGGGCCTCCTCCTCGTCCTCCACCAGGAGGAGACCGGCGATCCCCCTGTAGGTGTGCTCCGCCGTGAGATGGTGTGCGTGGGAGTGGTACCAGTACGTCCCCGCCCGGTTCTCCACGGTGAAGCGGTAGCCGAAGCGCCCCCCCGGGGGGACGGCGAAACGGGGGTGGCCATCCGCCTCCTCCGGTGGGGTCAGACCGTGCCAGTGCAGGATCAGCGGATCGGGGAGGTGGTTCACCATCTCCACGTCGAAGGTCTCCCCCCTGCGGGTCCGGAGGAGGGGGGACGGCAGCATCCCGTTGAGCATCCATGCCTCCGCCTGCACCCCACCCCCCACGTGGGCCATCCCGGGAGCAGCGTCCAGTACGAGCCCGGACGGAGCCACCGGGGCCACCAGACGGAGGGGGTTCCCGCCGCCCCGGGGGGAGGACGGGAGGACGGGCCCGGGGAGCCGCTGGGAGCCGGCGAGTCCCGCAGTCCCCGAGAACAGCGCCGCCCCGCCCAGTCCCACGGTCCGGACGAAGTCCCGCCGGGAGAAGTACCGGCCCATGATGTCACTCCTGCAGGTGACAAATACGTATCTCATTTACATATTAAAATGAATATCGGGATCCACAAGTGGTTCCGCCACCCCTATGCTTCTTCCCACCGGTCAGTCCTCCCACCCCGGTCCCACGTCCATGCGCCTTACCCGGTTCTCCGACTACGCCCTCCGTACCGTTCTCTACCTGGGGGTCCACGACCGCCGCCTGGTCCCCCTGGCGGAGGTGGCCCGCTCCTACGGCATCTCGTACCATCACCTGGTGAAGGTGGGGGCTCTGCTGGCCGACCTGGGGCTGGTGGAGGCTGTGCGGGGGCGGGGGG
>CAYQVI010000308.1:0-3986 GCA_964420725.1 uncultured Gemmatimonadaceae bacterium | reverse complement strand
CAGCGCTTCCCGCTGGCGCTCAATCCCCACCGGCACGAAGGGGCCCCGGTCCCCGGGATCTCCTGGGCGGGTGCGGTAGACATACTCCCCGCCGATGTACTTCACCGAGGGGGCCAGCGCCTGGGAGTACTGCCCCAGGAGCGACTGGAAGGCCGAGGTGAGGTCGGCGTACCGGGCGTTGTCCGTCAGCACCACCTCGGGCAGCCGGGGCCACAGGTCCGCGATGAGCTCCGTGCGCTCCCGCCCCCAGGCGATGGGGTCGGCGCTGAGATCGTAGGTGTTCACGGTGGGGTCCATGGCGGCCTGCCCCCCGGAATCCCCGTCATCGCCGTAGGTGCGCCCCTCGAACTCCGCCAGCCGGGCCAACTCCTTCGCCCGGTCCTCATCGGCGGTATAGCCGTAGGCGATCTTCCAGATGTCGGCGCTCCCCACCCCCGGTGAGTAGAAGTAGCCTTGTGGCTCCCCGTTCCGGGCCACGTTGGGGGCGTGGTAGTCCATCACCGAACTCACCAGCCCCCGCTCCCGGGCCCACTCCCGGTCGTGGAGCCGGTCCAGCGGCGTGTCGGTGGAGGAGCGGAAGTTGTGCCTCAGCCCCAGGGTGTGCCCCACCTCGTGCATCACCACCCAGAGGATGGCCTGCCCCAGGTACTCCAGCGGCACCTGGCCGTCGGCATCCAGCTCTCCCCGGTCCGCCAGGAAGGCCCGGAGGAAGGTCCCCTGGTCCGACAGGATGCCGGCCATGTTCTGGTGGGTCTCCAGCGCCTGGATGGCCGCCTCGTCCCCTTCGGCGGAGATCCCCAGCGCGGCCTCCAGCGCCGCCTGCGGCTCCACCAGGTTCTGCCACCCCCGGCGGAAGCCCAGGATCATGCTGGCCTCGTAGAGCTGATCGGCGTCCAGGATCTCACCGGTCCGGGGATCCACCACGGACGGTCCGATGGCCGAGTAGCCCGGCTGGTTGGAGGTGTTCCAGCGGAGCGTGGGATAGCGGATGTCCGCCGCGTCGGCCCCTTCCGGGAGCATCTCCGCCCGGATGGCGTCCTTGAACCCCGCCTCCTCGAAGGCCCGCTGCCAGGCGTTGACCCCGGCCATGAAGTAGGGGCGGTAGAGCTCGGGGACCGTGTGGTCCACGTAGTAGACGATGGGCTTCACCGGATAGTAGAGCCCGTTCCCCGCCGGCTCCCCCCGCTCCAGCCGCCACCGGTTGACGTAACGGACGAAGTGCTCGTCCTCGTCCCGGGTGAAGTCCTTGTGGGCGGTGAGGAAGTACCCCACCCGCTCATCTGCCAGCCGGGGCTCCATGGGGCGTTCCGGGAGCTCCACGATGGAGTGGTGCACCGTCACCGTGATGTAACGCCCGTCCGGCACCGAGAAGGCGGAGGTGGGCTGGGAGGGCCGGAAGGTCAGCGTGCTCTGGATGTTCAGGTTGTGGGGGAAGGCCTTCACATCGGAGAGGAAGCTCCGCCCCCGGTCGAAGTTGGGGGGGGAGCCGGGGCCCTGCCCCGTGGAGGTCACGGAGCGGAGGCGCTGGCTCACCCCCGCCAGGTCGCTCACGAACCAGTTGGTCACCTCGATGAGGTGGAGGTCCCCCTCCCGGGTCCCCTCGATCTTTGCCGTCTCAACCACCGACGGCGAGAAGGTGATCTCCACCGCCGCCGCCTGGGGGGTGCCCTCATCGGCCCGGAAATGGATGGGGTGCTCCATCAGATACAGGGTCTCTCCCTGCTGCTGGATGGAGAGCACCGCCCCCTGGTTCCCCCCCAGCATGGTGCCGCCGAAGACCCCTCCCGCTCCGATCCCCCGGGCCACCTTCGCCTCGAAGAGGAACTGCTGGCCCAGCCGCTCCGCCGGGACCACCATGTAGAGGCGGCCGTCATCCTTGAGGTAGAGGTCGAAGTACCCCTCCAGGTGCTGGGCATTGGCGATGGCCTGGGCCCAGGGGTCGGCGGGGGTCCGGGCCTCGGCGGGGGCGGCGGGGGGTGGCGCCGCCCTCCCCATGGCACACCCCGGCAGGAGGGTGATGCCCAGGAGGAGGGGGAGGGCTCGGAGGAAGCGGGACTTCGGCGAACGGGAACCAGGGGTCATCGACGGGACTCCGGAAGGAACGATTGCACAGCCGGAGCGAACCCAGGCTCCGGCCCAGACACACATTCCCGGTGAACCCCGGATCAGGGGGGAAGGTGCCCCGGGGTGGGGCACTGTTCTGGGGGGGGCGGCCCGGTCCCTCGACTCCGGATCTGCTGCGTCATGGTTGCGTCCCTTTCTTCCGGGCGATGCGCCCGTTCACCCGGATCCAGGTGACCACCCCCCGGTCGTCCCGGATGAACTCCACCGGAAGCCCGGGATAGGCGCCGGGACCCGTGGAGTGGGCCATGTCCGGAGCCCAGAAGGTGAGCCCCCATCGATTGTCTCCGGCTCCCACCACCAGACGCGTCCCCTCCACCTGCACCAGGACATCCCCCACCGGGGGGCGGAGATAGAGCCCGGCGTACTCCTCCAGCGACGGCTGCTCTGCCAGGGGTGCGGCATGGGAGGTCATGCGCTCGTTCCCCCCACGGTTCCCGCCGGTGGCCTGCCCGGGTGCCAGCGCCACCCCCTCCCACTCCTGGAGGATGGCGGCGCCCACGTCCTCATTCAGCCTCCACCCCTCCGCGTGGTTCGTGAGGATGGCGAAGCAGAGATCCCGCTCCGGGACCAGTTGCACGTGGAGGCAGTGGCCCCCCAGCGTCCCTCCGTGCTGGGCGGTGAGGACTCCGTCCAGCGTCCGGAGGTGCCACCCCAGCCCCATCTCGTCGGAGGAGCTGTTCTTCCGGATCCTGGGGGTGCGAATGGCCTCCAGCGACTCCCGGGAGAGGAGACGCTCACCCCCCGGGGTAGTGCCGTCCCCCAGGTGGAAGCGGGCGTACCGGATGAGGCTGTCCACGCTCATGGCGCACCCCCCCGCCGCCACGTTGGCCGGAAGCGCGAAGGGGCGGATCACCCGGGTGGCGTTCCCCTCCTGGCGGTGGGGCTGGGCAAATCGGTACGACATGGCCACCCCGGTGGACGACGTGGCCCGGTGCAGCCCCAGGGGGGCGAAGACCAGGGTGTCCAGCGCCTCTCCGATGGAGGAATCGGTCACCACCTCCAGCACCCGCCCCGCCACTCCCCACCCGGCATTGTTGTAGCTCCACACCTCTCCCGGGCGGGCGAGCTGGGGGAGCTCCCGGAGCGTTTCGATGAAGTGCTCCAGGGTGGCGGGGCCCCGGTCGGGGGTTCCCAACTGCCCCTCCCATCCCGGCGTGTGGGTCAGCAGGTGCCAGATCCGCACCTCCCGGGTGGCCCCGGCGTCGGACAAACGGAAGTCCGGGAGGAACTCCACCACCGGGGCCTCCACATCCAGCCGACCCTGATCGTGGAGCCGCATCACCGCCGTGGCCACCACGGTCTTGCTGATGGAGGCGATGGGGAAGACGGTGTCCGGGGTGATGGGTTGCGGGTCGTCCACGCTGGTGAGGCCGAAGCCCCGGGTCCAGCTGCGCCCCCCCCGGTGGACCGCCAGCGCCACCCCGGGGATCCCGTACTGGACCCGCTTCGCCTCCACCAGGCGGGCGGTGGCCTCGAAGAGGGGGTCGTCCAGGAGGGCGGATGGCGGAGCAGCCCTCCCTTCCCGCGGCCCCCCTCGGCCCGGGGGTGCCGGGCCCGCCGAGGCCTCCTCCGGCCGCACCACGGAGAGCCCCAGGGCCCCCGTCCCCACCAGATGCACGAACCGACGTCGCTCCATTCCAGCCTCCCGCTCGAGGGGTGTCGAAGCCCCAATGTGGCAAGCCCCGGGGCGCCTCGCAGCCCCTACCCCCCGGCGTACATGGGAAAGGTCACCGCCAGCGCCCAGGCGAAGGCCACCGCATTCCCCAGCCCCGCCACCAGGGGGGAGCCGGTGCTCCGGTAGATCCACCGGCTGAACAGGCCGTGCACCACGAAGAAGACCAGGATCACCGGCACGATGATCA
>CAYQVI010000307.1:3602-4031 GCA_964420725.1 uncultured Gemmatimonadaceae bacterium | reverse complement strand
GCGGCTCCTGAAGGAGTTCGCCGAGCGGGTGGGGGACCCCGAAGCCGGCGGCTCCCCCTCACAGCAGCGCCTCACCGCCTACCGGCAGGACGTGGTCCGCTGCGCCCGGGAACTGGCGGGAGAGGAGTGCCTCAAGGTGAGCGTCGTCCGGGAGCGCACGGGGGTGTACCGCGCCGGCCCCATCCTCCGGGACAACCACTACGGCTGGTTCCAGCGGGTCCGGGTCGGGCACTACGCCCTGACTCCGAAGGGGCGGGATGAGTGGGGGCGCTGGGACCTTACCCCCCCGTGATCTCCTCGTAGGCCACCGTCAGCGGATCCCGGGCGGAGGGGTTGCCGAAGGGACCGTAGTCCTCGAACCCCGGCAGCGGATCCCGCCCGGCCAGGATCTCGTCCCGGGAGCGCCCGGCCCGCACCTGCCCCTCCACA
>CAYQVI010000307.1:0-3592 GCA_964420725.1 uncultured Gemmatimonadaceae bacterium | reverse complement strand
GGGGGCGGTGGGGGGAGGTGCTGGAGGGGCGGGGCGGATCCTGACCGCAGCCCTCAGCCGCCCCCGGGCCACGGCTCCAGGGGCATCCTCAGGATCTCGGCGGTCTCCTGCACCACAAACCAGATCCGCCCCTGCTCCGGGTCCGGAATGAACCGGTGGGCCCCTACCACCCCGGGCACGTCGAGGACCCCCTCCACCTCGCCGGCGGGGGAGACCACGGCGATCCGCGCTCCTTCCTCCGGGGGCCGGCCGAGTAGCACCCACAGGTGATTGTCCACAGGGCGGGCATCCAGGATCAGGTCCAGCGGCACGGCGGCCATGGGCTCCGCAACCGCATTCCGCTCGATGAAGTCAGCCCGGACTCCATCGAAGCCCGGATCATCCAGGGTGAGGGCCGCGTGTCGGGTCCCCGAGATCCCGTAGCGCTCCACCAGCCCCCGGGCCGGAACCAATAGCCAGACCGTCGAGTCTCCGACCGTTCGTGTCGTGACCGTATTCCTGAAGATGGTGGGCACGCCTCCCTCCTGGATCTCCTCCTTGAGCTCGCTCATGACGATCATGCCGGAGAAGGTCCCGTAGCCCTCTCCGATCGTCGGCCCCGGCGTTCCGTCGGCGGCATGGATCCGTGCCAGGACCGAGTCCCGTCCAAGGGTGGGCACCACGAACCAGCCTGCGGTCGCCACGGTGGGGGGGTACCCGCGGGGCAGGAGGCGGCTGTCCAACGGTGTGCCGTCGAGGGCGATGGTCTGGAGGCGGCCGTTCCGGGAGTCCACCACCAGAACGGTGTCGCCCTGCACCGCCAACGAGGACGGGGAGGAGAATTCGCCGGGGCCTGCACCCATCCGGCCGAGGGTACGGAGGTGGCTGCCGTCCGGAGCGATGAGGTGGAGGGTGTGGGATCCCCCATCCAGCACCAGGAGGGTCCCGTCTCGGGTCAATCCCAGATCCGAGGCCCTGGCCAGGAGCCCCGACTCGGTGGAGACCACGGTGTCCACCGTGCCCTCCAGGACCCGCTGGAACCCGGCATCCTGGTCCAGCGCGCCTTCCGGGGCATCACCGGATCCAGCGCACCCCGAGATCAGGAGGGCCACCATCAGAAGCAGCGAACGAAAGGCCACAGGATCCACTGGACATCTCCTGGTGGGAGGAATGATCCAGATGTACAACGAAGGCCTTCGTGTCCGCAATGCTCACGTTCATGAACCCATTGTGGGGGGGGCGGCCGCTCACCCCCCCGTGATCTCCCCGTAGGCCACCGTCAGCGGATCCCGAGCGGAGGGGTTGCCGAAGGGTCCGAAGTCCTCGAAGCCGCGCAGGGGGTCTCGCCCGGCCAGGATCTCGTCCCGGGAGCGCCCGGCCCGCACCTGCCCCTCCACATGCTCGAAGACCGCTTGGAGGTAGTCCCGGAAGCGCAGAAGGTCGGCGCTACTCCCCGTGACCGGGAGCCCGGCGGCGGCGTGCCCGAAGATGTAGACCGTGTCCCCGTCGTGGGCCGCCACCGTCTGCTCCAGGACCGACGTCCAGTTCCGCATGACGGCACCCCCCGCCCCATCCGCCACGGGGTGCCGCCCGTGGAACATGAGGTCGCCCATGTGGGCCACGTTGGCCCGCTGGAAGGTGATGATTGCATCTCCGCCGGTGTGGGCCGGCCCGAAGTGGCGGGCCACCACCCGCTCATCCCCCACATCTGCGGACCATTCCTCGGTGAAGGTGGCTGTGGCGAAGAGCTGGTCGGCGGGGGGCTGTCCGCCGGGAGGCTGCCGCATGAACTCATCCGCCCGGGCATGGGCCACCACGTTCCGGGCATTCCCCCGGAAGGCGACGTTCCCCCCGACATGGTCCCCGTGATGGTGGGTGTTGATCAGGTAGTCCACGGGGCGCCCGCCGGAGCGCTGGTTGAGCCCCGCCAGGAGCGCCCGGGCCTCGTCGGGGAACTGGCTGTCCACCACCACCACGGCCCCGGGATCCACCAGGTACCCCACGGTCCCCCCCCGCATGGTGTAGAAGCCCACGTTCCGGCGGATGGGGGTGAAGACCGGCTCCTGCGCCAGGGACCATCCCGCCAGCCGGAGCGGACTGCCGAGGAGTCCGGCCAGGGCAGCGGCGGAGGAGGCGGCCAGGAAATCGCGGCGGGTGGGGGACATGGGTGTGGCTCCGAAACGGTGGGCTGGATGCAGGTCGCCGAAACGATGGAGGTAGAGTGGGTTGCAGAAGGGGGGGACGGCAACTCCCGCACAGGGGAAGATGTCCCGTCAGCCCATTAGCCGGGGATGGATGACCAGCGGCACCGGCACCGCCTCCCCGACCCGGAGGCGATGGAAGTCCGGATGACCGGGATTCAGGATGTAGTTGGACTCCTGGGGAACGAGCGCGCTGGGAACACGGAGAACGACGGATTGCCGTCCCGCGGCCCAGGCGTCTCCGATGCGTTGCGTGGCAAGAGGGGGTGGATAGCGGCGCCATCCGTCGGGGAGGTCCCGTGGTGGCAGGTCCAGGGCGAGGTGGGAGTTGAAGGTGACAGGGATGACCAGGTAGCCCTGGACCGCTCTGGGGGACGAGAGCCCGGCGAGGACCTCCAATAGACCGAGCGCCCGGCTTTCCGAGGCATACACGACCGGGGTACCCGGGCTGTTCCACGGACCGCCGTACCGTCGAGCCCCCTCCCCGTCGAAGGCAGCACGGGCATGCCGAGCCTTCACGATCCGCCAGGCCGTGGGCACGTCAGAGCGGGATCCCATCGTGCCCTATGCCGAAGCAGAAGCCCCGGTGGGTCGCCACAGACCCAGAGCCCCGATCCCCGGAAGGGTCTGTCGCCTGCCCGGACCTACGGGCTTGTCGACAGCTCCGGAACCAGGAAGCGATGCTCCGCCCGGATCCGGCGGTTCAGGGTGGCCAGCGGGGTACGCCGGGCCGCGCTGTGTGCCGGTGCGGTGCGCCCTGGCCATCACAGCCGCTGGAGGCGCGGCGCTACGACGGGTGAGCGGGGGGGAGCGTTTCGCCTACTCCCGCCGGAACTGCTTGATGCGAAGCCCGTTTGCCGAGTCCTCGATCAGCGTGGCCAGCCGCCGCTGGCGGGTCTCTTCCCGCTTGGCGCTCGTCACCCACGCCGTGGTCTGCTTCCGATACCCCGGCGGCTGTGCGCTGTAGAACGCCCACGCCTCGGGGTGCGTCCTGAACTCCGCGACCATCTCGTCCGGCAAGTCCTCCGGGCGGTCGCCGACTGCGTATCCGCTGTCCTCGTGTGCGTCCCGGTGTGCATAGGCCTCCAGTCCAGGCTTTGCATCAGACCCTCGGCCTTGAGCGCCTCCACCCGCTCGATGTTCCGCCGACTCCAGACGCTGCCAGTGTTCCGGGGCGTGAAGCGGATCACGTAGGCTTCATCACTGAAGGACCGACGGATGCCATCGATCCAGCCGTAGCAAAGTGCCTGGTCCACCGTCTCCTCCCAGGTCACGGACGCCCGGCCCGTGGCCTTCTTGTAGTAGCCGACCCAGAGATCAGAGGCGGTATCCTGGTTCTTCTCCAGCCAGGCGCGGAAGTCCGCGGGGGTGGGGAAGAAGGTGGGGTCGATGGCAAGGGGGGCGGGGGGCAT
>CAYQVI010000306.1:0-4038 GCA_964420725.1 uncultured Gemmatimonadaceae bacterium | reverse complement strand
TCCCTCAGCAGCGGATTCGGGAAGCGCCGCGACGGTGTGATGGCGTAGAAGGTCTCCCGGAGCCCGGGAAGGCGGGCGAGTTCCACCAGCTCGCCGGAGGCCAGCTCGTCCCGCACCACGATGGGGGGAATCACGGCCCGGCCCACCCCCTGCCGGGTCAGGAGCCGGAGCATGGCCATGTCGTCCACCTCGGCGGCAACGGTGATGCGGAGATCCATCCGGTCCACCAGGGCGTCGAAGCCCACCCGGACGCTGCTCTCCCGGGCCGGCAGGATCAGCGGGGCCCCCTCCAGTAGATCCGCCAGCTCCCCCGCCTCCGCGCCCCCCTCCTCGTCCCGGTTGTCCCCCGCCCCGGCGTCCCCGGGTAGGCGCTCCGGCCGGTTTGCCCCCCCGTTCACTTCCGGTCGCCCTTCCTCCTCCGGCCCCCCGATGAGGCTCAGCCCCTGGTAGGCGATGGTGTGGGCCACCCAGCGGGTGGCGTGATCCCTGGGGGGAGCCCAGTTGGCCAGCACCACATCGAGCTGGTGTGCCTCGAGTTGGGCGATGAGCTCTGCAAAGGTCCCGGAGCGGGCCACGATCTCCACATCGGAGCGGGAGAAGAGGGGCGCCAGGAAGCGGAGCTGGAAGTTCCGGGAGAGGGTGGCCTGGGAGCCGATGCGCACCACCACCCGCTCCCGCCCCCGCTCGTTCAGGATGTCCACCAGTTGCCGCCCCACCGAGAAGATCTCGTCGGCATGGTCCAGAGCGATGCGCCCCGCCTCGGTCAGGACCAGATCCCGCCCCACCCGGTCGAAGAGGTCGTGCCCCAGCGCCTGCTCCAGCTTCCGGATCTGCACCGAAACCGCAGACTGGGACACGAAGAGCTTCTCCGCGGCCCGGGTGAGGTTCCCCTCGTGGGCCACGGCGCGGAAGTAGCGGAGGTGGTGGTAGTTGAGCTCGGGCATGGTGGACGATACACCCGCCCCGGGCCCGGTGTCATCTTCCCCGGCGCCTCCCCACCCGAAGGGCGGCTGAATCGGCTCGGATTGCCGGGAATGGGGCGGTGGAACCGGGAGTGTCGCTGGGGCCTACGATCTTCATCATTGTTGATCATTCCCCCCCACCCCCCGGGCTCTCTCGCCCGACTACACCGCCGGAGGGATCCCCGCCATGGCCCCACCCATCCGCACCCTCCACGTGGAGGCCGCCGAGGACGGTACGCACGGAGGCTCCCATCGCAGTCTACTGGACCTGGTGCAGGGGCTCCCGGAGCGGGGAGTCCAGCCCACCGTGCTCTTCTACGCCAGGAACGCCCTCATCCCGGAATTCGAGAAGGCCGGTGCCGAGGTCATCGTCTGGGAGGCACCCCGGCGGAGGGAGCGGAACCTCAGGAGCACCGCCGGGCGGTTCAGGCGGTATGTTGACGCCCTGGCCGCCATCTGGCGCCGTCGCCGCCTCATGGCCTCCCTGAAGGTGGACCTCGTCCACCTCAACAACTCGCCGCTCCACGGATATGACGACTGGCTGCCGGCGGCCCGTTCGCTGGGGATCCCCTGCGTGGCCAGCATGCGGGGAGATGCGCGAGTCGCTCCGGGACCCCTGGTCCGTGGGGCCGCTCGGCTCTACGCCCGGGTGATTCCGGTGAGTCGCTATGTGGGTGACTCCCCCCTGGCCACCTCCCTCCCCCGGGAGCGTGTCCAGATCATCTACAATGGGTTTGATCGCTCCCGGGTCCCGGATCCGGCACGTCGCGCCGCGCTCCGCTCGGACCTCTGCCAGATGCTGGGGATCCCCGGCGACCACTTCCTGGCGGCCATGGCCGGCACCATCCGTCAGTGGAAGGGGCAGGTGCAGGTGGTGCGGGCAGTGGCCCTCCTCCCGGAGTCGCTGCGCAGCCGCTTCAGGCTGCTCCTGATGGGCGGTTGGGGCGAGGGAGACCTGGACTACCTGGCGGAGGTGCAGGCTGCCATCGAAGAGAGCGGGCTCACGAACCAGGTGACCCTGCTGGGCCACCGGGAGGATGTGCCGGAGATCTTCTCTGCCGCCGATGTGGCCATCCACGCATCGGTCCTCCCGGAGCCCTTCGGACTTGTGGTGGTGGAGGCTCTGGGGACCGCCACCCCCGTCCTGGCCGCCGACGCGGGTGGGCCCGTTGAGATCCTCACCGAGGGGGGCGGCTTCCTGCACGATCCCCATGATCCCGCGCAGCTCGCAGCGCACCTGGAGCGTCTCATGACCGATCCGGGGCTCCTGGACGAGAAGACCCGGGAGGCGGCGGGTGTGGCCAGTCGCTTCTGTATCGAGCGGACCCGTGGGGAGATGGCGGCGGTGTTCCGGCAGGTGGCGGCGGGAGGGTGAGGCCTCACCCATTCCCGTCTTGAGGCCCTCTGAACTCCTTTCCATCCTGCGGTCGGCGGGTCAGGGCAGACTCCGGCTACTTCCTGCGTCCAACCCGGGTGGCCCCCTACTTCGCCTCCAGCCGCCACACCTGCACCGACTCCACGTCCAGGTCGTCCTTCGCCACTCCCGCCACCCGGTCCCCCCCGGCCCACATCAGGCGAAAGCGGGCGGGGAGGTGGACCGTGGTGAGCCAGGTACCGTCCTCTCCGAAGAGGTCCCAGACTCCCGGGTGTGGAGGCACGTCGAACCCCTCGCTCCACGGCGGCTGGGTCTGCGGCCGCTCCACCCAGAGCACACCATCGGCTCCCATCAGGAGCCGGGCGTGGGCGGGATGGTGATCCGGAAACGACATCCCCTCCGCCAGGAGCCGGTAGGAGTGCTGGACCTGCGGGTCCTCCCCACCCCCCGCTGCCAGCGTCTCCCGGTAGGCGCTCCGGTGCCCCGGGTCCACCGACACCGGTTCCCACGCGCGGCGGATCCGGCGGAGCAGGCCTCGGGGGCCCCACACACCGATATCCCATGCCTCGGAGAAGGAGGCGTAGACGAGGCTGTCCCCCGCTGTCACATGGAGGACCGGACCCAGCGCCTGCGCTTCGGCAAACCGCAGCCCAGGGATGTCCACGGTGCGGACGGTGGGAAGCACCGCGAGGGTGTCCGAGGCCCCGGTATCGGCCCGGACCAGCGCCACCTCCTGGAGCCCCGCCACCAGCGGCGACGACCCGGCCCGGAGCGTGGCCACCACCGCACCGCTCGCCAGGATCCCCCGGACGTGGGGACCCTGCCCTGCCGGCATGGGTGCCGACCTGAGCCATCGCCCCTCCAGGTCGAACACATGGGCCGGTCGGGGAAGGGGCTGCCAGGCCAGGAAGCCGTCCCCGATGCGGGCGACCCCCCGGAGCTGTGTGAACTCCCCGGGGCCCCCGCCGCTCCCCCCAGCCCGCCACAGGAGGCGCCCGTCGGGAGCATGGAGGCGGAGTGTATTATCCCCGAGGTTGGCGATGGCCACCCGGCCATCGGCGAGCACCTCCACCCCCACCACCTGGAAGAGCAGCGAGGCCGGATCGGAGGGGTCCGACCGGACTTCCAGCACAGGCGCCGCACCCACCGTGCGTTCCTCCCCGGCTGGGGTGGTGGAGTGGACCAGTTGCACGCCGGCGCTGTCGGTCCGGATCGTCGGAGGCTGCGGATCGGCTGCGTCGCACCCCAGGAGGAAGACACCGAGTCCCAGGACGGCCCAGGAGATCCCCCTCATGGACTCAACCCGCTCCTTACCCGATCCGCCGCTTGCATCATCCGGTCCTGGAGGGATCGGGCGGTGTTGCGCCAGGTGGATGCGCCCGCCCAGAGACCGGCAACCAGCCCCGCCACCCCGCCGGCGGCGATGGCCACCCCCACGGCCTCAGGACCGGGCGAAAGCCCGATGGCCAGAAGGGCTCCCAGTTGCCCCCCGAGGAGCCCCCCCACACCGGAGCCGCCGAGGATCATCGACACCTTCGTCCCCGGGCGGGAGGCGGTGACCGCCACCTCGATTCCGGTCCCGCCGGTGGTGACCTGAAGAAGGCTGCCCCGGGTCGAGGAGCGCCACACCCCCGGGGCCACCTCCTCGATCCTGGCCTGGTACTGGGGCAGGACTGTCTGCCCCTGGAGCATGGCCCGGAC
>CAYQVI010000305.1:0-4064 GCA_964420725.1 uncultured Gemmatimonadaceae bacterium | reverse complement strand
CCGGCTCCAGGAACTTGAAGGCCAGATCCTCCAGCTCCCACTTGATCTCCGCCATCCCCAGCCGGTGGGCCAGGGGGGCGTAGATCTCCATGGTCTCCCGGGCGATGCGCTTCCGCTTCTCCGGGAGGAGGTGCTCCAGCGTCCGCATGTTGTGGAGCCGGTCCGCCAGCTTCACCAGGATGACCCGGGCATCCGCCGACATGGAAAGGAGGAGCTTCCGGTAGTTCTCCACCTGGGCTTCGGTGTTGGACCGGAACTCCACCTTCCCGATCTTGGTCACCCCGTCCACGATGGTGGCCACTTCGGCCCCGAAGCGATCCCGGATGTCCCCCAGGGAGAGGGAGGTGTCCTCCACCACATCGTGGATCAGCCCGGAGATCAGCGAGGCCGTGTCCAGCTTCAGGAGGGCCAGGATGGTGGCCACTTCCACCGTGTGGGTGACGTAGCTCTCCCCCGAGGCCCGGGTCTGGCCGGCGTGGGCCTCTACGGCCAGGTCGTAGGCCGTCCGGACCAGCTCCACATCCAGCCGATCGGCATACGCCTCCATGGCCCGGGCCAGGGGCCGGGGGAGGCCCTGGATCGTGGTCGAGGGCGCGTCGGTGATTGCGGCTGGAGTATTCATGGTCCCTTCAATGTAAACCGGGGGCTCCGGGAGCCGCCACGGACCCATCTGGGCACGTTTGGCCATCCCATCGCCCACGGCGAGGTGCAAGGTTCCGCTCCGGCCCGGGAATCCACCCGGCCCCACCACGAGGAGCCCCATGCACCACATTCCCCCTGCGGACCGTCCCCGGGAACGCCTCCGGAGCCTGGGGGGGGCGGCCCTCTCCACCCGGGAGCTGCTGGCCATCCTGGTGGGGAGCGGCGGTCGGAGCGGCTCGGCGCTGGATGTGGCGGACCGCCTCCTTGTCTGGGGCAGCGGCTCGCTCCGCCGTCTGGACACACTGGCGGGGGGGGAGAATCCAGAGGTTCCAGGGGTGGGAGGGGCCACCGCCAGCCGCCTGGCGGCCGCGCTGGAGCTGGGGCGTCGGGCCGCACAGGAGCCCCTCCCGGAGCGGGTGAGGATCCGGGGGCCCGCCGACGTCCACGCCCTGGTGGGGCCCCGGCTCCGGGATCTCCCCCAGGAGGAGTTCCATGTGCTGCTCCTGAACACCCAGCACCGGGTGCTCCGCACCGTCCTTGTGACCCGGGGGGTCCTGGACGCATCCCTCATCCACCCCCGGGAGGTCTTCCGCCCCGCCATCCGGGAGGCGGCAGCGGCGGTGGTGCTGGTGCACAACCACCCCTCCGGGGACCCGGCCCCCTCCGCAGAGGACCGGGCGGTGACCCGCAACCTGGCCCGGGCCGGTCAGACCCTGGGCATCCGCGTCCTGGACCATGTCATCGTCGGCGACGACCGGTGGGTGTCCATGGCGGACGCGGGAGAACTGGACCCCTGAACCACCCGGTCGGGCCGCCGGGTCAGGCCCCTGTCCCGTGGCACTTCTTGAACTTCTTCCCGCTCCCACACCAGCAGGGGTCGTTCCGACCGGGAAGCTCCTCGGCCGTCACCGGCTGAGCCTTCCCCTCCTCCTCGTCACGATTCGTCCGGAGTCTGGAGACGTCGGCGGGAGTCGCCGCCGGCACCCCGGTGATGGAGGGGGACTCAGGGGTGTCCGCCCGGGCTCCCCTGGCCACTCCCGTCTCGTCCACCCGGGCCACTCGACGTGTCGGGGCCGCGACCCGCGCCCCAGGCGCCTCCCCCGAAACATCGGTGGGTCCCGAATAGATCATCCGGCGGGGCGGAGGCGGGGCCTGCGGCACTCCGATCTGCGCCCGGAAGAAGAGGGTGGATACCGTCTTCCGAAGATCGGCCATGAGGTCCACGAACATGTCGTAGGCCTCCTTCTTGTACTCCACAAGGGGATCCTTCTGCCCCCATCCCCGGAACGAGATCGACGCCTTCAGGTGGTCCAGGTCGTAGAGGTGGTCCTTCCACTTGTCGTCGATGACAGAGAGGAGGATGAAGCTGGCCACCCGCTCCTGATGCTCCCCGAAGTCGGTGAGCTTCCGCTCGAACCCGTTCCGGGTGGCTTCCAGGACCATGGTCTCGACATCCTCGGCGTCCAGCCCGTGGTCATCCTCGTCGTCGGCGTCGTCGTCCCCTGCGGGGAGCCCCTCCACCACCACGAAGTGGTCCACCAACATCCGCTTCCGGAGGCCGGAGAGGTCCCACTGCACAGGCTCTCCGGAGCAGTACTCCGCCACGATGTCCTGGACGTTCCGGGACATCATCTCCCAGAGCTCCCCCTTGAGGTCCTCTCCCCCCTCCAGGGCAAACAGCCGCAGGTCGTAGATCACCTCCCGCTGCTGGTTCATCACGTCGTCGTAGTCCAGCAGGCGCTTCCGGGCCTCGAAGTTGTTCGTTTCAACCCGCTTCTGCGCCCGCTCGATGGACTTGGTCACCAGGGTGTGGGTGATGACCTCCCCCTCCTGGGCCCCCAGCTTCTCCATGGCGCCGGCCACCCGGTCGCTCATGAACATCCGCATGAGGTCGTCCTCCAGGGAGATGAAGAACTGGGACGCCCCGGGATCCCCCTGGCGCCCCGCCCTCCCCCTGAGCTGACGATCGATCCGCCGGGACTCGTGCCGGGCCGACCCCAGGATGTGGAGCCCGCCATGCTCGATGAGGTGATCGTCCGGCTTCCCCTCGAAGTCGCCCTCCCGGGTGGGGTCCACGGGGGCCAGTTCCGCCAGGTCCAGCCCCCGGGCCTTTGCCCAACCCACGGTCCGGGGCTCGGTGACCCCTGCTCCCAGCTTGATGTCGGTACCCCGCCCGGCCATGTTCGTGGCGATGGTGACCGCCCCGGGGCGCCCCGCCCCCGCCACGATCTCCGCCTCCCGCTCGTGGTGCTTGGCATTCAGCACGTTGTGGGGGATTCCACGGCGGACCAGCATCTTCGCGAAGGTCTCCGAGATCTCCACATTGGTGGTCCCCACCAGCACCGGCAGCTCCAGCTTGTGGAGCCGCTCGATCTCTTCGATGAGGGCCGAGTACTTCTCCCGCCGGGTCCGGAAGATCAGGTCGTTCCGGTCGTCCCGGGCGATGGGCCGGTTCGTGGGGATGACCCGCACGTCCAGGTTGTAGATCTGGTGGAACTCCCCCTCTTCCGTCTCGGCGGTCCCGGTCATCCCCGCCAGCTTGTCGTACATCCGGAAGTAGTTCTGGATGGTGACGGTGGCCAGGGTCTGGGTCTCCCCCTTCACCTCCACCCCCTCCTTCGCCTCTACCGCCTGATGCAGCCCGTCGCTCCAGCGTCGGCCCGCCATCTGGCGACCGGTGAACTCGTCCACGATCACCACCGACCCGTCCTCGCCGATGATGTACTGCTCGTCCTTGTGATACAGCGTATACGCCTTCAGGAGCTGGTGGAGGATGTGCATCTTCGCACTCTTCTCCGCGTAGTCGGCCTCCAACGCCTGGGTCCGCTCCCGCTTCTCGTCCACGGTGAGATCCTCGTCCCTCTGGATGTCGGCCATGGCCTCCGAGAGATCCGGGATGACGAAGGCGTCCGGGTCGTCGGGAGAGAGTTCCTCGATCCCGGCGTCGGAGAGGTGCACGTTGTGCCCCTTCTCATCCATGGAGTACAGGAGAAGCTCGTCCACCTCGTGGAGCCGCTTCTCCCGCATGAAGTCCGCCTCGGACTTCTGGACCAGCTTCTGGATCGAGGGATCATCCGCGAACAGCTTGAGCAACCGCTTGTGCCGGGGCGAACCCCGCTTCACCGCCAGGAGCTTCTCCCCGGCTTCCACCTCATGTCCGGCGGCAAGGTCCGCCTCGGCACCAGCCACCAGTTCGTTGATGAGTCGGGACTGCTTCCGGTGGAGGGCCGAGACCAGCGGCGTGTAGCGGCTGTACTGCCCCGAGGTGTCCTTCCCGGCGGGACCGGAGATGATCAGGGGGGTCCGGGCCTCGTCGATGAGGATGGAGTCCACCTCATCGATGATGGCGAAGGCGTGCCCCCGCTGTACCCGCTGCTCCAGCGAGTGCACCATGTTGTCCCGGAGGTAATCGAAGCCGAACT
>CAYQVI010000304.1:0-4068 GCA_964420725.1 uncultured Gemmatimonadaceae bacterium | reverse complement strand
TGCTACCTCTGCCTGCCGCTCCCCCTGAACGCCCAGGACCATCCGCTCCAGGGCACGGTGCTCCGGGAGGACGGTGGCCCCCTGATGCATGCCACGGTGGGGGTTTCAGGCTCCCAACGGATGGCCCTCACCGACGCCACGGGGAGCTTCCGGTTCCAGGCGCTGGGCCCCGGGGAGCATCGGCTGGTGATCTCGGCGCAGGGCTTCGCCACCGTGGAGCGGGTGGTCCGCCTCCCCACCACCGAACCCCTCCGCTTTGTCCTCGCAACGGACCCGGTGGCGGTGGAAGCCCTCACCGTCACCGGCACGATGCAGCGCAGCTCGGTGGGGGAGTCCCCGGTGAAGGTGGAGGTGGTTCCGGCGGGTGTGCTCCAGCGCAACGCCACCCATGACCTGACCCAGACCATCCAGTTCGTGAACGGGGTGAACACCCAGGTGGACTGCGCCGTCTGCTACACCAACAACATCCGGATCAACGGGATGGAGGGCCCCTACACCGCCGTTCTCATCGATGGGATGCCCATCCTGGGCTCCCTGGCGTCGGTGTACGGCCTCAGCGGGGTGAATCCCGCCCTGATCCAGCAGGTGGAGATCATCAAGGGGCCCGCCTCCACCCTCTACGGCTCCGAGGCCATGGCCGGTGTGGTGAACGTCATCACGAAGGACCCCCGCTTCGCCCCCCGGATGACGCTGGATGTGAGCGGCACCAGCGAGAGGGAGGCCAATGTGGACTTCGCCCTGGCCTCCACCCCCGGGGCCACCAGCGGCTTCCTCAGCGGCAACCTGGCCTACAACCAGCACTTCGTGGACGGGAACGGCGACGGCTTCAGCGACTTCCCCCTGACCCGGCGTGGGGTGGTGTTCGGGAAGCTGGAGGGGAGCCGCGACGGCATGCGGAGCGGGTCGCTGAGCGCCCGTTTCGTCTACGAGGACCGGTTCGGGGGGGTGGAGGAGTGGAGCCCCCGGCACCGGGGAAGCGACCGGATCTACGGGGAGTGGATCGTCACCCAACGGGCGGAGGTGCTGGGCTCCTGGCTCCCCTCCTGGTCGGATGCGCTGCGCATGGAGGGGGCCTACACCTGGCACGATCAGCGGAGCGACTACGGCGACACCCGTTACGACGGCCGGCAGCACCTGGCCTCGGGGAATGTGATCTGGGGGCGGAGGGCCGGGGCCCACGACCTCCTGGTGGGGGCCACCGCCCGTTTCCACCTCTACGACGACAACACCCCGGCGACTCGGCGGCCCGAGCGGCGCTTCGTCCCGGGGATCATGGTGCAGGACGAGATCCGGTGGGAAGGCTCCTCCCTCCTGGCGGGACTCCGGGCCGACCACCATGACGAGCACGGGGTGATCCTCTCCCCCCGCCTGGCCATGAAGTGGGAGCCGGCTCCCCAAACGGCGCTCCGCTTCAACGCCGGCACCGGATTCCGGGTGGTGAACCTCTTCACCGAGGACCATGCTGCCCTCAGCGGCTCCCGGGAGGTGAGGATCGTGTCGGAGCTGCAGCCGGAGCGGTCCCGGAGCTTCACGGCGAATCTGAACCAGGTGGTGGAGTTCGGGCCGAATCCCATGATGATCGACCTGGACCTCTTCCACACCCGCTTCTCCAACCGGATCGCCCCGGACTACGACCTGGATCCCGGGCAGATCGTGTACGACAACCTGGACGGACACGCGGTCAGTCGGGGGATCGGGCTCTCCTTCAACCAGAATGTGGACTTCGACCGCTTCCTCTACTCGGTGGGCGTCACCGTGCAGGACGTCTACCTGGAGCGGAACGGGGTCCGGGAGAAGGAGTTCTTCGCTCCCACGGTGCGGGGGGTGGGGAGCGCCACCTGGGCCCCCAGGAGCGTCCCGGTGGTCTTCGACTGGACCGGGAGCATCACCGGCCCCATGCGGCTCCCCGCGTACGAGGCCCCCTTCACCCGGGCGGAGCGCTCCCCCGCCTGGACCCTGCATAATGTCCAGGCCACGTGGCGTCTGCAGAGCGGGGCCGAGGCCTACCTGTCGGTGAAGAACCTCCTGGACACGGTGCAGCCCAGTCCCCTGGTGAACCCGGGGGATCCCTTCAGCGAGAGCTTTGACACCGCCTGGGTCTACGGGCCCCTCCGGGGGCGCCACCTGATGCTGGGGGTGCGCTGGGGGGTGGCGCAGTGAGGGGAGGGGGGTACGGGGCGGGACCGGGGCGGCGGGGCCGGCTGCCGGGTCCAGCCCCTCTCCTGGCGGCGCTGGTGGCGCTCCTCCCCCTGGCCCTGGGCGGGCTCTCCCGGGAAGCGGCGGGGCAGGAGGGGCTCCCGGGCCTTCCCGCCCTCACCGGCGAAGGGGGACTGACCCGATGGGGAAGAGCCGACTTCCGTTGGCGGATCCGACCGCTGGAGGAGGGGGAGGCCGTCTCGCTGGAGAGCTACCGGGGAACGGTGCTCTTCATCAACCTCTGGGCCTCCTGGTGCCCGCCGTGCGTGCGGGAGATGGGGAGCATCCAGCGGCTCCGGGACCGCCTGGAGGACACCGGGATCACCTTTCTCCTGGTGGCCGCCGAGGGGGAGGCTCCGGTACGCCGCTTCCTCCGTCGGTACCCGATGGACCTCCCCATCTACCTGGAAGCTTCCCGCATGCCCGCCTCCTGGGGGGTGCGGGGGCTCCCCACCACCTGGGTGGTGGATCGGGACGGGGGGATCGTGCTGCTTCGACACGGGGAAGCCGTATGGGATACGGATGCCGTGGAGGCCTTCCTGCGCCGGGTGGCGGAGGGGGTGGACGAGGGCTGACCGCCGGCGGAGCGGGTCAGGGCTCCGGGTCCAGCGATCCGTTCCCGGACGGCGACTCCGTGAGGATCTCCAGCCCCACTCCCACCACCCGTCCGTCCTCCACCTCCCGCACCACGAACACGCACTGATCCAGCCGTACGAAGTCGCCGGGCATGGCCACCGAACCCAGCCGCTCCTCCACGATGGCGCCCACCAGGGTCTCCGGAGGGGCTCCGATCTCCAGGCCGTAGAACTCCTGCAACTCCCCCAACGTGGTGCTCCCCCGGAGGGGGAACTCCACCAGGTGGGGGAGCTCCGGGGCGGCCTCGGTGAAGAGCCGGTCCACCAGGGGGCGGAGATCCCGGTTCATGATCACGAAGATGAAGTCGCCGGGGCGGAGTTCGGTGTTCCCCCCCGGCGGGACCGTCCGGTTCTCCCGGGCCACCATGGCCACCAGCGACCCCTCCGGGAAGGGGAGGTCCCGGATCCGCATCCCGGCAGCCCTGGACTCCTCCCCGATGGCATACTCCACGATGTCCGCATCCACATGCTTCAGGGAGGTGATGTCCAGCGAGACCGGGGGGGAGGGCTCGGGAGGACGCTGCAGCCCCAGCCGCCGCGCCACCAGGGGGAGGGTCCACCCCTGGGTCAGCGCCGAGACCAGCACCGTGAAGAAGACCAGGTCGAAGATGAGGCGCCCCTGCTGGACCCCCGCCAGGAGGGGATAGGTGGCCAGGATGATGGGGACCGCTCCCTTGAGCCCCGCCCAGGAGATCAGGAGAAGCTCCCGCCCCCGGAAACCGAAGGGGGCCAGGAGGGCGAACACCATGGCGGGGCGGGCCACGAGGATGAGGACGCCGGCCACCAGGAGCCCCGACGGTGCCGCCGCCCATAGGGCGCTGGGGAAGCTCAGCAGCCCCAGCATCATGAACATGGCGATCTGGGCCATCCAGGCGGCGCCGTCGTGGAACAGGAAGATCCCCCGGCGGAACACCAGGGGGGAGTTCCCCATGACGATCCCGGTGAGGTACACCGCCAGGAACCCGTTCCCCCCCATCACCGCCGCCAGACCGAAGGAGAGGATTCCCATGGTCCCCGCCAGGACCGGGTAGAGGCCGGCGGCGTCCAGATCCACCCGGTTCACCAGGCGGGTGGCGGCCCACCCCATGGCCAGCCCCACCCCTGCCCCGGCCCCCATCTGGAGGAGGAAGAGCCCCACCAGGGGGAGCCCCGGCGTGGTCTCTCCCAGGATCAACTGGATGAGCCCCACCGTGAGGAAGATGGCCATGGGATCGTTGGATCCGCTCTCCACCTCCAG
>CAYQVI010000303.1:0-4092 GCA_964420725.1 uncultured Gemmatimonadaceae bacterium | reverse complement strand
GCACGTTGGGTGAGGTGACCCAGGAGATCCGGAAGGAGGTGCTGAACCCGAAGCTGCCCCTGAGCAGCGTCGGGATCCTGATTGGCACCCTCTTCTTCGCCTTTTCGCTGAGCCCTTCCCTGGTTCCCCGGCCCTACGCCGTGCAGGGGGTGCTTTCGGGGCTCTCCTTCGCGGCTGGATACGGGTTGGGGGTGGCCGCTACCTGGCTCTGGCACTACCTGCAACTCCCCGAGGCCGGGCCGCCGGGGGCCAGGCTCATCCGCCGCATCGCAGGGGTCCTCTCCATCCTCACGGTGGTGGGCTTCCTCTGGCAGGCCTCCACCTGGCAGAACGGGATCCGGGAGCTGATGGGGATGGACCCGTCGGAGGGGGTGCGTCCGGCGCTCCTGGGGCTCATTGCGCTGGTGGTCTTCGTGCTGGTGCTGGGGGTGGCCCGGCTGTTCCAGTGGACCTTCCGCTTCCTGGCCGGTCGACTCCGCCGCTTCGTGCCGCACCGGATCTCTCAGGTGGTGGGGGTCGTGCTGGCCGCCTGGCTCTTCTGGGCGGTGGTTGACGGGGTCCTCATCCAGTGGGTGCTCCGGGCGTCGGACGAGTCGTTCCAGCAACTGGATGCGCTGATCCAGCCGGATATCCCCGTCCCGACACGGTCTGAACAGACGGGTAGTACCGCCTCCCTGGTGGGGTGGGAAGGGCTGGGGCGCCAGGGGCGCAACTTCGTGGCGGGAGCCCCCACCGCCGCCGAACTGTCGGATTTCTTCGGCACCCCGGTGCCGGCTCCCATCCGTGTCTACGTGGGACTCAACTCCGCAGAGACCCCCCGGGAGCGGGCGGCTCTGGCCCTCCGGGAGCTGCAGCGGGTGGGGGGCTTCGACCGGTCGGTGCTGCTCCTGGTCACCCCCACCGGCACCGGCTGGGTGGACCCGGCATCGCAGAACACCGTGGAGTACCTCCTGAGGGGGGATGTGGCCACGGTGGCGGCCCAGTACTCCTACCTTTCCAGCCCCCTGGCGCTGATGACCGAGGGTGCGTACGGGGCAGAGACCGCCCGGGCGCTGTTCGAGGAGGTCTACGGCTACTGGCGCACCCTTCCCCGGGGGGCCCGGCCCCGCCTCTACCTCCACGGGCTGAGCCTGGGGTCGATGAACTCCGATCTCTCCTTCGACTTCTTCGACATCATCGACGACCCCTTCGATGGGGCGCTCTGGGCGGGTCCGCCCTTCCGCCACGAGACCTGGCGGCAGGTCACCCGGGAGCGGGACCCTGGATCGCCGGCCTGGCTCCCCCGCTTCGGAGGGGGTGCGGTGGTGCGCTTCATGAATCAGGATGGGGGGCTTGGGCGGGGCCTCCAGCCCTGGGGAAACTTCCGCATTGCCTTCTTGCAGTACGCCAGCGATCCCATCGTCTTCTTCGATCCCCAGGCCTACTGGCGGGAGCCCGGGTGGATGACCGAGGCCCGGGCCCCGGACGTGGTCCCCCAACTCCGCTGGTTCCCCGTGGTGACCATGCTCCAACTGTCCGCAGACATGATGGTGGGAACCGCTCCCCCGGGGTTTGGGCACGAGTATGCCCCGCGGCACTACCTGGAGGCCTGGCTGGCGCTGCTGGAGCCGCCGGGGTGGAGCGGGTGGGAGGTGGAGCGGTTGCGGGGGGTGCTGGAGTGAGGGGGGGGTGTGTCCGCTATCCCCGGGCCGGGGACCGGAAGACCTCCCGCCCGTGCCAGTCAAGATGCTCGGGGGCGGGATTCTGGAACTCCTCCTGCGGCCGCCGGACCTCCTTCCCATGGTACGCCATGAGCCATGGCTGCAGTGCGCTTCCCACCACGAGGTGCGACACCAAGGCCCGCCGTTCCTCATTCACCGTGAAGGCGCCACGGTCGAACAGGCGGTGATGCAGGGTGCAGAGGGCGAGACCGTTGCTCTCGGCGTCCGGGCCGTCTGCCTGCTTCCACCGGATGTGGGCTGCGTCCAGACCGATGGGGGCGTGATTCATCTGGAGATCGAACCCGCAGAGGGCGCAGCGGAATTCGTAGGCGAGGAGGACGCGTCTCCGGAACGCGGGGTCCCGTCGCGTCCGAAGGACAAGTTCCCTCCCCAGGTCGAGACCCACCTCCGACAGGATTTCATCGTGCAGGGTGTCGGCGAAGTGCTTCTCAAGGATGAACTCCGCAGCCCTTCGCAACAGCCCGGGATCCGATTCCAGTGCCGACTGGATCTCCTCCGGGAAGCCGCCGGACACCTGGCGGCTCTTCAGCATGTAGTCTGTGGGATTCTCCTTCAGGGCCTCCCGGACCACGCCTTCGCCGGGCATCTCGAGATCCCAGAGCCCATCGTTGACAAGCCTGTAGAACGGGTACTCAGGGCGCGGTTCTCGGGGAGGCCCGAACTCGCTGAGCAGCCGCCTCAGTGGATCGGCGAACTGGTTGTACTCCGCCATCCGGGGCTCTCCCCGGCTGACCCTGCCCAGCGCCACAAGGAGCAGCAGAGGCTTGTGCGGTGCCCGCTGGTCCCCCCGCTGCCAGAATCTGAGCCCGGACAGCTTCTCGAGGAGTGGGTCCCGCCCCGGTTCGATCACGTTCTGCGCTCTCGGCGTGGGTGTGGAATCCGGTGGAGTGGCCATGTGGTCGGTGCGCAGGCGGTCCGCCGCACGGGCGCGGGGGGACTGAAACCGGATGAGCGCCTGAACTACTCAACGTACTGAGTAAATCTACTCAACGTACTGAGAAGACGCCTTCCCCCGCCCCCCACCCACACTTTTTCCTTGTCCTTCCACCCACCCCCTCCGTACTCTGCAACACTGAGTGGGGGTTTCCGCCCATGCGCCGGGGTCCAGGGTGGGGCCCGGAGATTGCAAGGCTGGATTTCCCTGATGGTGGTTCTCCTCCGGGCGGAGTGATCGGATGCGGCTTCACCTGCCGGGCCTCGTGGCCCTTGCCGGGCTCCTCCCGGTCCTGCTGGTGACACCGGGGGATTCCCGGCAGAACGTGGCTCCGGAGCAGGAGTTCGCGGTCCCCTCGGCGGCTGTGGCCCCGGCGTCGGAGCGCACCACGATCCCCGCCTCCCCCGCCGAGCGCCCCGGTTTCCTGGCCGGGGTCCTGGCCTCCGGCCGCAACGCCACCGATGACGAGCTGAACCAGGTCACCCGCCGCACCTGCAACATCTGCCACAACGACCAGCTCCTCACGGGGAATCTGTCGCTGTCGGGATTCGACGTCGCCCAGGCGGCTTCCGACCGTGAGCGGGCCGAGGCGGTGATCCGGAAGCTCCGCCTGGAGATGATGCCCCCTCCGGGGCTGAGGCGGCCCGGCGGGGACACCCTCATCGCCATCGCCGCCCGTCTCGAGGAGAACATCGATGCGGTGGCCAGCCGGAATCCGGACCCGGGGAACCGGGTCTTCCAGCGGCTGAACCGGGCGGAGTATGCCCGGGCAGTGGAGCATCTCCTGGGGCTGGAGGTGGACCCTGGCAACTGGCTCCCCCTGGACAGCTACCTGGGCAACTTCGACAACATGGCCGATGCCCAGGCCCTCTCCCCCACCCTCCTGAACGCCTACCTCACCGCCGCCGGCACCATCAGCCGCATCGCGGTGGGGAACCCGGAGGCCCCGGCCACCCACGTGACCTACAGCCAGTCGCCGCTGGTGTCGCAGCAGAACTGGGATCATGTGGAGGGCGCCCCCTTCGGCACCCGGGGCGGGCTGGTGGTGACCCACCACTTCCCGGCCGACGGCATCTACACCTTCCAGGTAGAGACCCGCTCCGGCACCATGGCCACCTTCGAGGACATCGACCTCTCCATCAACAAGGAGCAGGTGGCGCTTCTCCGCTTCGAGCGGGGGCTGGCCAGCGGGAACCGGGGGGGCGGCGTGCCGCTCCGCACGGAGCCCATCTTCGTGCCGGCGGGACAGCACACGGTCTCCGTGGCCTTCCTCCGGCGCTTCGAGGGACCCTACGAGGACCTTCTCCGCCCCCACCGCTGGTCGCTGGCCGGCGAGGGGGAGAGCAGCGGATACGGGATCACGAACCTCCCCCACATCTGGAACATGACCATCTCGGGCCCCCATGAGGCGGTGGGGGTGTCCGAGACCGAGGCCCG
>CAYQVI010000302.1:2426-4098 GCA_964420725.1 uncultured Gemmatimonadaceae bacterium | reverse complement strand
CCACCGCCCACCAGGCGCTGGCCAACGGATCCAAGATCCTGTTGTCCGACGCCCTTCGGAACGTGGCATATACCAGCGGCGCGGTGGTCCGGGAGATCTTCCCGGGGGGATCGACGGGGTCCTACGGGATCACCGCCATCGAACAGACCGGTGTGTTGCGCTTCGATCAGAGCAACTGGACCAACCACCAGCGCGCCCGGAAGGTGGCTGAGGATGCGGTGGAGCGGTTCGAGCGGATCGTAGGGGACATCTCCTCCTACGAGCCCGCCGCCTGGGCGGCCATCTGGGCCGGGTACTCCAACCGGCTTCTCGGCGAGAACTTCTGCGCCGGGGTGATCGATGGCGGACCCGAGGTCTCCAGCGATGTGTTCCTGGAGCGGGCGGAGACCTGGTTCACCCGGGCCATCGCCCTTGGGAACGGAGCGGGGCTGTCCAACATCTCCACCGCAGCCATTGCGGGACGTGCCTCGGTGCGGGCGCAGTTGGGGAACTGGGCCGGAGCGGTGGCCGATGCCCAGCAGGTGCCCGATAACTTCGTCTTCAACATGGACTACACCACCCAGGAAGACGGGCAGTACAACCGGATCTTCTGGGCGGGCGCCAATCAGCCGTACCGGGCGCACACGGTGTGGAACACCTTCTACGAGGGTTACTACACCGAGACCCAGGACCCCCGGACGCCGTGGGGACAGAACCCGACCATCCCCCGGGGGGACGCGGCCATCGCCTTCCTCGAAGGCGTGCAGCCCGGGTCCCGGGCTCCGTGGTACTTCCAGTTGAAGCATGACCGTCGTGACTCTCCGCACGCCCTGTCCACCGGGTGGGAGATGCGGTTGACCGAGGCCGAGGCCCTCCTCCGGGATGGGAACTGGCAGGCGGCGCTCCCCCTGATCAACAAGCACAGGGTTGAACTGGGCCTGGATGCCTGGGAGGCCAACAGCCTCAACGAGGCATGGACGGTCTACAAGAGGGAGCGCGGGATCGAGCTGTGGCTCGAGGGCCGTCGGATGGCCGACCTCCGGCGCTGGGCGGCGAACAACTCCCCCGGTGAGCTCCACCCGCTGGAGTCGGCGGGAACCTCGTCGAACCCGGAGCCGCCGTCCTTTCTGGTGGCCAACCGGTCTCTCTGCTTCCCGATTCCCAGGGCGGAGTACGAGACCAACCCGAACCTGACCGAGCCCACCGGGGGTTGAGTCCGGGGTGACCGGGTGGTGCGTGGATGGACTCCACGCATCACCCGGTCCACCACCTTCCGGCTCCGGTCGGGAGGGGTCTGTACCGATGGACGAAGGGGGGGAGAAGCCCAGGCTTCTCCCCCCCTTCGTTTGTTTGTTGTAACTGGAACGTTGCTGTGCGGTCTGACCGGGGTGCCGTGGAGGGAACGCCCTCCCCCTCCCACCGGTCAGAAGGGGAGGCGGAACCTCAGCACGAAGGGGGTGCGTCGGTCCTCGATCTCCCCGCCGGTGTCGGGGCGCTTCAGCCCCCCCCCGTCCTGGAGGGAGGCGGCAAGTGCGACCCCCGCCGCCACTCCCAGCCCTCCCAGGAGGGCCCCGGTCTTCAGGTTGTCCCGCTGCCGGAGTTCGACCTCGATCACCTCCCCAAGGGCCACATTCACCCGCTGCGTGAAGGCCCGACCACCCCGCTCCCGGTCCAGTTGACCCACGCTGGTGTC